>RGPS01000309.1 GCA_010084195.1 Terriglobia bacterium
GCGAGGGTTGCCGAAGAAGATCTGCCCCCGGTGGCGCGTGACGACTGGACGCTGATCCGAACGCAAAGCGGGCAAAGCGGGTGGGTTCTGACCAGCCGTGTCTACATGTCCATCCCGGACGAAGTGGCGCAGTACGCCGAGGGTCACAGGATTACGTCATATTTTTCACTCGGAAAGACGACGACTAATGACGGGGAGAAGGATATCTGGCTCTGGACAACGTCAGAATCACTGGGCCGCGATTACGATTTCGATGGGTACCGCGTCTTCGGCTGGAATCTCCGGCGGCACCGTTACGAGACGTCTTTTATTCAGCGGCGAGTAACTGGGTTTTTCCCCGTTCAGGTGTCACCCGAAAAGTTTTCGGTCTGCCTGGAGAAGGCTGACGACACCATGACCCGAAAGCGGTATGGTTTGGCCGGTAATTCCATCCGGCCCATGGGTGAGGAAGGCTGCGAGCGCCCTGCCTCAGTACTGGATCATACGTCTGAGGCGAAGATTGAAACCCGCCCGCTCGCCCCACCAGCGAAGAGCCTCCTCGACCAGATAAAAGAGCGCTGGAAGAAGTTGACTGCGAAGTAGTTACTTCGTCTCTTTCAGGATTTTGTCGAGGGTTTCCCGGAGGTTTTTCTCCTGGACGTCCTTCTCCATGGCTGGACTCTCGCCGGTGAATTGTGCCCGAACCATCCCGTTTTTGTCCACAAAAACCAGCTGCGGAACAAACAGGGGGTCGTTTTCGGGCAGCCCCAGGAACTTTGCCACATATTTTTGGTCGTTGTAGCCGACCGGGTACTGGGTTTGGAACTGCTTCTTAAAGTCGGCCACGTGGAGTGAGGACATCGCTTCAATTGCGGTCGCTAACACCTGAACGCCGCGCGCTGCGTACTCTTTCTGGAGTTTGTTCAGGATGCCGGTCGTGTACTGGCAGTGCGGGCAGGTGGTCATGAACACCGCTACCAGCCTCGTCTTGCCGGAATACTCGCTGAGCCAGATGAATTTGTCCTCCGCGACCTGAATGGCAAGGTCCGGCGCTTTGTGGGGTGTGGCTGGCTGCTGGGCCTGCACAAGCAAGGAAAAAAGGAACAGGGCGGAGGTGGCTCGAAACATCGATCACAGTTTAGCAAAAAATAACTTCTCTTTGTTTTCAATCGCTTCCGGACCTCGCGGCGAGATCTTTCACGGCCACACTGCCAATTCTTAATTGCGGATCGGATTACGGCAACGGTCCGCAGGAAGGAGTAAATGACATGGGAAGTGATTCAGGCGGTACCGTAGGTACATTTTTCAGCTTTGTTATTTCGTTTCTTCTCGGTTGGTAGTTCCGGGGCCGATTTCGCCCCGGATTCTTAGCCAATCAAAATCCATGCGTTAACGAAGGCGCATGTGCCAATTCAAGAGCCGGTCTGAGGCCGGTAGTCGCCATGAGCGACATTTAATACTGCTAGACTGGTGGTACTTTCCTTTCGAAAATGGACGGAAGTACCATCGGCTAGTGGTTCAGATTACGGGTCACCCGTGCGAATCAGACTCATAATTAGCGTTCTTTCAGGCCTTGCGCTCTCAGCATTGCTGCTGAGTTGTTCTGCTGAACACCCGGCCTTCCTCCTCCGCCTGTCCCCGCCCTTGCGCGACCCCGGAGCTACGGCCTTGAATTGGGAAGGTCGGCGACTTTACTCCGACGGGCGATACGTGGAGTCGCGGTCCTTTTTCGTGATGGCCGCGCAGGTAGCAGACGCAGCGGGGGACGACAGCGCGTCCGCCATGAATCGCAACAATGTCGGTACAGCGGAAATGGTTACCGGGCAATTTGCGGAAGCCATGAAAGATCTAACCCAGGCCCGACGCCTCGCGGAGACCTCAGGACAAATGAGGCCGCTGCTTTTCTGCATGGACAACCTGGCCAATCTCTACATCCAGATCGGCCAGCCCGACAATGCCGTCCGTGTCGCCCGGGAAGGTCTGGACGGTCCGGCGGGGCACGCGGACGCCGGGGAACGGGCGATGCTCCTCTTCCGTCTGAGCTCGGCGTTAGCGAATTTGAATCAGTTTGAGAAAGCGAAGCCCCTCTATGATGAGGCCCGCAAGCAACTGACAGCCGTCTACAGGCAAGATGCTGTCGTGCGTTTGATGGGCATGTGGGGCAACGATAACCTCCGCGCCGGGAGTCTCGCGGAGGCGGAACTGGCCCTCAACGAGGGTCTCGGTATCGCACGCCGGTACGATCGTAATCCGGCTTACCTGCTGACCGGACTGGCAAAACTGGCAGCCCGTCAACACAAGCCCCTGCTGGCGGAAGATTTGTTCGCACAGGCCCTCTCGGTCAGGGAAGACGGAACGCCACGGTGGAGAATTCTCGCGGATCGCGGCCGCGTTCGTCTGGAATCCGGGCGAAATGAAGGTGCACTGGGCGACTTTCTGGAGGCCGGACGTCTGGCTTCACAGTTCCGTGCTGACATGGTCCCGGCCGACCAGGACCGCGTCGCTTTCGAAACCGGTATTGGACAATTCCTGCGGGGCGTCGTCGAGGCGGGAAACCGCGTCGCCCTGGCCAAAGGAAGCGCCGCTGTCATCGCCGAGACCTTTGATGCAGCCCAGCAAAACCGGTCATGGAGTCTGCGGTCCATCCTGCCTGACACGGGAGACTGGCGCAGCCGCCTGTCCCCGGCCTACTGGGAAAAACTAGCGCGCTACCAGGCGCTCCAAAGGAGAGCTTTGGGTTCAACCGTCGGAACTTCCGAGCCTGGGCTGACGGCGCTGAAACTGGAGTTGCAGGAGGCTGAAGCCGCAGCCGGCAGTCACCCTTCTGCAAAAGGCCCAACTACGGAAAACTCGGCGCTCAAACACGCCCGGTCGCTGCTGGATCGTGACACCACTTTGTTTAGCTTTCACATCTCGGAGGAAGGCTCCTGGATGTGGGCGGTTACCGCGTCGGATGTGCGGGTATTTCGTCTGCCCCCGGAACCGGAACTTCGGAAGACTGCGGGTGAATTCGTGCGCGGAGGTATGAACGCCGAGGTGGGCCTGAGGCTCTATTCCCAGCTCTTTGGCTCCGTTCCCCAGGCTTTCCTGCGAAGTTCCCATTGGCTACTGGAGCCGGACGGCCCGCTCCACGATATCCCGTTTGCCGCCCTCAGGGTAGCCAGGAAAGGGAAAACACCTGAATTCCTGGTGGAACGCGCCTCTCTGCAGTTGATTCCCGCTGCTCTCCTTCTGCAAAAGCGGTCGTTCCGCAGTAACGGAGCCTTCATCGGAGTCGGGGACCCCGTTTACAACGCCGCTGATCCCCGCTTTCACGGTGAGAAGCGCAAACCGGAGTTTTCGCTGCCCCGCCTCCCGCGAACTGCGGAGGAGCTTCAGGTTTCTTCACGCGTATGGGGCCCTGGGCCGGTCCGGTTGCTCACCGGAATGAACGCCTCGTCAGAGCAGTTGTGGAAGCTCGCGGAGGATAATCCTTCCGTTGTGCATTTCGCAACGCATGTGGTGGCAGGAAAGAGTGAGTATCGTTCCGGTCTGATCGCCCTTCGTCTCGGCCCGGGCGGCATGGACCTCCTCGGTCCACAGGAGATCCTCGCACGGGCAATTTCGGCCGACCTGATAGTAATGAACGGATGCCATTCCGCGCAAGGGGAAACCATTCCCAGCTCAGGCCGTATGGGCCTGACGCGTGCGTGGATTGGAGCCGGTGCCGGAGGCGTCCTCGCGACACAATGGGATGTCGCAGATGATGATGCCGAATCGATTATGCGCAATTTCTACCGGATGCTCAAAGAGGCTCCTGAGAAAGGTGTGGCGGAAGCGCTGCGAAAATCCCAGCTTGCCGCCATACGTTCGGATCAAGTACGTTCGGATCAGGTACATTCAGATCAAAAGGCTGTGGCACGATGGGCAGCCTACTACCTCCTGAGCAGGGCGCTCTGACGGAGACATGCTGCCGGGTGTCTCAAAAAATGTTCTTGGCTCTCTTGTCGATTGTCTTTTATCGTTCTTCCTGGATTAAAGGCTGAACCCACGCGCATGGGAAGCACGTTTGCCCATTCATGAACCGGTCTCTGATCGGTGGTCACCTCGAGTGACTAAATACTCAGGTAATCGGGTGGCACCCCAAGTCCTAATAGGGTTTGGGGTGTCACCACGTTTTATTTCGGCATTTTCCAGTACTACTGAAACTCCTCACTACGCGCGTGTGTTTCACCTGCCTTCTGAACCAGAACTCAGGAAGACATCCGAGGATTTCGTGCTCCAGGGCCTGAACCCGGCAACCGGGCGAAAACTCTATAGTCAGCTCTTTGGATCGGTTCCCCAGGCTTTCCTGCGA
>RGPS01000310.1 GCA_010084195.1 Terriglobia bacterium
GGACGGAGGTGATTTTGAGGCCACTTTTTTCCTGGGCGAACGTCAGAGAAGGGCAGGCGAGGGTGGCGGTGGCGGTGGCGAGGGCGTTGAGGAAATGGCGGCGGTTGAGCTGCATGGCTTGAGTTAGGCTCCGTGAGACATCATATGCCACGCGGCGATGGACTGGGTCAGGAGAAATTGATGTTGTTACGAATACCTGTCTCGTCGGCGCGTTCCAGGAGTTCGAATAGAGCCGTACGTTCGGCTGCTCGCGTTGGACGGCGAATCACAATGACGATGCCGTGGTGCGCGTCGGTTGTGGCCAGCCTAAGGAAGTCAGTGCGATTGCAGGTTATAAACACCCGGGAGCGTTCGTGGGCCAGGAGCGTTCGTGGGCCAGGAGCGTTCGTGGGCCAGGAGAAGGACCCTCTCGTCGGGTGCATCAACGTCGGGCGCATCATCGTCGGGTGCATCATCGTCGGGCGCATCAAAGTCGGGCGCATCAACTGGAAGGACATTGCGCAAAACCGTGACGCCATAGCCGAGTTGCGCGAGCAGGTAGCTCAGATCGTTGGGAAAGTCATGGTAGAGCAGGAAGTTCAAGTCCAGGCCGGTGCCATTTATTGGGCAACGAGCAAGTCGATCTCGCCACGGTGGTCTTCGTAGCAGGCGAGGCATTCGTAACCTGAGACTTCGTCAGGGTGGGGAAGCAGTTGTCCCGTACAGTATCGATAGTTTCACCATTCTGGAGCAAGCCAATCACGTCATGGACGCCAATTCTGGTGCCTTCTGCAATGGCGTTACCGCTTCGAACCCCGGGGGAATGGACGATGTAGCGGTAGGTTGCGGAGGAGGTACTCATAATTGGAGGGTAGGGGCCTGGTGCCGCAGGGTCAACCGGGCGGCGTCCGGGAGTGGCTGTCACCCGACATTTGGCGTTGGCGAGGGGGCGTCGGGTACAATGGCTAAGAACTCGCTTTGCGGTTGTGTGGTGTGGAATGAGCCTGTGCGACCTGTCGCCCTTGTGTTACACTTCTAACTGATACTAGCGAGCAAAAGAGAAGAACAGGAGTAGTAACCCTTAAGATGGCATTGGCGGGAGAAGCAAAGCGGCAAGTTGTTGTTCGGAACCAGGTTCACAAATCCGACACAGGCTCGCCCGAAGTACAGATCGCACTGTTGAGCACTCGTATCCTGGAGCTCACGGAGCACTTTAAGACTCATCGCCAGGATCATTCCTCGCGCCGTGGCCTGTTGTGCCTCGTTGCGAAGCGTCGTCGGCTGTTGACCTACATCAAGAGGACCAGTCCGGAACGTTACAAGAGTGTTCTGACGAAGCTTTCCATCCGTCACTAAGCGGTTTTAGTGGTTTCTTACTTCGAAGCAGGTGGAAATATTCCCCTGTTTTCGCAAGTCGTTGATGACCTGCGATCACCCCGGATATTGATTCCGGGGTGTGATAGAGGTGTGCCTTGTCAAGCTGTGCTTTGGCAAAGTGCGCCTGCCTCCCTCCTTTTTCAGCTCCCCTCGCCAGATCTGGCCCTCACGGGTTTGCGCCGGTAATTCCGGCAGATAAGGATGTCCGGGGAACGTAACCCGGCACTGAAAATATGAACGTACAGACTGTTGAAATTGATCTCGACGGCAAGAAAATTAGTCTTGAAACCGGAAAACTGGCCAAGCAGGCTGGTGGTTCGGTCATCGTCCGACAAGGCGATTCCGTGGTTTTGGTGAGCGCCTGCAGCGCCTCCAAACCGAAGCCGAATCAGTCCTTCTTCCCCCTGACTTGCGACTATCGCGAATTTACTTATGCAGCCGGCAAGATTCCTGGCGGCTACATTAAGCGCGAAGGCCGGATGTCTGAGAAAGAAACTCTCACCAGCCGGATGATTGACCGTCCGCTGCGTCCGCTGTTCCCGGAAGGGTTCATGATTGAGACGCAGATTATTGCGATGGTCCTGTCGGCTGATCCGTCGACTGACCCCGGTATCCTGGCCATTGTTGGCGCAGGTGCCGCGCTCGCCATTTCTGATATTCCGTTTCACCACATCGCCTGCGGCGTTCGTGTGTCGCTGGTTGATGGCAAGTATGTTGCCAACTGCACCTACGAAGAATCGCGCAGTGCGTCGCTGAACATCACGGTTGCTGCCACTGATGAAGGCATTGTGATGGTGGAAGCCGCAGCACAGGAAGCCAGCGAAGAAGAAGTGATCGGCGCTCTGGAATTTGGTTTGGAGAGCTGCAAAAAGATTGCCGCCGGTATCAAGCAACTGGTGAAGGTTTCGGGCAAGACGAAGCGTGTGTTCACCCCTGCGGTTGTGAATGCGGCTCTCCTCGCCGAGATCGAAGCCAAGGTTCGTGTGGACCTGACCGACGCTCTCGACACCAGCAAGTACGGCAAGCTGGCAAGCTACTCGAAGATCGACGCGCTGCACGCAGCCGCGGTGGAAGGTGTTGCCGACGAACAGAAGGCGGAAGCGGGCAAGTTGTTCGACAGCCTGAAGGAAAAGATCTTCCGCGACGAAATGCTGGACAAGCGTCGTCGTCCGGATGGCCGCGCGTTTGACGAAGTTCGCGACATCTGGGGCGAAGCGGGCGTTCTGCCGCGTACCCACGGTTCTGCCGTGTTTACACGTGGTGAGACGCAGGCTCTGGTCACGGTCACCCTCGGCACGAAGGACGATGAACAGCGGATCGAAATGCTGGAAGCCGGTGAGACGTTCAAGCGTTTCATGCTGCACTACAACTTCCCGCCGTTCTCGGTTGGCGAAACGGGCTTCATGCGAGGCCCGGGCCGTCGTGAAATCGGCCACGGTGCGCTGGCGGAGCGCGCAGTTCTGGCGGCGATGCCGACGGAAGAGCAGTTCCCCTACACGGTCCGTGTGGTTTCCGACATTCTGGAATCGAACGGTTCCAGCTCGATGGCCTCCGTCTGCGGCGCGAGTCTTGCGCTGATGGATGCTGGTGTGCCGATTAAGGCTCCGGTTGGCGGCGTGGCAATGGGTCTGGTGAAGGAAGGCGACAAGTACGCCATTCTGACCGACATTGCCGGTGCGGAAGATCACTACGGCGACATGGACTTCAAGGTTGCCGGTACCCGTGATGGCATCACCGCTCTCCAGATGGACATCAAGGTTCCGAACGTTACTACGGAACTGATGAAGGAAGCTCTGGAACAGGCCAAGCGTGGTCGTCTGCACATCATCTCGAAGATGGAAGACGTGATCGCGGAAGCTCGTCAGGAAATGTCCCCCTACGCTCCGCGTATCTACACCACCAAGATTCCGGTGGATAAGATCCGTGACGTGATTGGACCGGGCGGTAAGGTGATCCGCGGGATCATCGAACAGACCGGCGTCAAGATTGACGTTGAGGATGATGGCACGATTCATGTGGCGTCGGCTGATCCGGTTGCCGCGAAGCAGGCTCTGCAGATTATTGCTGACCTGACCGCGACTGCGGAAATCGGCAAGGTGTATCTGGGCAAGGTTGTGCGGATCGTCGATTTCGGCGCATTCGTGGAAATCTTCCCTGGCACGGACGGCCTGCTGCACATCAGCGAAATCGCCGAGAACCGGATCAAACTGGTGACGGATGAGCTGAATGAAGGCGATCAGATTCGGGTGAAGGTGATTGGGATTGAAGGCAACAAGATCAAGCTCAGCCGCAAAGCCGTTCTGAAAGAATTGCGCGACCAGATGAAGCCGAAAGAGTAGTCAGAAGCTTTACTGCTTCGCCCATAACGGGGCGGGGAACTTGCCAGGCGCTTTATATCAAAGCGATCTGGTGGGTTCTCCGCCCCGTTTGGCGTTGATGCTTACTGCAGATTGGCTTTGGCGATCAGCGCGCTGAACCTTGGCTGTCGACGGTAATCGTCGAAGCGGGCGTCGGAGCTGATCAGTCTGAAATCGGCTCCGTGATTTCGATAGCTTCTTTCCAGCAGCGCATTGACCTTGCCCGCGGAAAACGTATCCCTTAGCTGAGAATCAGCAAAGGGAGAAAGCTGGAAAAGGCAAACAGAGCGAAGGACACTCTGGAGTTCAGGCAGGAAGCGGTACGGCTTGTGGAATGCGGCAAGGGAAACTGTTGGGATAATGCCTGTGCGGAAACGCTGTTCGGTTCGCTGAAGCTGGCACGCCTCGCAGGTCGGACCTTCACAACCCGCCATGAGGCGCGCGACGAAGCGCTTGAGTGGATCCACTGGTACAACAACACCAGA
>RGPS01000032.1 GCA_010084195.1 Terriglobia bacterium
AACCCACCGCGGATTCGCGAAGAAACCCCGATCAAGCTGATTTTCACCGTCACCGACCTGGCCGGCGAAGTCTCCAGACTACAGGCGGCCGGTGTCCAACTGGAACTGAAGCCCTGGGGAGCGGCTGATGGAATCGACCCGGAAGGCAACGTCTTCCAGTTAGTCGGCGTTTAGTCTGGTATTACCACTCCCCGTCACGCTATTCTGGTCAATTCCGTATGAATATACTGTTTCGGTCTTCACTCCTGCCTGCGGCAGCGCTTCTGCTGCTCGCAACTCTAAGTCCCGCCCAGACAACTTATGAATACTGGCCCGGAGCGAAGTACAATCCGGCCATTCCAACGGTAAAGAGTGTTCTGGGGTACGAACCCGGCGAACGGATTACCTCGCATGCCGGCCTGACTACATATCTCGAAGCTCTGGCGAAAGCCTCCCCCCGAATTAAGCTCTATCCGTACGCCCAGACCTGGGAAGGCCGCAAGCTTTTCTACGCCGTGATTGGCTCGGACGAGAACATGCGGAAGCTCGACGACATCAAAGCCACCTGGCAGAAGTTCGCCGATCCCAAACTCACCAAACCCGCCGATGCCCAGCGCCTTGGCCCCACCCTCCCGGCCATCGTCTGGCTCGGCTATGGCGTGCACGGCAATGAAATCTCTTCGTCTGACGCCGCCCTCATCACCGCCTACCACTTAATCGCCGCCCAGAATGACCCCGTGGTGCAGAAGATTCTGCGCAACGACATCCTGCTGTTGGACCCCGCCCAGAACCCCGATGGCCGCGACCGCTTCGTCAACTTCTACGAACAGAATCTCGGCCTGGAACCCAACCCCAGCCAGCTTTCCGCCGAACACACCGAGCCCTGGCCCGGCGGTCGCACCAACCATTACCACTTCGACCTGAACCGCGACTGGCTCACCGCCACCCAACCCGAGTCCCAGGGCCGCATCAAAATGCTGCGCGAATGGATGCCGGTTATCGCCATCGATCTCCATGAAATGGGTTCAGACTCCACCTACTACTTCACGCCGGAAGCCGATCCTTATAACCCGTTCCTTGCCCCCGGCCTGAAGCAGGTGGTGGAAGGCATCGGCAAAAATAACGCGAAGTGGTTTGACCAGTTCGGCTTCGATTACTTCACCCGCGATACGTACGATAACTGGTATCCCGGCTACGGTGCCAGTTGGCCTATGTACTACGGAGGCGTTGCTGCCACTTATGAGCAGGCCTCTGCCCGCGGCCTCGTGGTTCGCAAATCCAACGGTTCGCTCATGCCTTACCGCGACACTGTCCGCCACCACTTTGTAGCCTCTATTTCCACGCTCGAAGTCGGGGCGGATCAAAAAGCGAAGTTCAACGAGAATCTGTACAAGTTCCGCCTGGCCGGTATTGAGGACGGTGCAAAGGACAAGATCCGCGAGTATCTTCTGCCGCCCGGGCACGACCCCTCCGCAACAACGAAGCTCGCTGCGATCCTCGACGCCCACGGTATCGAAGTCCGTCAGGCGAAGGCCGAGTTCACGGCAGACGGGAAAAAGTACCCGGCCGGCACTTACACGGTCTCGCTCTCACAACCCGCGCAACGTTTCATCCATACCCTGCTCGATCCGCAGACCCCTTTCGACGACACCTTTATCAAGGAACAGGAACGCCGCCGCGGTCGCCGCCTGCGTCACCAGATCTACGACATCACCGCCTGGTCCCTCCAGTTCCTCTCGAACGTCGAAACCATCCCGAGCGGAGAAGTCGTCAGCACCAACTTCAGCGTTGTCCACCCGCAGCACATTACGAAAGGCTCGGTGATCGGTGGCAAGGCCACGGTTGCCTATCTTGTACCCTGGGGTTCTCAGGCAGCAGGCCGCTTCCTAGCCTCTGCGCAACGCGAGAACATCCGCATCTGGAGCTCGGATGAAGCCTTCACGCTCCCGGCACGCAAGTTCGCCTCCGGGACGCTGATCGTCAAGCTGAATGACAATGCGCCCACCGTGCATGACCGTGTTACCCGGCTGGCCGAAGCCTCCGGGGCCGAGGTCTACGCAATCAACTCCGGCTGGACCGAATCCGGCCCCAACTTCGGCAGTAACTTTGTGCAGTTGATGCGCAAGCCCGAAATCGCCATCGCCTGGGATACGCCCGCTGCCACAGGTTCAGCCGGTGCGACGCGCTTCGTGCTGGAGCGCCAGTTTGGCTATCCCACTACCCCCATCCGCACTGCCAATCTGGGCACCGCAGACCTGAGCCGTTTCAACGTCCTGATCCTCCCCGATACCGGCCAGGGTGGCTACGCAACGACGATCAACGCAGCCGGAATTGACAACATCAAGCGCTGGGTTTCCAATGGAGGCACCATCGTCGGCATTGAGGGAGGCCTCACATTCCTGGCTGACTCCCGCACGGGTCTGCTCGCTACTGCAGTCGAAAACAAAGCCCTCGGCGTTCAGCCGGACGCTCCCAAACCCGCAGCCGGAGCCACCACACCCCCACCGCCGCCGCAGGGCAAGATCCTCGCCACCGAAGCCGACTACGCCAAGGCTGTCCTGCCCGCCAGCGAAGCCCCCGATACGGTTCCGGGGGCAATTGTGCGCGGCAAGGTCGACCAGGAATATTGGGCTACCGCAGGAGTCCCGCCAGCGGTTTATGCGATGTACACCGGTCGAGCTATCTATTCGCCGCTGACCGCCGACAAGGGTGTCAACGCCGTCACGTATGAAGGTCCGGAACAGGTACTTGCCGGGGGCTATATGTGGGATGAAAACAAAAAGCAACTCGCGCGCAAGCCGATGATGATGGTTGCCACGCAGGGCCGGGGTGTCGTGATCGGCTTCGCATCAGATCCGAATTTCCGGGCCTATCTGGATGGGATGAATCTACTGTTCCTCAATGCCGTCTTTCGTGGCCCGGCACATTCGCGGCCAGCACCGTAGACCTCCCTGCAAAGTAAAAACACAAGGGCGGCCCGGATCAGAGCCTCAGGACTGAGCACACGGTGCACCGATCATTTCCCGCAATAAAAGCGGAGGCCATTCAAGCCAATAATCCCGGTGCAGGTAATGCTGTTACTGCATGTCCTTCGGCCCATTCCGCGCCGCCCTTTTTCTGACCAGGCGGTTCTATAGTCACCTCCCGCCACGCACACACCTCGTGGCCTTGTTGACAGCTCTCAGGTATTGCATCAACTGCTTTCAGGAGCGTCTTGCTTGCTCCTGGCTCTATACTGCTCCCGTTACAACTGCATGTCAATACCTTTTTCAGAATCCTGCAATGGCCCGAAAAAAGTAGTCCGCAACGGACAACAGGAGCGCGCCGATCACAGCCACTGAACACCCATTGACACGGAAGCCAGGCACGAATTCCGAGGCCACTTTCAACATCAGACCGTTGATCATCAGATACACGATCCCCAGCGACAGAATATTAAAGGGCCACAGGAAGAACTTCAGCAGGACGCCCAGCGTCGCGCTGGCGATGGCCATCACAGCTGCGGCAAAGAAAGCAGAGCCGAAACCGGAAACCTGAATGCCCGGCAGGATGCGGGCAACAATCAAAATGGAGACGGCTTTCAGAAGCCATTGAATGAACCAGGAGCGCACGGCCTGAGTTTAGCGGATATCAGCGCGCAGCGATACCGGGCACGGTGGAGATTCGTGGATCTGAAGATCTGTAGCGGTGCCAGAGAACATGCGCCCCATGGATCAGACACCCGGCAGCTACTGCAGCAACCGCATTCGTCACCAGCACCCCAAAGGCCGTCACCAGGAATGCGGCAGCGTCCACGTAGCGCATCTTCGGTAAACGATGCCACGTGCTGACATCCAGCAGATTCAGCCCCATCCAGGCAGTCACGCCGCCCAGCGCAGCCAACGGTATCTTCGCCAAAGCCCCGGAACCAAACGCGACCAGCAGGCACAGGAACACAGCATGAAGAATATTCGAAAGACGTGTAGTCCCGCCACATCGTACATTCGCCACACTCCGGGCCGGAATACCTACGCTCATGGGCGCACCAAAGATGCCAGCCGCCAGATTCGCAATGCCGTAAGCTCCCAGCTCCGCATCGGCATCGGCACGTTTTGAGTGCTGGTGCAGGCCCCGGAAGTGTTCAACAGCACGGGAAGTCAGCAGAATATTTACGGAAGCCACAAACGCCAGTGTCAGGCCGGCGGGCAATACATTCACAACGTCCTGAGGAGTCCAGGAGAATCCGGCGAACGGTGGCAGAGCCAGCTGCAGCGACCCGACTTCGGGTTCGCCAAAGCGATAGATCAGAGCAACCAGCCCTGCCGCTGCCACGCCGAACAATGGTGCCGGTAGACGCGGGGAGAAACGCGTCATCAGCGCCGATATTACAATCACGGTACCGCCTAACAGAAACGGAGCAAAACGCATGTCGGGGACCTTGCCCAGTACAGCTATCAACTGACTGAGAGCGTTAGCACCACCCGGAGTCGGAACCCCGATCAACACATTCAGCTGAGAGATAAACATGATCGCCCCGATACCCGCCGAAAACCCGGCGACCACCGTGGGCGGAACTTTGGAAACATGCCGCCCCAAACGCATCACACAGAAGACCATCATGAAGATCGCAGCCACAATCGATACTTTGGCCGCGCCGCCAATGCCCTGCGAACGCACCGCACTGGCAATGAAGGGCACGGTCGCCGAAGCTGTGCCTCCAATCAGCACGGGATTGCGTCCCAGCAGCGCCGTGACGGGCGCGGTCAGAATCGAAGTAACAACGCCCAGGATGGGTGGTAACCCCATGAGCGCCGCCATCGAGAGGCCGTACGGCAGGGCAATGAGAGCGGCAATCAGGCCGCCGGCACAATCGCCTAAGAACCGCTCCCAGTTATACCTGCCGATCCTGCGGATCTTGCGGATCATTCAGTGGTCTCCCTGTGTAATGAGTAAGGTGGGTCGGGAAAACTACTTAAGCCATTACTTTCAGGAATCCGGCCTGGAACTTCTTCATTTCTTCAGAAGTACCAACCGTGACGCGAACATGAGTCGGCCAGGCCGGCCACACGCGGCCAATGTAGACCTTCTCCTTACGCATCGCATTAACGATGTTGTTACCCGGCTGTTTCACATCCACCATGAAGCAGTTGGAAACCGAGGGCACGTAGGAGAACTTGTGCTTGTCGAGGAAGCTCAGTGTGTCCGCACGAACCTGGCCAATGAGTTTGCGGCGCTCGGGAACCAGGTTCTTTTCCGCAAGTGAAGCACTGGCCGCAGCCATACCCGTAATGGGCAACATACCCGCACTCCAGCCGGCAATCTTCTCGATCAGGTCGGGACGCGCGATCACAGCACCAGCGCGCAGTCCGGCCATACCGTAGATCTTCGAGAACGTGCGGAGAACCACCACATCCTTGTCCTTCGCCACCATATCGGTGCAGAATTCCGCGTCCGAAATGTGGGTATAGGCTTCGTCGACTACCACAACAGAACCCTTCGGCTTGTTGGCGACCAGCCATTCGATTTCGGACTTCGGTGTCAGGGTGCCAGTCGGGTTGTTCGGATTGCAAATGTAGAAGAGGCCCGCATCCGGTCCGCCCGCCTTCAGCATTTCCTTCACGTCATGCGTGTAGTCTTTCTTGAGCGGTACACGAACCGTCTTCGCGCCGATGAACTGCGCGGCACGGCCACCGGCTTCATAGCCAGGATCAGCCATCACGAAGGCCTTGGTGGGAGAACAGAACGCCAGCACGGACTGGTGCAGGGGTGCGCTCGAACCGGGATACACACGGATGTAGTCGGGCTTCACCTGGTCCTGTTCCGACATCAGCTTTACTACTTTGTCAGTCTCGCCGTACATGTAGCGGCCACCGTTGTTCACGATGTTATGAACGGCCTGACGTGCGGATTCGCAGGGTCCGAGAGGATTTTCGTTGGCGTTGATGAGGACGGCGTCGGCCGGTGCCTCCACGCGCGAGAGCTGTGCCATCGCGGATTCATTAAAGAACGGCAGCGTCGTACCTGCCGTGACCATGGTGGCAATCTTCGCCAGATCCCGGCGGTTGAAGCCGCGGTTGAGGAAAGATTTCACTTCCTGGGTGCTGAGTTTCTGTGTGATGTTCGTCATTTGAATTCTCCCTTTCAAATTGCAATCGGTCATGTTCAGTGGCTGAGCGATTGGTCTTGCCGGTCTGAGCTCTCCGGACAGGGGAGAATCATGCGCTGACGGAGCGCGTTTAAGAGGGAAAGCTCCGGCGGCCTGAGTGCGCCGCCGGAGCCGTTGCGTTGAATCTAGAAGTAGAGCCGGAGCCCGAGCTGCAGCATGCGCGGGAAGTTGGCCTGCGACGTGACCCGGCCAAAAGCACCGTTCCCGAACGCCGTATTCGGTGCCCGGAAGTACGGAGTGTTCATGGCATTGAGAGCTTCCGCGCGGAACTGAGCCTTGAATCTCTCATAGACAGCAACTGTCTTGAAGACTGAAATATCCCAGTTCACCTGGCCCGGCCCCCGGGTGGAGATCGTACGTGTTACATTACCCAGGGTGAAAGGTGCGGCATCCGTAAATGCACCCCTGTTGATCCAGCCATCGATTTTTGTAGCTACCGGGGCATCCACGAACGGGGAGGCTCCCGTCGCATTCGGACGCTGGCGAGCGGTACCCAAAGCGCTGTTGCCGTTGTTATTCATGAAGATCTGGAGCGGAAAGCCGGTCAGGAAGGTGCTGACCGTGTTGACGGACCAGCCACCCAGAGCCATATCAGCAGCCTTGGGCAGGCTGGAGAGGAAGGGCTTGCCTTTACCGAAGGGCAGTTCGTAGGTAAGAGCGTTCGTCAGACGATGCGGCGAATGCAGGTAAGAAAGGCCCCATTCACCGGCCAGTGAATAAACGTCCTGCGGACCGCCGTTACCACCATTCAGGTTGTTACCAGGGCCGCCACCAGACATATCGAAGTTCTTACCCAGCGTGTAACCCGTCAGAATGGACAGGCCCTTAGAGTAACTCTTCTGCAGCTTGAACGTCAGCGAATCATACTTCGCGTGATTGCGGCTGCTATTGGTGAAGTTGACGTTACCAAACTGCGGATAGGGACGCAGCAGCTGATTGGCAGCTACAGTAGAGCCACCAATAACGCCCGTGCCACCCTTACCGAAGAAAGGATTCGCGACCGAAGCCGTAAGTGCCGCACCGCGGGAGAACAGCGAAGGATCCAGCTGATTGACGTTCAAGGCAGCCGTGCTCCAGGTCAGGTCCGCCGTACGCGAACCGGAGTATCCGGCCGTTACCACCCAACCGGCGCTCAGTTGGCGCTGGATATCGAGTGAGAACTGCTGCACACGAGTGGAGGTCGCGTTGGGATCGAAGATCGTCATCGCTTTGCCCACGCCGGTGAGAGCACCGAGGGAACTGCCCACCGGACGATCCAGACCGTTCGGGAAGGGGTTGGAGAGTTTCACTGCGGGAGTCTTGTTGCCGTCGTTCGAAACAGAGGGCTGCGTCGTTGCCGTCACACCTTCACTGTTATACGGGGAGCCGAGAGCGAAAGCAGGAGCCCAGAACATGCCCCAGCCGCCGCGGATAACCGTCTTATCGTTCAGCTGATAAGCCACACCCAGGCGGGGTGCAAACTTGTTCTGCCTGAGGTTCATGGTCGTAGTTTTCGCGCCACCAATCCCTGCGAACTGGAACACACCCTTCACCGGCAGTCCGGCTGCGGTCCCGATCGGATTCGAGGCGTTGGTATCGAAGTTCGTGATCAGGAGGTTGTTCTTTTCGTGCAGACCACTTTCCCGCTCCCAGCGAAGGCCCAGGTTCAGGGTCAGCTTTGAGTTCACGCGGAAATCATCGTGAATAAAGAGAGCGTTGTAAGTAACATACTCGTTCAGAACGGTGGGAATGTACCCTGTGGCACCAGCCGGAGCTCCGAGTAACATGTCGGCAATATCAGAACCGGAAGCACTAGTGGAGGAGTTGGAGTTCGCGCGGGTAAAGCGGTTATCGAAGGTGAAGGCACCAGCACTGTTCTGGTAGTCCAGACCGGCATCGCTCAGCTTCCGGTAGTCATAACCGAACTTGATGCCGTGCTTGCCGATGTACTTCGAAGCCGAACCACTGAAGTTCCGCGAAGAGTGTACATAGTTGAAGTTATTGTTGGTACCGAGGGAATAGGCCGTCTGCATCGCAACGTTCGGGAACGAGGGAGATGGGACATCTTTCACAAAGGAGTTGGCAAAACCGAGCGTTGTCAGGTTATAGTTCTGTGACTTCTGCGTTCCGATATTCGGAAAGCGGTTGAAGCCGTAACGCACCGCGATAACCCAGGTGGCCGAGGGCGTCAGCGTGGAGTTGAACTGTGTCGTATCCACCTTGCGGAACAGATACCACTGATCCGGCGAGGAGATGCTCTTATATGGATTTTCCCCGGGCTCGGCCGAGTTGTACCGCAGGTAGCTGAGGCTGGCGCGCCACCACGAAGTCAACTGATGATCCAGCTTGCCGAACAACTGGTCAGCTTTGGAGGCAAGAGGACCACCACCGGCCAGATTGTTGTCACCATAAAAACGACCGGCACCCGTCTTGTTGGGCAGTTCGTAAGTGGTTGCAATGTTGCGGCCAACCAGATCCTGGCGACTTCCCGGGATCACGTTACCGGCAAACGCAGTACGCGAACCATCAGCAGCAGTGGTGTTGGGATCGTAAATCACCAGTGGGTTACCGGCGCTGTTCCTTGTCTGCGAGAAGTCGCCGACACGTTCCAGAGCAGTGGGCGCATACTGTTCGCGGCTGGCTGCCTGCGTGTCGCGGTAGCCTTCGAAACCAAGCCAGAAGAAGGTCTTGTTCTTGCCGTTGTAGAATTTCTGGATAATCACCGGCCCGCCAAAGGAGCCAGCGTAGTTGCGGAACGGCTGAGACGTAATCTTGATACCATTGCGGTTGTTGAAGAAGGTGTTGGCAAGCCATTCGGTCTGGCGCATATAACCAAGCAGGGAACCGCTGTACTGGTTGCTGCCGGACTTGATAAAGGTGTTGAACATACCACCACCCGTGCGGCCCATTTCCGCATCATAGGTGGAGTACTGAACTTTCATTTCCGCGACAGCTTCAATCGAAGGGATGATGATCGCGCGGTTCGAGAAATCGGTGATCGGAATACCGTCGAGAAGGTAGTTATTGCCGCGGACCGGACCACCGTTGATCGAGATCTGTGAAGAACCCGACTGGTCCTGCATCCGGTTGTAACCAGGGTTACCAACCTGCTGCACAGTGGTCGCGAGCCGGGACATCATGAACGGGTTGCGGCCAAGGTTCGGGAGATCCACCAGTTTCTGGCGATCCAGAACCTGGCCCTGTGATGCCGTCGAAGCTTCCAGAAGAGGCGCTTCCGCCGTTACCATTACGCTTTCCGTAACGTTGCCCACTTCCAGTCTCAGATCCACCGTGGCGACCTGCTGGGTGGCGAGAGGAATACCTTTGCGCTCAATGCGCTTGAAGCCGGGAGACTCTGCGCTGACAGTGTAAACGGAAGGCACTACAGAAGCAAAGTTGTATTCGCCCGTTTCATTGGTTACTGCGGCTCGTGTTGAGTTTGTGGCCTCATCGGTGAGCGTTACTTTGGCACCGGAGACAAGGGACCCCTGAGCGTCCGAAATGATACCGCGAACGCCCCCGTAGATGGATTGCGCGACCGCACTGGACGCTGCAATTAAAGCAAATGCCGTAATGGCCAGGCACAGCCTGACACCCCTGAAATGTGACATTGTTTTCTCCGCGAAAAGTCGCATTCGCGCGCCGTCTGGCGTCGCGATTTTTTCTGCAGACTGAGCAGGATTGGCGAGCCATTTTTCCGGGCGGGGCAGGGCCTGGAAATTCGTTAATGGTTCGCCGGAGTTCTACCGGGAGTTACTTGCACTATAGACCACGCAGTAATATTCTTGCAACCTGATTTCTACACACCGCGTCTCCCCCGCCCCGTGAAAAACCTCACACAAGCCTCTTGCTTCGGCCATCAAAATCTGCGAAAGTAGAGTTCCTGAGGCGAATAAAAGGCGAATATGAAAGCCGCCGTTCTACAGCTACGCTCCACCGTCGAAGCCCGTTTTGAGATCCCGCTCGGAATCCGTAAGTCGTTGGAAAAAGAGAAGCTTGCGTCCGGAATCGGGGCTATCGACACCCTCACATCCGGCGGTGTCCCCCGAGGCGCGCTCACCGAAATCAGCGGGGCGGCCTCCAGCGGGCGAACCGCGCTCGTGGTAGCGTTTCTGGGCCAGGCAACCCGCAGTGGAGAATGTTGTGTCTGGGTGGATACAGCCGGGGCGTTTGATCCACAATCGGCTTCAGAAATGGGTGTGGATCTGGATCGGCTCCTCTGGATCAACTGCGGTGGCAGCGCCGAACACGCCCTGAAATCGGTCGATCTGTTAATCCAGAGCGGGGGCTTTGGATTAGTTGTCATGGATCTGGCCGATACGCCGGAACGCGAGGTCCGCCGCATCCCGCTGGCCTCGTGGTTCCGGCTGCGTCATGCGGCAGAGCGCACCGGCGCGGCCCTGGTGGCAGTAGCCCGGCGCATCAACGCAGCTTCCTGCTCAGAACTGCAAATGGAACTGCAGCCCCTGGGCCCGGTGTGGCGCGGCAAGCTGTTAGCCGGCATGGATGCCGAAGTGGAATCAAGAAGACAACACCGGTCCCGCAAGGCCGAGTTCCGGGCGGTGCGGTAATGTACGCATGTCTGCATGGTCCCGGCAATCTGGAACTCCTGCTGGAGTGTGCCCGTAAATTCTCCCCGCACGTGGAGGAACTGCCGCCCGACACCGTCATCTTCGACATTCGTGGCCTCGAAACCCTCTACGGCCCTCCGGAGAACCTCGCCCGCGAGATTGACCGCACGGTCGGGGTCCCTGCCAATCTGGCCCTCGCCGCAAACCCCGACGCGGCCGCCCACGCCGCACGAGGCTTTCGGGGCATCACCGTCATCGCCCCCCGCAGGGAGGCCGAAGCCCTCGCTTCCCTGCCCCTGAATCTGTTGGGCGGCTCCCCCGCCACCGCCGAACTGCTCCACCTCTGGGGTATCCGGACTTTCGGCGACTTCGCCAAACTGCCCCCCCTCGGCGTCGCCGCACGTCTCGGCGAAGAAGGCATCGAACTCCAGTACCTGGCCCGCGGCGAAGGGTCGCGCCAACTACGCCCCCTCGAAGACCCTCTGGAATTCGAAGCCTCCCTGGAACTCGATTACCCCGTCGACAACCTGGAACCGCTGGCTTTCGTCCTGAGCCGCCTCCTCGGTGAAGTCTGCGACAAGCTCCGCTTCCGCACCCTTGCCACGAATGAACTCACCCTCCGCCTGGCCCTCGAACGCGCCCCGGAGCACGTAACGCAACTCAAACTCCCGGTCCCCATGCTCGACCAGCGTGCCTTCCTGCGCATGCTGCAGCTGGACCTCAATGGCCGACCGCCCGTTGCACCCGTCGTCCAGGTCTATCTGCGCGCGGAGCCGGTAAAACCCCGCCGGACGCAGCACGGCCTGTTCGTCCCCACCTCACCCGAACCCGAAAAGCTGGAACTGACCGTCTCCCGGCTCCGCCATTTAGTCGGCACCGATCACGTCGGAAGCCCCCAACTCCGCAATACGCACCGTCCTGACAGCTTCGTCATGCGCGTCTTCGCCCCACCGCTCGCGACTTCAAGGCTCGCCGTTGATGAAGCCGAAGCCCCCACCGTTCCCAGGCTCTGCCTCCGCCGTTTCCGCCCCCCGCGCGCAGTCCAGGTCCTGCTGATCAACCAGCAACCCGTCCGCCTGATTTCCCCCGCAGTAAACGGCAGGGTCGTCATGGCCAAGGGCCCCTGGAGAACCTCCGGCGAATGGTGGAGAGAGGACGCCTGGAACCGCGACGAATGGGACATCGCCCTCGAATCGGGAGAACTCTACCGGATGTACCGCGAAGTCGATTCCGGGAGGTGGTTTGTGGAGGGCAGTTACGACTAAGCGCGGAACACCCGCTGCCGCAGCACCCGAAAACCCAGCACCACACCGGTCCCCGAAGCCACCAAACCGCCCCCCAGCAGCACCAGCATCACCACATCCCAAAGTGGTCGATAGCGGTAAAGCAAGGGGAAATCCAGAGAATGCAGGCCGTGATAAAGCCAGCGGTTCACCCAATCATTCGTTCTGTAGCTACCCACAATGGCAGCAGTACGCGGATCCACGTAATAGCGCATCCCCTCCGCAGCCCGCGTCACCAGAACTGCCGGGAGAGGCTTCCGGCCCAGCCGGTCACAATACCAAAAATCATACTCACGGACTACCCGGACCCGCGCCACATACAAGGTCTCCCCGGCAAACACGGCCAGCGTCAGCAAAACCGTGCCAGGAGCTTTTCGAAGCGCATCTGCCATGCTCTGCACAGTGAAGTGCCGCAGGTCAGGTACGGACCGCAGAGCCGCCGGAACTGAACTGCGACCTCGCGCCGGACTCCCGATCGGATCCATCGAGAGCATCCCGCTGAAGGCCCACGTACAGACCAGAACGCCGAAGCACAGACCCCACTGCGTATGCAGCCTCTTCACTCCGGAGTAGGGAATCGCGGTGGGCAAGCCCGAGTGACGGTACTTCTTACGGGGCGATAACATCGCGAGGCCCACCCCCAACCCCAGCAATGCGGCCAAAGTCGCCAACCCCGACGCCCAGATCACTACCCGGCTCCACAGCTCCGTATTGGTCCGCAAAGGAGTGAAGTAGAGCCAATGAGGAATCGCCCCCAGCCAGGCAAACAGGCGGGACCGCCGGGTTGTATATTGCACCACTTCCCCGGATCGCGTAGAAATGTAGACAGCCTGCCCATCCGGCCATTCGTATTTCGCCAGAGGCCGGAGAGCACCAAACGAACCCTGCACCGTCCATTGATCCGCTTCGGTAAGCATCTCAACCTGCGCCTCCCCGGCGGGCCGCCCGGCCCATTCAGCCGCCGTGCGAAGGTTCACCTCCGGAGAAAACACCAGCAGCCGTTTCCCGTCATCGGCAAATGTGATGCTGCGCCGCGCCCCCGTACCGGAGATCCACGCCGGACGCCCGTCGAATATAACCAGAGAGGGAACGCCCGGCCCCGGCATGCCGCGAAGAACCCTTGAAGGATTGAGCGGTCTGGCGTGTTGCAGACGGTCCGCTTCCGTTACCGCAGGAAAGTCCCAATACATCATGAAGATACCGGAAACGAACCACCAGGCAAACAAAGCACAGAATGCAGTCCCCATCCAGCGATGGAAAAAGAGCGCGACACGGAGTAACAACTGCACCCAGGCAGTGTATCGCCCGTAAACGTGCCGTTGCTACAATAGGGTTAGTTCGGCTTCCGAACTGTCTCCCTGTGAGCGGGAGTAACTCAATGGTAGAGTCACAGCTTTCCAAGCTGTTGGTTGCGAGTTCGAGTCTCGTCTCCCGCTCCATTTCCTCCGGTACGCCAATATCTCAACGGTGATGCCGTTATTCCGGCACTGAGGAAACGCAGGTTCCCGGAGCGTAAGAATCCGCTCACCACCGTGATGAACCCGTCGTTGCTGCCTTCCGCCATATTCGCAGACGCCTCGCGGTCATGCCCGGCGTTTGGCGGTAAAGCGGTGGAACGGTTTCAGGTCATCCAGGCGTTGCTCTGGTTCGTCCATTTTCCAGCTGAAGAATTGAGCTTCCATCTGGTCTTCGGTAAAGTCGAGGATCGAGAAACCATTCTTTTCGAGGGGTTTCAGGCCCTCTTCAATCTCGAGCCCGGACGGAGGCTGTGGCGGGGTCCCGCGCCAGACTGAGGGCCAGGCTTTCGGCCCGGTGCCAATTGGCCCTGTGAGAACCGAAACCACCGGGTTCCGGCTGAAATCAAGCTTGCCGTACCGGTGGATTCTGCCTTCCGCCAGGGCATGCAGGTCGCCACTGAGAAACAGCGGAATGCGTTGCATGGACGATGCCCTCTGCAGCAAACGATCATGCTGTAGTCTCCACCCCTGTTGCCACCAGTACTTGGCGTTGGCCGTACCCAGCTTGCCATTGGGCTGCAACAGATCGGGGTACCATTCGCCCCACTTACCGGCGGCCCAACCGATCGGTGTTGACGGGAGATTGACCACGTGATGGGTTTCCTGAGCTGTCATTCGCTGCATCAGCCACTCCTCTGCGGAGTCGGGCAAGAACCCGCCAACCGGCCCTTTCAGGGACATGTGTCTCCGACAGTCATACATCAGAATCTCAAGCAGTTTGCCGTATCGAAGCGTCCCAAACGACTCACCAACACCAGGCATCCGGTCTGCGCCACCAGCGCTTGGCAACCCGAGAGGGCGATTCGCGTCCGGCAGAAACTCGGGGTAATAGAGACTCTGGCTGGCCCGAGCCAGGCGCAACATGAAATCATCGGGCGGGAACGTGACCATCTGTTCGGTGGCCTCGTCATTCTCGAAATAGTCGTGATCGTCCTGCACAAAGAACACTGGCGTCGAGCGAAACAGCGTGCCGTAGAGATCGCAGACCTGGGGCGTTACCACCAGCTTCAGCTTTCGTTCATTCTCGCCCCCCATGGCAGGTTGCGAGCGATCAAACTGCCCCACCAGTTGCCGGGCCACAGGGGAATTGCCCAGGCTCAGGGAACCCACGGGTGAGCGGAGGTCCCAGTAGACGTGGTCGCCAATGGCAATTACGGCATCGGGCTGATAGGCCAACCCCGTTGCCAGCAACTTGCGTCTGGCCTCAAGGGACACCCAGTAGGGGCCCCCCGTATCGGGATTGCGCGTTGCCGGATGCCCGCCGGCGCAGGTGTAGACAAGGAGGCGGACACGCTTTGGCTGAGCCTGCGGACCAGGAAAGGTCGATATTGGCCAGGGCTCGCACAGTGCTTTGCCGCGAGAATCAAGCAGTTCCAGACGGTAGGTGTGTTCCGGTTCCAGTCCCGCCAGATGGAACGAATAGAACTCACCGACCGAATCCGTGCGCACGCCGACAGCACGCTTCGAACCCACACGCAGGATCGGCGGCGAGGTCTGTGGATGCAGGAAGCCTGCCTTCAGCAGTAAGCGCTCATGTGAGACGGCCGGAAGCAGGTGTCGGACAACACCGGGGTTCCAGCGAGTCCCGTTGTTCAGAACCACCTTGTTCTGGCCCAACGCAACACCAGAGGCCCCGAGCGTAGTTGCCACAAACTGTCGTCTGGAGTACGGCATGAGGTCACTATACCGCAGCTGATTAATAGTCAGTACCGTTCGGACGGAGTTTACGGGTATACAATGCACGAGGTGCAGACATTTGATCGAAAAGCAGTGTTCGCAATATCGGTGCTCACAATGATGGCCGTTACCGGCGCGCAGGCGCAGGATCGCGTGGTTTCGCCCGAGTCGCTCGGGTTTTCCACGGCTGGGCTCAACGAGTTTCAACGGACCATGCGGGCTCTGGTGGATGAGGGCAGTCTGGCAGGCATCACTACCCTGGTGGCTCGGCACGGCAAGGTGGTCCACTTTGACGCCTACGGTGTGCAGAGCCTCGCTTCGAAGAAGCCCGTCACGAAGGACACAATCTTCCGCATCGCGTCGATGACTAAACCGATCGTGGGCACCGCCATGATGATGCTGTGGGAGCAGGGGAAGTGGACGCTGGATGATCCGGTGGCCAAACATATCCCGGAGTTTGCCAATCTGAAGGTCGCCACCCCAAAGGGTGAAGTCCCACAGAGCAAGCCCATGACAATGCGGCAACTGATGAGCCATACCGCAGGCCTCGACGTGGATGACGCGTACCTTCCTTCGAAGCTGCTGGCATCCGATCTGCAGGGCATGATTCGCAAGCTGTCCACAATGCCGCTGGTGGCGCAACCCGGTACCGACTGGCGCTACGGCCCCAGTGTGGATGTCCAGGCGTACCTCGTTCAGAAGCTGTCGGGTCAGCCGCTCGACCAGTTCCTGCGAACCCGGATCTTTGAGCCGCTGGGCATGAAAGATACCGGCTTCTGGGTGGAACCGGAGAAACTCCACCGCCGAACCGACGTGTTCACCTACGGCCCCGACAAGAAGCTGATGCAGTCAACACCGGCTCCTGGTTTCTATCAGCTGGTAGAAAGTACTGCAAGACCGACCTATTTTTCGGGCAGTGGCGGATTGCTTTCCACCACCGAAGACTATTTCCGGTTCGCGCAGATGATGTTAAACGGGGGTGAGGCCAACGGCAAGCGCTTCCTGAAGACATCCACCGTGGAACTCATGCGCACCAACGTACTCCCCGAAGGTGTCAAAGTCGATCTCTACGGACCTGACCAGCCGGGAATTGGGTTCGGGCTGGACTTCGCGCTGGTGCTGGATCCCGTGGCGGCAGAACGACCGGAGGGCCGGGGTACTTTCTACTGGGGCGGTGCGTTTGGGACCTGGTTCTGGATCGATCCGGTAAATGACGTAGTAGTGGTCGGGATGATCCAGAATCTAGAGGGAAGCGAGCCCGGCGGTGGCACACCTGCGGTACGTCCGCTGTCCCGAAGCCTGGTGTACAAGGCCCTCGTAGATCGCGCCAGATAAGCCCCGGCCGAGTTCAGGCAGCGTATCGAAAGTGGCATCTGGCGAGTCCACCAAAATCGACAAGTCCTGTACCATATAATAGGGTAAAGTCATTTCAAGGCTGTTGGTTGCGGGTTCGCTCCTCGTCTCCTGCTCCATTTCCTCCGGAACGTCACTATCTCCAACCCCACCTCCACCGTCGCGATCCTGGGAGCCACTGGTTACATAGGCGGTCGGCTCGCCCATACCCTCCTCGAAGCCGGTCACCAGGTCCGCTGTCTCGCCCGGTCCCCCCGCAAACTCCTCACCCGCGACTGGGCCACCAACCCGCTCCTCGAAGTCCGCCCCTCTGACCTCACCCAGGCCGACGCCCTCGCCCTCGATCTACAGGGCTGCCACACCGCCTTCTACCTCGTTCACTCCATGATGTCCGCCGGTGCCGACTACGCCCAACAGGACCACCACCTCGCCACCCAATTCGCTCTCGCCGCCAAACAGGCCGGGCTGCAACGAATCATCTACCTCGGCGGCCTCGGCGAAACCGGCCCCGACCTCAGCGAACACCTCGCCTCCCGTCGCGACGTGGAAACCGCCCTCGGCTCCACCGGCGTCCCCGTCACCGTCCTCCGCGCCGCCATGATCATCGGCTCCGGTTCGGCCTCCTTCGAAATCCTCCGCTACCTGGTCGAACGGCTGCCCATCATGATCACGCCCATGTGGGTCTCCACCCCGTCCCAACCCATCGCCGTCCGCGACGTCATCAACTACCTCACCGGCGTCCTCGATCACCCCGAAACCACCGGCCAGATCTACGACATTGGCGGCCCCGAAGTCCTCTGCTACCGCGACATCATGCGCATCATGGCCGAAGAGCTCGGGCTCAAGCGACGCTGGATCATCCCCGTCCCCGTCCTCACGCCCCGCCTCAGTTCGTACTGGATTCACTTCGTCACCCCCCTCAGCAACGACATCGGCCAGCCCCTCGCCGAAGGCCTAAAAAATCCCGTCGTCTGCCGCGACAACCGCATCACCCGCATCATCCCTGGCCAGTGCCTCACCGTCCGGGAAGCCATCCGTGCCGCCATCTCGCAGACCCTGGAGCACAACGTGGAAACCCACTGGGCCATGGCCGGAGCCATCCCCGGCGACCCCGACTGGGCTGGCGGCACCGTCTTCCGCGACTCCCGCGAAGTCATCTCCACCGCCTCCGCTACCGAAGTCTTCCGCGCCGTCTGCCGTATTGGCGGCGAAAACGGGTGGTATTCGTCCAACTGGCTATGGGTCCTGCGCGGCTGGCTCGACCTTCTCGTGGGAGGCCCCGGCTTACGCCGCGGACGACGCCACCCCAGCGACCTCGGCTACGGCGAAGCCCTCGACTTCTGGCGCGTCACCGACCTCCGCCAGAATCAGCGCCTCGCTCTGCGCGCCGAAATGAAACTTCCCGGCGAAGCCAAGCTCGAATTCGAGCTTGAGGAGTTGCCGAACGGCCGCACCCGCCTCCGCCAAACCGCGCTGTTCCGCCCCAAAGGCCTGTTCGGGATCCTGTATTGGTACGCCGTCGCCCCGATGCACCACTTCGTCTTCGGGGGCATGCTGGAAGGGCTGCGAAAAGAGGCTGAACGAGCCAGTCCGCCGCGACAGTGATCATCAAAACCGGCGTGGCCTGAAAACTCGCCGGAATTCAGCTGGACATTGACAACCACATCTGTCTCGACAGCCAGAGTTCTTGCATGTTGAACCAAATCGCAATACCAGCGTCACATTCAGTTCCTACACTTTAAGTTATTTCCACTAAAGGGGAACCGGATGTCTACAATTCGTAACTTAGCAATTATTTTGTGCATGAGCGCAGCAGGCGCTCATGCACAGTCTATCTTCGGCGAGATACGGGGGACCATCACCGACCCGAGCAATGCTGTGGTGAATGGTGCAAAGATTACCGCCCGGGCCAAAGGGACGGGCGAACTGAGACTTACCAAAAGCGACGGAACAGGCAGCTATTCCTTCGTCAATCTGGACGCCGGAACCTATGAGGTTGAGTTCGAGATGCCCGGCTTCCTCACTTTCAGAACCCAGAACCTGTTGCTGCGCGCACGGGATGTGGTCCGCGTGGATGGCAAGCTGCAGATCGCGACAACCGGAACTGAGGTGCAGGTCTCCGAAGCCCGCCAGGTCATCGAAACCGAAGTCGCAACGGTTTCGAACACCCGCACGGTAGACGAAATCGACAACATGCCAGTCGCTGTCCGCGCCGGAGCCACCAACAGCGTATTCAACGCCATCGCCTTCGCGCCCGGAGTGCAGGCAGATCGTTCGGGTACGGGGCTCTCCATCGGCGGCGGCATGCCCTTCCAGGCAACGGCAACCGTCGACGGCATTTCCAATATCAATGTCCGCTCGAACGGCATCAACACGGAAATGTTCCCTTCGACGGACTCCATCTCGGAGCTCAAAATCAGTTCCCTCAGCAATAACGCCGAGTTCTCGCAACAAGGCGATGTAACGGTCACATCAAGGGCAGGAACCAACCAGTACCACGGCCAGGCGGTCTGGTTCCACCAAAACGGTGCCTTCGACGCCCGTGACTTCTTTGCCAACCGGATCGGCGCACCCTTCAAAGTCTCCAACGATGTCACGTTCTCCGGCGGTGGCCCCGTCATCAAAAACAAGACCTTCTTCTTCGCTACCTGGGAAGGCCTCCGTTACCGGGTACAGCGCGTAACCAACTCCACAGTCCCGCCCGCCGCCTGGCGAAATGGCGACCTGTCGTCCATCACCGCGCCGATCATCAACCCGGCGAACAACGCCCCCTATCCCGGCAACCAGATCCCGGTCAATCCCATTGCCAAGAAGCTGCTCGATGCGCTCTATCCCCTGCCCAATATCGCGGGTAATTCGATTGCAACCACCAACTACCGCCTGACCCCTCCGGGCAGGAACGACAACAACCAGTACGACATCCGCATCGACCATGTTTTCAGCGCCAGGAACAACGTTTTCGGGCGGTTCTCCAACAAAAGCGTAACCCGGATTAGCCCTACTAACCTTTATGGGACATTTGGCGAAGACCGAACCACGCTCGATCCGCGCAACGTGGTTGTAGCCTGGAACTTCATTGCTTCGGCAAACAAGGTAAACGAATTCCGCTTCGGCTATTCGAACCAGTCCAGCGTGAACACATTTGGCCCCAACGGCGGGAAGTTTGACGGCTATGGAATCGCCACGGGAGCCGGTATCCTGGGCATCAGCGCAAATGCTCCTAAGTCTTCCAGCACCCCGGCGATCGGCATCAACGGCCTCACCGGTGCCAGCCACGGTCGCGAGTCTCTGACCCTCACCAACACCTGGCAGTTCGGCGACAACTTCAGCTGGATCAACGGTCGCCACACAACCAAAATGGGCGTCGACATCCGCAAGCTGCGGACTACCGACATTACTTCATTCTTCAGCGGCGATGACCTGGGCGAGTACTCCTTCGATGGCTTCTTCAGCGGCAATGCCATGGCTGACTTCCTCCTCGGCCTGCCGCACTCCACCCGTGTCGCCGCAACCGGCAGAGATACCGATGGCCGAACTTACCACTACGGTATCTATGGCCAGGACGACTTCCGCGTCAACAAGAAACTGACGCTCAACTTCGGCGTCCGCTATGAGGCTCACCCCATGTTCAACGACAAGGCCCTGACCACCTCGAACTTTGATCGCAACTTCCCTGGCGGCCGAGTTGTCATCGCCAACGCCGAAGCCGCGAAGCTGACAGCTCCGGCATTCCGGGCCGCCATCGGCAATACTCCAATCGTCCTCGCCGAGCAGACGGGCCTGCCGGAAACACTGCGATTTACCGACTGGAATAACTTCGCGCCACGGTTTGGCTTTGCGTATCGGCCAAATTCTCGTTCCGTGATTCGGGGCGGCTACGGCATCTACACGGCTACTATTCTTGGGTCGGTTTTCTACACCATCACCGGTATCCACGTTTCCGATGTCCGCAACTTCACCAACACCAGCAAGACGGCACCCACCGTCACCCTGCAGAACCCGTTCGGCGGCGTGGGCGTAGCTCCGGTTGTTGGCTCGGCCGATTTCCGCAGAGGCACCCAGTGGGATGGTCCCGACCCTTACTCACAGCAATGGAACGTAACCTATGAGCGCGACCTCGGCTGGAACACCGGGCTTCGCCTGACCTATACCGGCAACACAACCCACAAAATGTACTCCAGCCAGGACCTGAACCAGGTTCGGCCCAACACCGTCGGCTATGGAACGGCAAAGCTGTCTCGTCCCTTCCCGAACTGGAACATCATCTATTCCCGGGACAACCTGGCGCGTGCCAACTATCAGGGTGCCACCGTGGAGTTGAGCAAGCGCATGAGCAAGGGCTTGTCCTTTCAGGGTGCGTACACGTGGGCCAAACACCTTACGAATGCGACGGGCTCGAATGGCTCAGGCTTCGCGTCAGAAAACGGCACGGTCCCGACAGACAACCAGAACATTGATCTCGACTATGGCAATGTGGCAACCACCCGCCGCCATCGCGCGATCGGAAACTTCCTGTACCAGATTCCGGTTCCTGCCGGCATGAACTCGGGCCTGGGCAAAGCAGTCCTCGGAGGCTGGACCGTGAGCGGCGTTCTGGTGCTGCAAAGCGGCCCGTTCGTCACGGCAACTATTGGCGGTGGCACCGACCCCAGCGGCACCAACACAACGCAGCGTGCCAATGACCGCCCGGATTACACCGGTACAGCCTACGGCAACCGGGACAACCCAACGGTCGACAGCTGGTTTGATCGTTCCGCGTTCGCCATTCCGGCCAGCAATATCGGGCGCTTTGGCTATGCCGGCACCGGTACGCTGATCGGTCCGCCGACCCGCAGCTTCTCGGCTCGCGTCGCGAAGACGGTTGCGATTTGGGAACGCGTCAGCCTCGGAATCGAAGCGACGGCCAACAACCTGACGAACACTGCGAACTTCGACATTCCGGCGCTGAATGTCTCGAACAGCAACTTCGGTCGAATCACCTCGACCGTCGGAGTGGACAACGGCGGATCACGAACCCTGCAGGTGGGGGCTCGGATTCGGTTCTAATTACTGAACCTGAAGCGGACTAAAGTAGCTGCTGCAAGAAGGGGGTAACGGAAACGCTCGGTTTGTGAGAGCGCCGTTTCCCCCTTCTTGCTTTTCACCGGCCGGGCGCAGGGGCTTTGATTGAGCAAGGTCTGCACAAGGCGGGTGTCACCGAAGTCGAGAGCGGCGTCCTTGATGTGTTCAGCCTCGACAATGAACTGAATCGGCACAAAAGGCGATAAAAAACTCATCTGAGGGAAAGCCGCCAAAACAACCAAAAAGCAAGTCACCGAAGCAACAGCAATCCCCGCCAGTCCCTTCGCCAGACCTGGAAACCATTCCGGAATGAAGGAAAATCACCCACGCCCGCTCGTGGCCGGCTTCATTCAGGCAACAAACCCAGCCAGAACGTTGCCGCGCAAAGAAGCAGGCACCGGCGGTACAGACCATTGGTTCAGAATTTCGTCGAGTTCTCTGTCGTTCATCGTCTTCTCTCCGCGCCCAACGCCTGGTTGCTCAGGATCAATTTCAGCTGCGCCCGCGCTCTCTGCAGCCGCGACTTGACAGTAGTCACTTCAACCTCCACGACACTCGCGATCTCGGCCAGCGACAGATCCTCGTAGTGCGACAACAGGAGAGCCTCCCGCTGGCCTTCCGGCAGTTGGCTGACAGCCCATGAGATGGCTCCTGCGCGTTCGGCCTGCAGGAGATGGGTTTCCTGTGATGGCTCAGGCTGCGCGGACAAGTCCACTTCAATACTCCGCCCACGCGCCATTCGCAGTTTCAGAGACTGGTTTCGAACCACACCGAAGAGGTAAGTCCGAGAAAGCACTCCTGCACTACGTCTTCCGCGTCTGACACGGACCCGGTCAACCGGAACGCGAAACGGAACAACGGCGCATGGTGCTCGTCAAACAAACGCAGGAAAGCGCTTCCTGACTATTTCGCGATGCTTTCACCCGATCCATGTGCGCTCAGACAGTATTACCGCACGAAGCAAAAAGGAATCGAAGAAATCTTAGATATTCAGCCTACCTGTCCCGCTCTACCCCGTTATTCCACGCGGCGAACATCTCTGTCTCGCTCGGGACCTTCACCGGTCGCACCAACCGAAACCCCAGCCACTGCGCGTCCGTGTGGTACCAGATGCTCTTCGGCAACTGCGGGTCCTGCATCTTCCAACTCGCATCCGAAGGTACCCGGGTCCCGCACCTGCATTTCTCCGCCCCATCGGCCCAGCTCCCGCCACGCACCGCATGGGGATACGACTTCGCCGACGCAACCCAGCCCCCAGCCGGAACACCGGAAGGATAGGCCCCATACTGATCCAGCGTCCACTCCATCACGTTCCCCAGCATGTCGTACAAACCCCACGCATTCGGCTTCTTCGCGGCCACTTTCTGGTACTTCCCATCCGCGTTGTCATCGAACCACACATACTGCGAAAGCTGCTTCGGATCATCGCCCCACGGATACTCCGTCGTTGACCCCGCCCGGCATGCATACTCCCACTCCGCCTCGGTCGGCAAACGATAAAACTGTCCCGTCTTCGCACTCAGCCACTGCGCATACTTGTTCGCCGCATGCTGGGTCATGCTGATCGCCGGGAACCCGTTGATCCCCATCCCGAAGCTCATCTCCACATAAGGCCGGGTCGGGCGACTGACCGCGTCCACCCTCTCATCCTTCGTGGTCTCACCAGCCTGCTTCGCAAACATGAACAACCGGTACTCGTCCCAGGTCACCTCATGCGCTGACATCCAGAACGGCTCGACCTTAACCCCGTGCACCGGAGCCTCGTCTTTGCGATGCCCCTTCTCCGAATCGGGCGTCCCCATGCGGAACTCTCCGCCCGGAATCGGCACCATTTGGAAGGAAACATCCGAGTTCGGAATCGTCGCCGTATAGGGCTTCGCCTCACCCGCAGGAACTGCCAGAACCTTCTCCCGAATCCGCCGCACCAGCGCGATATTGTCGGCACCACCAGCCCCGGCCCCGCCCGTCTCCAGCACCAGACGCTCCGGCCAAACCGCTCCTGCCCGAACCCACTCGCGCATTGCCGCTTGTTCCGCCGGCGTCAGGCGCTCGCCCGGAGGCATGCGGCCCGACTCCACCGCAGCCAGCACCACATTCGGCTTCGTTTTGTCCATCCCGGATGAAGTATCCAGCCGCACTCCGCCCAACTGCCGGATACCGCCATGGCACCCCGTGCAGTTCTGCTCCAAAACAGGCTTTACATCTTTGCTGAAATCAACAGCAGCCCACAGCGGGACGGCCACGAACAGACCTAAGGCGCAGAACCTCACAGGAACTTCGTGATCCCTGGCAGAGGCATCGGAGACGGCTTAAAGCTGGCGTTCCAGTCAATCGGCGAAGGCGGTACCAAACTCTCCTGCGAATTCAACGCCTGATCCCAGGTAATCTGCTGCCCGGTGTAGGCTGCCATCCGACCCATGATCGCCAGCAGCGTACTCGTCGTCAGGCGCTCACCATCGTTAATCACCTTGCCCTTACGAAGCGCCGCGAAAAGCTCGTCATGCTCCTTCTGGTACATGTCGTACTTCGCACCTTCGAAGCTCCAGGTCGTCTTACCCGTGATGCGCGGATTCGGTCCCCGCCCAATCGTACACACGCCCTGCGTCCCCAGAATGTAGTCCGAATTCTCGTTGTAGCAACCCTCACTCTGCCGATTCGCCACAAACGCGCGGACCCCGTTCGGATACAGGTAATTCACCTCAAAGTGGTCGTAAATATTGCCGCCCTCGGCCGGAATCTGCCGCCCCCCCACACCGACACAGCTAATCGGTGGCTGATCCTTCATGGCCCACGCAACTTTGTCCACACTATGCACGGCCTGCTCCACCAAACTATCGCCGCACAGCCATGAGAAGTTGTACCAGTTCCGAACCTGCCACTCAATATCGCTGATCCCTGCCGGACGCGTGGAAGCGGGCGGCATCGGCTTCACCGGACTCGTGTAGTAGGTCGCGTAGTAAGCCATGATGTCGCCGATGGCGTTCTTGTTGTGGATCTGGTCAAACGTGTCCACAATGTGGTTTGCATACCGCCAGCAGAACCCCGCCACCAGATTCAGATTCTTCTGCTGGGCAATCTTCACCGACTCAAACACGTGCCGGATCCCGGGCGCATCCGTCGCCACAGGCTTCTCACAGAACACATGCTTCCCGGCTTCCACGCAAGCCCGCAGATGGCCCGGCCGGAAGCCCGGAGGCGTCGCCAGCAACACAACGTCCACACCGGACTGCAGAAGCTTTTCAAACGCATCGAGGCCGGTAAACTGCCGCGACTTATCCACCGAGATCTTCGTCTCCGCCTTCGCACCCTGTTGCTTCCGGAGGGTATCGAGACAAGCGTCAATCTTCTCGGTGGCAACATCTGCAACTGCCCAGAGCATCGAATAATCATCGGCATTCATGGCCTGATTTGCAGCGCCCGTCCCGCGGCCGCCGCAGCCTACCAGGCCAACCTTAATCACTTCCCCGGCAGGAGTCCCTTTCAGCAGGGCAGGAGCCCCGGCGAGCAGCGCGGTGGTGGTCGCGGTGCCCCGGAAGAAATCGCGGCGCGTGGCCTGAGTTAGCGATAACTGATCGGGCGTGTTCATGGCTGTCATTTTACCGGATCTGCTCGCCTGGTTTATGATTAGAGCCGTGAACCGCCGAACTTTCTTATCCACGACAGCGCTGGCCGCCGCAGGAGCTTCCCTCGCACCAGCCAAAACCCGAGACATCCACAAGGCCATCATGTACGCCACCATCGACATGAAAGTCTCGGTCCTGGAAAAGTTCAACGCGGTGAAAGAAGCAGGGTTCGAGGGTCTGGAACCCATGAGCCACATGACGCAGAGCGAAGTCCTGGACGCCTTTGCAGCAACGGGCCTGAAGGCCGCCAGCGTCTGCTGTAATACCCACTGGAAACAGCCTCTCTCCGACCCCGACGCCGCAATCCGCAAAGCCGGTCTCGAAGGTCTGCAGCAATCCCTGCGCGACGCCAAAGCCTACGGAGCCACTTCAGTTCTCCTGGTGCCCGCCGTTGTCAACAAACAGGTCTCCTACACCGACGCGTGGACCCGCTCGCAAGCCGAAATTAAGAAGGCACTCCCCCTCGCCAAAGAACTCGGCGTAAAGATCGCCATCGAGAACGTGTGGAATCAGTTCCTGCTCAGCCCGATCGAAGCGGCACGTTACGTGGACGAATTCCAAAGCCCGCAGGTCGGCTGGCACCTCGACCTCGGTAACCTGGTCAACTTCGGCTTCCCCGAGCAGTGGGTCCGAATCCTGGGCAAGCGAATCACCAAGCTCCACATCAAGGAATACAGCCGCAAAAAGCGAGACAAGGAAGGCCCCTACGCCGGCTTCAACGTCCCGTTCAACGAAGGCGACAACGACTGGCCGGCAGTGATGGCCGCCATTGACGAAGTGGGCTACACGGGCTGGGGAATCGCTGAACAGGGAGGCGGCAATTCATTAGAAGGCCTCAAAACCTTAGCAGCCGGCATGAACAAGATCTTCGCTTCGTAAGGAGAACGCGGCTCGACCTGCCTGGCAGCTTCCGGGGTAGACTCAAGACTTGCTCCTCGACGCTGCACTTCTGGACCGCCTCGTTTGTCCCCGCGACAGAACCAGCCTCGTCGAGACCGGGGCGATTTTATATTGTGCCCACGGTCACCATTACCCCGTCCTCCAGGGCGTTCCCGTCCTGCTCGTGGACGGGCCCCAGACGCTTTCCGTAGCCGATGCCACGCTGGCTGCCGGGCCGACCGAACCAGACCCCTGGTATCCAGACAGGCTCGGGATCTCGCCCGAAGAAAGAGCCGAACTGATGAAACTCCCGCGCGATGCCCGGTATGTCATAGATCCGGTTGTTTCCTTCCTGGTTGGGGCCACCAATGGCATCGCCTACAAGCACCTCGTCGGCCGGCTCACGGACTACCCCGTCCCCGAACTTCGCCTGCCTCCCGGCGACGGTCGCACGTTACTGGATATCGGCTGCAACTGGGGCCGATGGTGCCTCGCGGCAACCCGCCTGGGCTATCAGACGATCGGTATCGACCCCAGTCTGGGAGCCGTCCTGGCGGCCAAACGCGTCGCCGCGCAACTCGGCGTGAAGGCACATTTCGTCGTTGGCGACGCCCGCTGCCTTCCCTTCCGCGACCGCTCTCTCGACACCGTTTTCTCCTACAGCGTCATCCAGCATTTCAGTCGGGATGACGCCCGGAAAACCTTCGGGGAAATCGGTCGCGTCCTCGCTTCCGGCGGTCGCAGTTTGCTGCAAATGCCGACTATTTTCGGCATCCGATGCCTTTACCACCAGTTCCGCGTCCGGTTTCGCGAGCCGCGTAACTTCGAGGTTCGTTACTGGAGTATCCCGGCTCTCCGCAGAACGCTGCGGCAACAAGTCGGTGCCAGTTCGATATCAGTGGATTGCTACTTCGGTATTGGCCTGCAAAAGTCCGATCTGCGCCTGATGCCTCAGCTGCTCAGGGCCGCGATCCGCACTTCCGAAGTCCTGCGGCACATCAGCGGGTGGTTTCCACCCCTGAAATACGTCGCGGACAGCGTGTACGTGGAGAGTCGGAAGCTCTAAAGATCAACAGCCGTATCGACCATGGCGAACTGCAGTTCATGCAGCCGGTGGTAAGTCCCGCCCAGTTCCATGAGCTCGTCATGTGTTCCGATTTCGGCAATACGGCCCTTGTCCAGAACCACAATCTTGTTCGCACGCCGAACCGTCGAAATCCGGTGCGCGATCACGATCACGGTCCGCCCCGTCATCAGGTTTGCAAGCGCCTTCTGCACCAGCATTTCGGACTCGTTGTCCAGATGCGACGTTGCCTCATCCAGAATCAAAATCGGAGAGTTCCGGAAGATGGCCCGGGCAATTGCCAGGCGCTGCCGCTGGCCGCCGGACAGCTTCAGCCCCCGCTCCCCGATGATGGTTTCGTACCCCTGCGGCATCTGTTCGATAAAGTCGTGCGCCAGCGCCGCTTTTGCCGCCTCAATGAGCCGGGCCTTATCGGCATTCTCCAGCCCGTAAGCGATATTTGCCGCCACGGTGTCGTTGAACAGGAAAGTTTCCTGCGCCACCAGGCTGATGTTCTCGCGAAGTGAATCGAGTGAGATCTCGCGCACATCCACGCCGTCGATCTTCACTGCACCGGCGACAGGATCCCGAAAGCGCGGCAACAAGCTGGCGAACGTACTTTTCCCCGCGCCGCTCGGCCCCACCAGCGCGACAATCTCGCCCGCACCGATCCGCAACGTCACGTTATCCAGTTGCTTTGATTCCGCCGTCGGATACTGAAAGCTCACCGCGGCATACTCGATGCTGTCGCGGAACCCCGTCAGCCTTTTCGCCCCGGGCTTGCTGGTAATTTCTTCAGGCTGATCCAGATACCCGAAAACCTTCTCCGATGCTCCGATGGCTTGCTGGAAGATGTTGTGCAGGTTCGTCAGCCGCTTGAACGGTTCGTAAAGGAACAGCAGCGCCAGCAGAAAGCTCATGAAGTCGCCGGCCTTCAGAATCCCGCGCTGAATCTCGATCCGCCCGTACCAAAGTAAGCCGACAAAAGTAACCGCTCCGGCCAGTTCGATAAACGGCGAAGGGATGCCCTGCAGCAAAACCTTGCGCATATTCACATGCAACAATCGGTCGGCTGCCGCCTGAAATCGCCCGGCCTCATACCGTTCCGCGCCGAAAGCCTTCACCACCTGGTGCCCGGAGATTGCTTCCTGCAGAACCTCGTTCAACTCGCCCGTAGCGTCCTGTGTCCGACGGGCCGTCCGCCGAATCCTGCTGCCAAGGCGCGCAGTCGGGATCATGATGAACGGCAACAACAGAAAGGCAAAAAGACCCAGGCGCCAGTCTGTGCCGAACACAACGATCATCAGCCCGAGCATCGAGAATGTCTGGCGCAATAAATCGGCAAACATATCGGAACAGGCCGTCTGGATCCGCTCAATATCGCTCATCACGGATGACATCAGCCGTCCGGTGGAGTTGGCCTCAAAAAAATCGGCGCCATGCCGCAGCAGCTTGGCGAAAACCTGATTCCGCAAATCCGTCACCACGCGGAAACCAACATAGTTCGTCAGATAGTCCCCGAGGTAATCGCAGGCCCCTCGCACGATGAAGATTGTCAGAATCGAAATCGCGACAATCGTGAAGATGTCGTGAATCGAAGCCGGGAAGATTTTCTCGAGGTAAATCTTGTAGTTCACCAGCGGGATGGTAAACAGCTCAACGGGTTTGGGGTCGGGGGCTGGACTCAGGACCCGCTCCATTACCGGCTTGATCAGCAGCGTCCGGGCGGCGGTCATGGCCCCCATCACCGCCATCAGAAACACCGACAGCAGCAACAGCCCGGCATAGCGCCGTGTGTAGCCCGCCAGCCGGAGACCAGCGCTCAAGGGCGTTCCCCGTCGCGGGGTTGATTGACGTTGAGCCGCTGCAGGGCAAGAATCGCGGCGGAGGTCTCAATGGAATAGATGGGAGTGGCTTTCAGAACTTCAGCCTGCGTGCGCCACGGCCTCCAGATTTCTTCATCCGACGGCCCGAAGAAGATCAATTCCGGGACACCGAAAGCGGCTGCCAGATGCGCCGGCCCGGAGTCATTCCCAATGAATAGCGACGCCCCGCGAACCAACCGGATTACTTCGGACAGAGGAGCGCCGGCAATGGTGGGGAATGCCTGGAAGCGCGAGATATCCTCACCAGCGGCACAAATAAACACAGGCTCCAGCCCAACCGAACGCCGAATATTCCGCGCCAGTTCCAGAAAGTTGTTCGCGGGCCAGGTCTTCTCCGGAGTTGCGGCAAAAGGATGGATCACCGCATAGGGAACCGACGGGGCATTCGCCGCAGGACCATCGGTAACCGGCAGACTTGCCCTCGGAATTTCGGTAATCGGAACCCCCAGATAGAACACCGCAGAGGCCATGTGTTCAGCCGTGTGGACTCGTCTGTCCAGCCCCAAAATCTCCTGAGCCGTCGGAATTGGCACGTTGTAAATCCATTGCGGCTTAAAGATATCAAGCCCCGCCCGATGCGTGGCCCCGGAAAGCGCGGTCAAGCGCGCACTGCGCGTCCCGCCATGGAAGTTCAAACAAAGATCCGGCGAGAACGCCCGAAATGCTCTGCTGCGGGGTTCAATGATTTTTGAAACCGCTGGATGCCCGTCAAAAACCCCGGCGAACCGGGCTTCCACCGCAACGCCGATTTCCAGATCCGGGCGCGCCGCCTTCAGAAGTGAAATCGCGGGCGTGGATAAAACACAGTCACCGAGAGAGCGCAGTCGAATGATCCCGACGCGGCTTCCAGGTTCCAGGCTCTGCAGCACATCGATTTTTGATGGAGGAGACAAACGCTAGTCGGCGACAACAGCTTCGTCAATCAGCATGACGGGAATATCGTCCCGAACCGGATAGACGCGACGACAACCGACACATTTCAGGCCGGTTGAGTCGGAGGTAAGTTCGACCTTCGCCTTACAGGCGGGGCAGATGAGGATTTCGAGAAGGTCGGGGCTGAATGCCATAAACCTTCACTTTAGCAGCTATCCGAAAGTTTAGACAGCCTCGCGGCTGGAGTCCTTGTATGGCGTACGGAGGTACTTACCCGCTTCTTCCTGCGCACCCTGTGTATTGTCGCGGGTCCTCTGCGCCTGGGTGTACTCATTCACAGCGCGGTCGCGCTGACCGCTGATGTCGAAAATCTTGCCGAGATAGATGTGGATCCAGACTTCCACCCATTTGGGCTGGATGTCGCCATTCAGGGCTTCCCGGAATTCGTTAGCGGCCGACTGGTAACTGTGCTGCAGGAAGAAGACCTCGCCCACGCGATAGTGCGCCATGGAACTATTGCGCTGCGTGTCCAGCGCCTTCTGGTATTCCTTCAAAGCATCAGCAAGTTCCCCTACCTGGGCGAACTGCTCACCCCGCCGGATAGCCACTTCTACGCGAGTCTGGGGGCTCATGCGAAGAACCTTGTTCGAAGGATCGAGGGACACCTTCTTCGGCTTGCCAAACGTATCCACCGAGAACTCGGATGACGTGCCCATCACTTCCACTCGCTTATCTTCCGGATTGCCTTCCGTCTCGATGTGGAGGTCAACCGGCATCCGGAAGGTATCCAAATCCTGGGCGATCTTGCCCTGGACACGGAACCCCTTCGAGGTCCTGAAGATCGTGTACTCCAGCTTGAACTCCGGGGCACCGCTCGATTCGATCCACTGAATAAAGAAGTAGCGCAGTTCCTCGCCCATGGCCGCTTCGCAGGCCTTGCGGAAATCCTCTGTGGTGGCCGTTTGCCACGCTTTTTGTTCCAGGAAGTTCTTCACCGCCTTGAAGAACTTTTCGTCGCCCATCGTGGAGCGCAGCATCTGCACCACTGCGGCACCTTTGCCGCCTGTCAGCGCCCAGTATTCCGGCGAATAGTCTTCGAGGCGAGAGGCCTGGATCAGCGGCACGTTCTCGATGGTGAGCGCCGTAATGCCCGCATCACGCATGCGCTGCTCAATAGCCGACGCGCCCTTTTCCTTTTCCGTCCACAGAGCTTCGGCGTAGAGCGCCATGCCGTTTTCCAGCCAGATGTGGTTCCGGTTCACCGGCGAAACCTGCGTTTCCCACCACTGGCGGGCGATCTGATTCACCAGAACGTTCGAGTTTACTTCTTTAGAGATCGCACGAGGATTGAGAAAGATCAGCCCGGGCGCGGAATAGCCATTCGGGGCACCGTCTTCCGTTTCCACAATCGTGAGATTGGCGTACGGTGCGAGCCCGAACACCCCGGTGAAATGATCTACCATCTTCGCGGTGGCTTCGCCGTAAGCATCGGCGTGAGCCGCTTCGGCTCCCCGGAAATACAGGAGGGTGTTGATGCCGCCGGAAGCAATCCGCACGGGGGCATCCTTCACCACCGCAATGCTGCCAGGGAAGGACGGCTTATTCATCTCAAACGTGAAGACCTGGCCGACCTTCGAGCCGACGCCGCTGCCGATGGCGGTAAAGCCATCCGGGACCGTGATCGAGATCTTTGAGGAGAAGCGATCTGCGCTGTAGTTGTTGACGGGGAACCAGCGTGAGGGGTACAACAGGAACGCGCGGTCGGGTTGGATGGCCGCGAACTTGATGCCGTAAATGGGCGATTCTTCAGACCCCGTCAGGCGTCCATCGTAGTTGAAGGTAACGGTAACCGGCTGGTCTTTGTCCAGAGGATTCGCGAACGCCAGGCGAACCGTATTGTCCTGAGGATTCCGCGTGCCGGTGATGGCGTTACCCTTGTCGTCCGAAATCTTCGAGATATTGAGATTATTGTTCAGGTCGAAGGTGACCGCATTGATGGCATCGTCCTGCGGGATGAAACGCACGACGACACGCGCCGCGAGAGTCTGGGTTGCCGGGTTGACAGTAGCTTCAATCGTGTAGTTTTCCACGTCCACACGGGCGCGCCTGTCTTCCTGACCAAAAGCAAGCTGCCCGAAGGCAAACCCGGCCAGCACTAAACATCCGATAATTCCAGTGTTCGAGCTCAATTCCTTACCTCCAGCAACCGGACCACTTCACTTGCGGCATGGGCAATCGGATCGCCGTCAAAAGCAAGTTTCGCCGCCACACCGCACAAATCTTCTTTCATTTTCGCCCGGACATCGGGGTTGTCGAGAATACGCACCGTTTCGGCTGCCAGATTCTCGCCCGTCATGTCATCCTGCATCAATTCTTTAACGATGCTCCGTTCGGCAATCAGATTCACCATTGCATAGAACGGGACATCGACCAAAACCTTACCAATTGCCCAGCTCAGAGGTGTAACACGGTAGTAGGTGACCATGGGAGCCCCCAGCAAAGCGGCTTCCACCGTGACGGTACCGCTGGCGGCGAGCGCCACGTCGCAATGCGCCATGGTGTCCCAGGCCTCACCTTCGATGGCACGAATTGGGCTCCCGACCAGGGCTTCGCTGAAGCGTCCGGTACCGATGGTGGGGGAGGTGGGAAGCAGGAACGACATCTGGCGGTCCCGCGAAAGGATCTCCGCTGCCCTCCGAAGTTCCGGAAGGTGGCGCATCGCTTCGCTTGATCGGCTACCAGGCAGCATCGCTATAAGTGGACGGTGGAGGGGCAGGTTATGTTTCCGGAAAAACTCTTCCCTGGAAAGCGAAGGTTTGACCCGCAGTGCCAGCGGGTGGCCGATGAACTTCGCCGGAACCTGATGCTGACTGAAAAAAGCGACCTCAAAGGGGAAGATGCAAAGCAGGCTGTCGATGACCTTGCGCATGGTTTTGACTCGGCCTTTGCGCCAGGCCCAGACCTGCGGCGCGACGAGCCAGAGCACGGGTACGCCCTGCTTTTTCATTTTCGCGGCGACGCGGAAATGGAAGTCCGGGGAATCCGTCAGAATCGCCAGCGCCGGTTTTGTCTCCTGCGCGGCTGCGATCAGAGTTTGGAAGCGTTGCCAGATTCGGGGGAGGTGGTGGAGAACTTCCACCAGACCAACGACAGCCAGGTCTTCGGTACGCACCACGGCCCGGACACCGGCTTTGCGGAGCTTGGGACCGGCGCACCCAAAGAAGTCACAGTCGGGGAATTGTTCTTTGAGTTGGGCGACGAGCTCTGCGGCGTAGTATTCGCCAGAAGCTTCTCCCGCCGAGACCAGGATGGCCTTCGGTGCGGCCTTCACCGGGGAAATCTCCGGTCGGGCAGAGTGACACGGCACGGCGGCCAGCCAAGGGCAATAAAGTCGTTGAAAGTACCTGTTGAAGACGCTGTTGCCGGGCACGGTCCAACCGCATGCTGACGCATGGCGGCTCTGTCGCGCGGCGGATTCGGCTGCATGCCAGGGCATGGCGGTTCGGAGGGCTGGAATCCGCGGCGCCCCGGCATGATTACTTGCCGGCTTTCGAGTAGGCTTCGTCGAGCAATTCCACCACGTGGACCACCCGTTCTCCGCCGCGACCCCACTTCTTCACTCCCGCTTCGAGCTGGAGCATGCAGCCGGGGTTGGCCGTGGCGATGACCTGGGCTCGGGTAGAGTTCACGTTCACCATCTTCTTCTCCAGAATGGACATGGAAAGGTCGGTGTGGAGGACGTTGTAGATGCCGGCGCTGCCGCAGCACATATCCGAAAGCGGCATGGGCTTGAAGTCGATACCGGGGATGGCTTTCAGCAGGTCTCTGGGGGCCTTGCGGATCTTTTGGCCGTGCGCCAGGTGACAGGAATCCTGGTAGGTAACGGTGGCTTCCACACGACCAAGATCCCGGGTATTCAGTTCGATGGAACCGAGGAACTCGTTGACGTCCTTCATGAGCGAAGTGAACTTCGCGGCACGAGCGGCATACTTCGGGTCATGTTCCAGAAGTTCGCCGTATTCCTTGAGCGTGGAACCGCAACCGGCGGCATTGGTGATGATGGCGTCGAAATTGCCGTCACCGTTGATGCCGTCGCCCTGGATACCAATGACAGCATCCACATTGCGACGGGCCAGTTCACGGGCTTTGTCCCGAATGCCGGCGTGCACGTGGAGGGCACCACAGCAGGTCTGGGAGGCGGGAACCACCACCTCGCAGCCGTTCTTTTGCAAAACGCGGACTGTCGCTTCGTTTAAACGGGCGAAAGAAACGTTCGCGATACAGCCGGCCATAAATGCCACGCGGTACTTCTGTTTCCCTTCGGCCGGGAAGGTTTTGCCGATTTCCCGAAAAAAGAAGGGAATTTGGGCGGCAGGGGAAAGCGCCTCACGGTCCTTCAGCGGCCCGAGGAGATTGATCAAACCCGAGACGCGCATCAGCTTCTGCAGACCACTGGCCTGGTAGAGCCAGAGTCCGGCCCCGGCAGCAGTCAGGAGAGCCGGAGAGGGCAGTAACTGGCGGAAGACGAAATCACGAAGGGTACGAGCCCAGAAGCCTCGTTCGACTTCGTTCTCAATCTGGGCACGGGCCGCTTCCACGAGCTTGCCGTACTGCACGCCCGACGGGCAGGCGCTTTCGCAGCCCCTGCAGGCGAGACAGAGATCGATGTGTTCCTGATAAGACTCGGTGATGGGGGCACCGTTGGCGACCTGCACCATTTGGTAGATGCGGCCACGCGGGGAGTCCATTTCGACACCCAGTTCCCGGTATGTGGGGCAGGCGTTGAGGCAGAGACCGCAGTGTACACAGCGGTCCAGATCTACCTGTTGGGGCCTGTCGAGTTGAATCTCAAATTCTGCCGTAGAGACGTCCACTATTGAGAAGACCTTCCGGATCAAACATGTGTTTGATCTGTTTCATAATCGCAAAATCACCTCCGGCATGGGGCCAGAGGTCCAGTGAAGCTTTGCCGCTTTCGGCGGCGCATTCGATAAGGCCCTTGCGGCCCTGCAGCCACTGCTGCGCCGCATCCGGGCGGGGGAACCACTGTCGAACGATGCCGTTGCCGACGTGGGCGTGGGCGGGATTATCAGTTGATTCGAGAGCCTGCCCGAATTCACTGAGTTGGGTGGAGACGCGAACGACAGCGCCTTCCGGATACTTCGCCATGTGCTGTGGCGTGGCATTTCGGACGAAACTCCAAAACCTGTTGGCCTCGTCGTTGGCGAGCGACTGCATCGGGCCAAAAGTTTCAGCGATCTTCAGGCTCCGTTCGATGACGGCATGGTTCCCCCCGAACAGCAGAGCCAACGTGTAGCCCTTCAGGCCATGGGCGGCACCAAACACCGGGTTCAGGACATCGATCGCAATCGGCGTGACCACATTGCGGACTGCTGCCAGGGCGGCAGCACTGACGGAAGCCAGATCGCCGAACGAGAGCAGAACCGTGCCGGAAAATGCCGGAATCGGCACCAGCTTGAAGTTCACCCGGGTAATGGCCGCAAGCGTTCCAAAGGACCCGATCATCATCTTCGCCATATCGAGGCCGGCGACGTTCTTGACGACCATACCGCCGGAATCGACCAGTTTGCCTTCGAGCGTGGCGAACTGCATACCGATGACAAGGTCGCGGGCTGTTCCGTAGAGGCGGCGACGGGAGCCGCTGATATTGGACGCGATGAGGCCGCCCACTGTGCCCTCATCCGACCAGGGACCTTCGAGCGGCACCATCTGGCCATTTTCGGCGAGGATGCGGCTGAGTTCGGCGAACGGCATGCCAGCCTGAACACCGATAGTCAGGTCTTTCGGCTCGTATTGCAGGACCTTGTTGAGGCTGCTGCTGGAGATCTGAACGCTGGCAGGCGTAACGGGGCCGGCCAGCAAGCGCTTGGTGTTCAGCCCCGCGAGTTGCACACTGCGGCCCGCGCTGCCAGCCTCCGCGAGGATCTGAGAAAGTTCTTCCGGGGATTCGGGATTTTGAAAACTGAACAAACCACTACTTTATCGCGGACGCTGTTACAATCAGTCTTTCCCCGAAAAAAGTGCCCTCGATAAGAAATGTCCTCCACTAACGGCCGGTCGAAGGCCCTTGTTCCGCTAAAAACGACGGTCACTGAACTTGCCCGCCATCTGAAGCCGAAGATGACGGTGTTCAACAGCCGCTTCGACTACTATCTTTCGTACGCGGTGGCAGAGGAAGATCTGCGCCAGTACCTGCATGAACCGATTGCCGCACTTCCGGCGGCGGTAGATGTTCTGTTGCCTAAGGTCTCGCTGGTTCTGGCTCCTTACCTGGAGCGGCCTAACACGAAGACGGTCGCGTCGGTTGTCACAGAAAAGCCTGCGGACGACAAGCTGATCCTGTCGGTCGCGATAGAGAACGCCGATTCGGCAACGCTTTTCTTCACGGTGAAAGACGAGCAGGTGGCCGACTATCACTATTTCCTCTATGACGAACTGGCCGGGCTGTTGACCTCCAGGGTTCCGGACACGGTGAACGACGCCTGGCAGCGCTTACTGCGGGAAGAGCTTTCGGCGGAAGTCCACGGCGAGGTGGACGAGCGAAGCTGGCGTCAGAAGCAGGCGCTGTTGCGGCGTCCGATGGCATCACGACGGGATGGCAAGCCCTTCCGGGACTACGCCAGAGATTCCTTCCGGGACACGATGACGCTGTTTTTGCATGGAATTTGCTGCGATATCGACGTGGAGACGGGCCCGCGTCAGATCCCGAGCCGGTTCCTGCGGAAGAGGCTGGAATTACTGAAGAGCCTGTTCCCTCCCCCGGAAGGTCACGCAGTTTTTCCGGAAGACCTGCGCGGCAAAGACCGCCGACGGTCTTAGCTCAGCCCCGAGGCGCCGTGCGGTTCGTTCGGCCCGCACAACATCGCCGGTGACGCGGACCAGCGGCGTGCTTACCCGGGAGAAGACCGTGCGGGAATCCGCGTAGCGAGGCCCACGCCACTTTTACCCCGGACTGTCAGAATCAAGATGTCTTAGAATAGAAGCTATGACTTTGAAGACAATCCTTTGCGGCCTCACCCTGAGCGCCGCCGCTTTTGCTCAACAGGCAGGCACTGCCAACCCGCTCGTGGCCGGTTCACAGGCCATTTACTCCGGTACGAAAGGCAATATCCTGAAGTCGGTTGACAAGATTTCAGATGAACTTTGGGCGTGGCGCCCGACACCGGACGTTCGCACGTTTGGCGAAATGTTCGCCCACATTGCCGATGGCCAGTACGAATTCTGCGGCCCGGTTGCTGAAGGCAAGATCGTGGACAAGGGCATTGAGAAGGCCAAGAAGTCGAAGGCCGAAATCGTTGCCGACCTGAAGGCTGGCTTCGCGTATTGTGACGCAGCCTATGGCAAGGTAACGGCTGCGAATGCCGCCGAGATGCTGCCGTTCTTTAGCAACCGTCCGATGGCGCGCATCTCCATTATGGATTTCAATGCGGCCCACAACATGGAACATTACGGCAACCTGGTGACTTATATGCGGCTGAACAAGATTGTTCCGCCTTCGAGCCAGAAGTAAGCTTTCAGCAGGCAAGAGTGCAGAAAGGGGGGAGGCTTCGGCCTCCCCCCTTTTTGTATTTCGCGGCAGCCTACATTTCGCGGCGGCCTTCGAGAGCCTTCCACATGGTGACTTCGTCAGCAAATTCGAGATCACTGCCGACGGGGACACCCATGGCGATGCGCGTTACCTTCATGCCCAGAGGCTTGAGGAGTTTTGAGAGATAAACGGAGGTGGCTTCGCCCTCGACCGTGGGGTTGGTGGCGACGATGACTTCCTGGATTTCGCCGCGTCCGATGCGCTCAATCAGGTTCTTGATTTTGAGCTGGTCAGGGCCGATGCCACGGAGGGGCGAGAGGGCTCCGCCCAGGACGTGGTAGACACCATTGAACTGGCGGGTGACTTCCACGCCGACAATGTTGTTCGGGTCCTCGACGACACAGACCATGGTCTGGTCGCGGTCAGGATTTGAACAGTACTGGCAGAGCTCCGCGTCACTGATGTTGTTGCACTGGATGCAGATGCGCAGACGGTCTTTGACGTCCATGATGGTCTGCGCCAGACGCTCGGCTTCGTCGCGCGAGGTGCGCATGACGTGGAAGGCGATGCGCTGGGCGGACTTCTGGCCGATGCCGGGAAGGCGTTTGAACTCGTCGATCAGACGGGCGAGAGGTGCCGCAAAGTCGGCCATTTACTTAGAACAACCCGGGGGGAAGGCCCATGCCGCCCAGCATGCCGCTCATTTTCTTATTGGAGATTTCGTCCACTTTACGGACGGCATCGTTGCAGGCGGCGAGGACGAGGTCCTGAAGCATTTCAGCGTCACCGGCAGCTTCGGGGTCGATCTTAACGCCGAGGACGTTTTTGTGACCGTCCATTTTGATAACGACCATTTCTCCGCCCGCCGAACCTTCCACGCGGATAGCGGCGACTTCGGCCTGCATGCGCTCCTGCATCTGCTGCGCCTGCTTCATCATTCCCTGCATATTTCCGGGCAGTTTCATTGGGTCTATGGCTCCTTGAGGTTACGGACGGTCCGGACTTCACCGCCGAACAGTTCTCTGAATTTTTGGACTTCGGGGTGCGCGAGGGCACGCTCGGTAGTTTCGTCGTCTTTGGTTGCGACTACCGGGGCCTGCCGCTGGACGGGTTTCGCATCACCGAACACGACCTTGAAGCGCTGGGTGGGCAGGCCCATTTTCTTGAGCGCATTCAGGACCTCTTCGCGGCCAAGGTCCAGCTGGAAACTTTTTGGGGCGGTGATGATGAGCTCGCCGTTCACTATGGCGGCAGAGGCCTGGA
>RGPS01000311.1 GCA_010084195.1 Terriglobia bacterium
CGTCGACGTAGCCAGCCCCCCCAAAATCACCATCGCCATCGGCCCCTCAATCTCACGCCCGGCCCCACGTCCCACCGCCAGCGGCAACAACCCCAGCGCCGTCACAATCGCCGTCATCAGCACCGGTGTCAGCCGTTCACTCGACCCGCGAATCAACGCCTGCAAATTCCAGGTCTCCCCTTCCTCCCGCACCAAATGCTCGAAGTGCGAAATCATCATGATCGAATTCCGCATCGTAATCCCGAACAGCGTCACAAAACCCACCAGCGATCCCACCGAAACCTTGTTCCCCGACAGCGCCACCGCCGCCACTCCCCCCACCAGCGCGAACGGCAAATTCGCCAGCACCAGCAGCATGTTCCGCGTACTCCGGAACACCATGTACAGCAGCATCACAATCCCCACCGCCGCCACCAGACTCCACACCAGAATCTCGCGCCGCGCCGCCACAAACGACTCCAGGTCCCGCCCGCTAATGTCCGACCCCACCGTCTGCCGTCGCCGAGCCCCCGTATGCGGAATGTTGTACCGTCCCGAACTCAGCTCAATATCCGCCAGTTCCCGCAGCGGCACCCGCAGACCCTCGCCGTTCCGCAGCATCACCACGCCAATCCGGGCCACATCGTTCCGCGTCGCATCATCCAGAATCACCGCCACCTGGAACACGCGCTCCTTCTCGTGGACCTCGCCCACTTCCGTCCCCTGCCACGCCGTCTGGATCTCCTCCAGAACCTGCCCCGGCTGGAATCCAAACTGCCGCATCTTATCCGGCCGCAGCTGGATCGTCACCTGCGGCGTCCCGGGCGGCGATTCAATCCGAACATCGGCAGCCCCCTTCACGCCCGCCATAACCCTGGCCACTTCCGCAGCCTTCTGGTCCAGCACGTCCAGATCATCTCCGAACACATTCACCACCACCTGAGCCGTGCTGCCCGCAATAATCTCGTCCAGCCTCTCCGTCAGAAACGGATTGATGGAAACCGCCGGCCCCGGCACCGCCGCCACACGCTGCCGCAGCCCGTCTTCAATCTCTTCCGGATCGCCCGTAACCCCCGGCTTCAAATCAATGTGGATCTCGCTCGAATGCACGCCCTCCGTGTCATCCGCCAGCTCCGCACGCCCAATCTGCTGCGACACAATCCGCACGCCCGGGTCCTTCGTCAGCTCCCCCGTCACAATGCGCCCCACCCGCACCGACTCCGCCAGCGAACTCCCCGGCAGCAGGTTCATATGCACAATAAAGTGCCCCTCCCGCATCTCCGGCAGGAACTCGCCGCCCATCAGCGGGACCAGCGCCGCCGCCCCCAGACACAGCACCGTCACCGCCGCCAGAATCCAGCCAACGTGCCCTGCCAGCCTTCCCACCAGCCGTCCGTAAGCCGCCTTCATGCGGACCACGAACTGCGGCTCCCGAACCGTGTCCAGAACCTTCGGCAGCATCGCGTAACACATCGCCGGAGTCAGTGTCAGAGCCACCACCAGAGACGCCATAATGGCCAAAATGTAGCTCCACGCCAGAGGTGCAAACAGCCGTCCCTGTACCCCCGAAAGCGCCATCACCGGCAGGAATACCAGCGCCACCACGAACGTCGCGTAAACCACCGCGCTGCGCACTTCCACCGAAGCCTCACGCACAATCCGGAACACATCCAGCGCCGTCAGCGGACGCTGTGCCTCCCGCAGTCGCCGGAAGATATTCTCGGCATCGATAATCGCGTCGTCCACCACCTCGCCGATCGCAATCGCCAGGCCCCCCAGCGTCAGCGTGTTCAGGCTCACGCCCCAGTGGTCCAGCAGAATTACGGCAATAAAGAGCGAGAGCGGAATCGCCGTCAGCGAAATGAATGCCACGCGGATATTGAACAGGAAGACCACCAGCACCACGCCCACCAGCACCGCGCCCAGCAACAGCGAGTTGCCGATGTTCCGCACCGCTTCCGTAATGAAGTTCGCGGGCCGAAACAGATCGCCGTCCAGCTTGATCTTCTGCTCCGCAATCGCCGGCTTCAACTCGTCCAGCGCGGCTTCAATCGCCTTCGTCACTTCCACCGTGTTCGCGCCATACTGCCCGCTGATGTGGATCATAACGCCCTGCTTGCCCATAATGGTCGCGTCGCCAATCTTCGGCTCACCAGCTTCCGTCACCAGAGCCATCTCTGCGCGCTCGTTTCGATGAACCCCGCGCCCCGCACCGCCGTGGCATTTCGCGCCGCCGCCACCACCTCGCTGATCGAAAGCCCCAGTGCCGCCAGCCGGTCCGGGTGCATCTGAATCTGCAACTGTCGGATCTCGCCGCCGAAGATCGCCACACGCGCCACACCCTTCACGCCCAGCAGTCGCGGCCGCATCGTCCAGTCGGCGAACGTCCGCAGTTCCATCCCGCTCCGGACGTCCGACGTCAGGCCCACAATCAGCGTCAAACTCGTCGCGCCCACCAGCGGCGCCAGCGACGGAGCCCGCACGCCCTGCGGCAGCCTCGTCGCCGCTTCCGTCATCCTCTCGGCCACCATCTGCCGCGCCCGATACACATCGATCTGGTCTTCGAACGTGGCCACCACCACCGAAAGTCCCTGCACCGAATTCGAGCGCAGCGCTTCCAGATTGGGCGTCCCGTTCAGCGCCGCTTCAATCGGCCGCGTCACCAGGCTTTCCACGTCCAGAGACGAGAGTCCTGGAGCCTCCGTCTGCACAATCACCTGCGGTGGCGAAAACTCGGGATACACGTCGAACTTCGCGTTGCGAATCGTGTAATACCCGTACGCAGCCACCAGACACGCCAGCGCCATCACGACGCCGCGGAACCGTATCGAGACTTCTACAAGTCTTGCAAGCATCTGCTAATTCGAATCCGCCTCATTGCTCGACTTGAACTCTTCCGAGAGCAGCGTCTGCGCCCCGGTCACCACAACCTTGTCGCCATCTGCAAAGCCCCGCGTCACCACGTAACCGTTCCCCGCCGGCCGGTCCAAAGGCACCGGACGTCTGTCAAATCGCTCGTCCGAAACCTGCACATAGACCCACGCCCGACCTTCCTGCTGCACCACAGCCGCGCGCGGCATCACCAGCGATTTACCCGCTCCTCCGGCCTGCGGCAAATACGCCGTCACCGCAATTCCCGGCCGCAGATCAGGCGCGCCATGTGCCAACCGGTAGAGCAGCGCGACGCCCTGCGCCGAAGCAGCGCCCAGCGCGACCCGAGTTCCCAAAATCGCCGGTTGAGCCTCGTGTCCAGCCGGGACAATCCGAACCTCCCCGTTGCCCGGAACTCTTTCTCCCACCGGAATCTCGATTCGAGCCAGCAAATGCTCCGGTTGCCCCAGTCGCAGCAGCGGAGCCCCCTGTTCTACGCTCTCCCCCGGCTGCGCCAGAACTTCCAGAACCTCACCCCCGCGTTCCAGCCGGATTTGCCGGACCTCACTGGTGTTTTCCAGACTCTGGATCAGGGTCTGCGCCCCGGCCATGCGGACCTTCTCGCCTGCCACCCGGGCTGCCGCTTCTTCCACCACCCGGTCCGATACGTTCTTGTTGTCCGCGTTCAGCGCTGTCGCCCGATTCAAAGCAGCCTGAGCAGCCTTCTGCGCTTCCGTCGCGGCATTCAGCTCTGTGCGGGCCGACGCCAGCTGCGAGTTGATGCTCAGCCGCTCCGGCAGGGTCATCCGACCTTCCAGCGTGCCCAACAAAGTGCCCGCCGCCAACTGTTGTCCCAGGCCAGCCCACGTAGAAGATCGCAGAATCCCGGAGTAAGGTGCCCGCAACACGAAACCAAACGAAGGGTCCTCTTCCAGACGTCCATAAGCGACCGTCTCCGAAGCGACGCTCTGCAGTTCCAGCTCTTTCGTCCGGATTCCGGCCTTCGCCTGGTCCGCCTTCTTCAGCGTGACGCCACGCGCCCCTGCCTTCGGCGCGTCATCATCATCCGCCTTAGACGCGACAGCCGTCGCTTTGGCCTCCGCAGGCTTGTCATCCTTGCCACCACAAGCCGCCAGCAGGACCGCCGCCACCACCAACATCCACCCACGCTGCCTCATCTAGTCAACTCCGCGCCCGGCACCGGACCTAACGCCCAAACCAGGCCCGTCC
>RGPS01000312.1 GCA_010084195.1 Terriglobia bacterium
GATCTGGCCGTTGACTTCCATGCGGATTTGCCGTGAACTCCCGCCGAGGTAAGTTCCTTCGATGGCCGCCCCGGTTTTGAGGACGAGCCGGTCAGCGAAGGCAAAGGTCGCGGTCGCGAGCATGGCCAGGACCCCCGTGATGATGTTTTTCTTCATCGTTATTTGCTCCTGTTAACAGGAACGAATTCCAGGAGCATTTGGTTGCCTGAACCTTCAGGCCTTCGTATCGTGGCGGAGTTCTCCTGCCACCTTTGTGCCATGCTCGAAAGCGGCTGCCCAGGCGTCTTTGTTCTGGCGCCTTGTCATGCCGGAACCGGTACGGTGTAGTTTTTCGAGACCCAGACCGACCACGTAAGTACCTGCAAATGCAATCGCAGCCTTGGGGATGAGACCTCCGCCGAGGGGTATTTTGCCGACCAGCTCGCGGGCGAGGGCACGCCACCCGAAGGCCCCGGCGATGATTGTCCCGAGTTGTATTTTTTGTTCGACGAAACCGACGGGACGACCGTGGATGGCCGCGAGCTGCAGGGCCATGCGGATCTGATTCATGGTGAGAAAAGCGGTATCGGTAGCGAATTCTCCGACGGCCCAGGGGAGGTCGAGAACGCTGGGGATTACGTTGGGCAGGGCGGTGACGAGGGCGAAAAGCGCATTTTCGCGGGCGACACGGTAGAGGATTCGGGCCGATGCTGCCTCCCGGAAAAGAGGGAAGGTACGGGCGAGGGCGAGTTCGAGGTCGGAATTCTCTTCGAGGATGAGCCTGACGAGGGAGCCGGACTCATCGGATTCAAACAGGTAGCCGTTGCGGGGAACCGGGACTCCTGCTTCGCACAGCACGAAATCATAGCGTTCCGGGGCGTCGGCGGGGTTGATGGCAGCGGCGCTGCTGATGGCGCGGAGAGCCTGAGCGTCGCTGCCGGCCGGGGCCAGGAAGGTCTCCATGCGGTGCCAGGTTTCGCTGTCCGAGGCCATCAGGCCCACTCGAATGTCGCGGGCTGCTGCGGCGCGCACTTCTTCCGGATTCAGGCCAGCGTAGATCTTGCGGATGTCTTTCAGAACATTCAACTGCAACTCATGGTCTCCTGTCTCATCTTAACCAACGCAATATTCGCACTAAAGTTCCCTGCGGAATTGGCCGATCAAAGGGATGCCGTAACGGTCCGACGCGGGAAAGCGGTCATTTGATGCAGGGTTTGACACTTCGAACAAAGTTTATTGCCGGTTTGGCCGCCCTTCTGGTGATGGTGGCGGCATTGACGTTTACGTCTTTGCGGGCCATGAACTCCTTGAATTCAGGTCTGGATAATGTGGTCCACCGGACCTCCATCCGGGCCGACCGAACCAGTCAGGTGGTGGAGCGGCTGGTGGAGTTCACTGGCTATCAGCAGGCTTTGCTGCGGCATTCTGTACTGAGCGATGCCGCCGGGGTCGATCAGTACAGAATGCCGCTCGGTGGCTGAAGCCGAACGCAGGGTAGCTGTTCTGTTTGGTGAATTGATGCCCCTGATTGAGGCTGCGGCTGACAAGCGGACAGCGCAGGAACTGCAGGGCAAGGTTGCGTCGGTTCGGCCTTTGAGCGATCAGGTTATGCAATTGCTTACGAAGCAGCAGATGCCGGACGCGCTCAAGCTGGTGAGTGACAAGCTCCTTCCTGCATATGCGGAACTGGAGCGGAACGCGCGGGATTATCTGGCCTCGCAGCGGGAGCGGATGGCGACGGAGACGCAGGAGGTGCAGGCCTCAGCGTCGGCAACACGGGTGCCGGCCTTTGTGCTTGTGTGCCTGACGGTGTTTTGCTCGTTTGCGATCAGTATGGTTGTTCGGCAAATGAACCGGGCGCTGGGCGGGATGGGTTCACAGGTTTCCGACGGTGCCCGGCAGGTTGCCCGAGCGGCTACTCAGATGGGGTCCATCAGCCAGTCGCTGGCGCAGAGTGCCTCCGAACATGCCGTGTCGCTAAAGCAGACATCAGCGTCAGCCGAGCAGGTGAATCAGTCAGCCGAGCAGGTGAATCAGTCAGCCGAGCAGGTGAAGGCCGCGAATCACACGAATGACGCGAATCGGCTGCTCACTGAGGCGAACCAGAAGCTGGAGCAGCTGCTGGACTCGAGGCGCGACATTTCGTCGTCGAGCGAACGCATTTCGAAGATCATTCGGGTTATTGATGAGATCGCGTTCCAGACCAATATTCTGTCGCTGAATGCGGCGGTGGGAGCGGCTCGTGCCGGAGAGGCCGGGATGGGCTTTGCGGTGGTGGCTGATGAGGTTCGAAATCTCGCGCAGCGCTGTTCGCAGGCTCCATATGGATACTTCGGGACTCATTGAAGACTCCATTCAGCACTCCAGGACGGGGAAAGTCAGGCTGGATGAAGTGGCTGCCGCGATGCGTCAGGTGACGGAGCGCGCCATTCAGATACAACGCCTGTCGAACGAAGTCAATTCGGGTAGTGAAGAACAGGCTCGGGCTATTGAGCAGATTTCGAAGGCGATCCTGCAGCTTCAGCAGGTGACGCAGCAGACGGCAGCGAGTGCGGAAGAAGGCGCAAGTGCCGGTGCCCGGATGAGCGCTTAGGCAGAGCACCTCCAGTCCGCAGTGAACCGGATGAGAGCCATGCTGGGGATGAACGATAACGGTGCGGGTGAGGGCCCGTCGCGCGCTTCCGCCAGGCGCCGCCACGCCGAATACCAGAATCCGCAGCCGCATCCGCAAGACGCAGGCTTTGCGTGGCGGTAACGACACCTGCCTTCGGGTGGCGGCAACGCCACCAACAGTGATGCCGATGATAAAGGAGCAAAGGACCATGAAACGCAAGAAGTTGCTAACACTCGCCGTGACCGCCACACTGGTGCTCTCCGCCACTTGTCTCCTGTTTGCGCAGGAAACAGCCGTCCACCTCACTCTGGCGGAAGCCACGAAGGCGGCCAAAGAACGACCGGCTCCGGACTGTCCGGCGATGGCCAAACAGCTTCACCTGGAAGGCGAAGTCCAGGTACAGGCGCATATCAGCGAATCAGGCTCGGTGGAAGAGGTGAAGCCGCTGACCGGGAATGCTGTTCTGGCCAATGCGGCAGTGAAGGCGATGCGGCGCTGGAAATTTGCGCCGGTCGTGACGGATGGTAAGGCACGCAAGGCGGTGACCGAGATGAGATTTTCCGTCAAGTTGTAGTGGTTGCAGGCAGCCCAGGCGACGGCGTATACCACCTGTTTATTTGGAGGTATAGCGGTTTAGCTCAAGACATGCTATCCAAGTGGCATGAGACGAGCCATGCTGGCGATGATCTCTCTCTCGTTGCTGCATGCGGCGGGAGATACCGGCGACCGGGTCCGATACAAGGGTGGGACCGTGGCCGGGGTAGTTGCAGGAACTGCAGCCCGAATTGTTCTTTTTCACGACGACGCCCTCCAACTTGACGCCAGGGGGCACTCGGTCCGGATTCCATGGAAAGACATTACGACGGTGGAGTATGGGATGCGGGTCAGTCGCCGTTATGTGGAAGCTGTTCTGATCTCCCCTGTATTTCTTGCGGCCAAACGGCGGACCCACTACCTGACGATCGGGTATGTGGATGCCGAAGGGAGGCAACAGGCGATGGTTCTCGAAGTGGGTAAGGCCTCGATCCGGACCTTGCTGGTGTCCCTGGAAGCAAAATCGGGCAAGCGGATTGAGTATCAGGACGACGATGCGCGAAAGGCAGGCAAGGGATGATCGGGGCGTGTTGTGTTTTCCTGTTGGCAGCTACGGCGGCTATTGAACTGCAAACCAACGAACCGGCCCTGGCCCGAGTCAGGCGGATCTACGTGGACCAGCTTGGCGGTGGCGGGTCGTCAGATCAGATTCAGGACATGATTATTTCGGCGATTCAGGGTACCGGTCTGTATACCATCACTGAAAATCGTGACAGGGCGGACGCGGTTCTGAGGGGCTCGGGGGACGAAAAGATATTCTCTGAAACGCACGCCAGTTCCGACTCGATCGGGTTCCGGACCGGGGGTGGTTCGGCTTCCGGCAGTACGGCCCGGGGCGCGGGGAGTACGGCTCGTCAATACGG
>RGPS01000313.1 GCA_010084195.1 Terriglobia bacterium
ACGCTCGGGTGAACCGGGAAGCAGGACGCGACTGAAGTCGCGTGTCCGGTGGCACCGGACGTGGAACACTCTCTCACGGTCGGGGTTCTCAGGGACCGGGCGCGGCAGCGAAACCAAACCGCGCCGGACCAGATTTCCGTTAATAGCTGAGGCCGAAGCCTAAACCGAAGAGGGTGTCCGCCTTTGGACAGCCGGCTTTGTCGGGGTGCTTTTTGCCGATGGCTTCGAGGTTGTTGGCGAGCGAGAACGGGAGGCGGCTGACACCGAAACTGGCCACAATGGCTCCGGCATCGGGCAGGCCGCTCGCCTTATCCAGAACATAGGGGTGGCGGAAGTAGATGACGAGGATGGTGTTCTTCGGGCCGACTTCCCGCATGATCGCCTGGATGGTGCCGAGGTGAAAATACCGCTCCCAGGATTTGGTCCATCAGTGATTTGACCCATCAGTGATTTGATCCATCAGTGACGATGAGGCCCCCGTTGACCAGCATCCTTCCGTTGATTCGCCTTGCCCTCAGCAATAACAGTCCCTCCGGAGCCCTCAGGCCTTGGCGGCGAGGCGGATTTCGTCCTCAGTTTCGTAGACCTTGTCTTCGAGGTTGCGCGTGGGCTTACCAGTAGCTTTGGCGGCGTCGAGTTTGGCGCGGGCCTGGGCCAGTTTCTTTTCGAGCGGCGACTGCGGGCTGGGTTTGGAGGGCACCACAACGACGGAAGCGGCGGCTTTCGAGGTGCCCTTTTTGCCCTTCGCCGCGGCGGCTTTGAAGCGGAAGGCGGTGATGGAGGCGGGGGGCTTGAGGGCGGCGCCGAAGTCCTGCTGGTAGTCCTGCGCGATCTGCGCGGCTTCGTTGAGCAGGTCGCGGAAGCGTGTTTCCATGGCCTGTTTAGCCTGAGCACGCAGGGCATGGCCCTGCTGTTTCCACTTCTGGTATTCGGCGATGATGGTGTCCATAGGCAGGAAAGGCGGTGAAAGACGATTGTACAGGCACGGAGCGCGGTACTTTCGATCAAACACCGAGTGACCGTCGATTTTTCGCAGCAGCGGACGGTAGTGTAGTGTCCAGGAAATAACCGGACACGCGACTTCAGTCGCGTCCTCCTCAGCGTGCAGGCCGGATCAGGGCTCCTTGTGTTGAGTTATTTCCTGGACACAGCAGTAGCGGCTTTTTGGTAGTGATATCGTTACGCTCGGAGGCGCGAACGCTGGTGATCGGAGTCGAACACGAAAGCGAGTTGCTGCAGGGTCAATAGCCACATGAAAAAAGAAGAAATCGAAGTTGCAGAGTCGAATTCAACGTTCGCCAGCCCGCCCTTCAGCCGACGTCAAATGCTGGGGATAACCGGCATGGCCGGTTTGGCGGCAGTGCCTGATGCTGTCGCGCAGACTGCGCAGAAACGTCCTCGTATCGCCTGTCTGGTCAGCTACTGGGGTCTGCCGACCTCACATGCGGACTGGATCGTAAACAAGCTGATCGACGGTTACTGGTGGAAGGGCGCACACACTCCTTCGCGAGTGGATGTTGTCTCCGTTTACGTCCATCAGCTGGATACAAGCCTGCTTGCTCAGAAAGTATGCAAAGCGAAAAATATTCCCATCTTCAAAACTGCCGGTGAAGCGGTCACGCTTGGCGGTAAGGAACTTGCGGTCGATGGCGTTGTGATCGTCGCAGAACATGGGAATTATCCGACAGATCTGAAAGGGCACTGGCTCCTGCCGCGCTGGTGGATTTACAGCCAAGTGATGCAGGTCTTCGAACAGAGCAAGCGCTCTGTGCCCGTGTTCAACGACAAGCACTTCTCTTACAACTGGGACGACGCGAAGTGGATGTTCGACAAATCCCGTGAGCTGAAGTTTGCGCTAAGCGGGGGATCTTCCATACCGTTCTACTTCCGCAAACCCGAGATCGAACTCGCTGCAGATACGCCGATCAAGAACTCGATTGTGGTCGGCGGCGCCGGAGATGAGGGAGGCATCTTCCATTGTATTGACGTACTTCAGGCATTTGTGGATCGACGCAGGGGCGGCGAAACAGGCGTCCGGTCGGTGCAGTCCATTCGCGGGCCTGAGGCGTGGAACTGGGTGGAACGCACTCCCTGGGCCGGTAAGCTGCTGGAAGCAGTGCGGAAGAATTTCGACCTGAAGCCCCAACACTTTCAGGAAAGCCACTTTCAGGAAGGCCGGAGGCCGAACGTCTGTATCGTGGACTACAACGATGGGACCAGGGCTGCGGTAATTTCGGGCGAGGGTGTGGGCTGGACGTGGGCCGGCGAAATCGAAGGCCAGAAAGCCCCGACGATCGTCTCGATGCTTGGCTGGCCCGGCCCCATCTCGCAATACCACGCTGCGAACGGGCTGGAGCACTGGATCACGGAGATGATGCTGACCGGAAAGGAGCCGTTCCATGCGGAGCGTCTGCTGCTGTCCACCGGGATTGTAAACCACTACATGGAATCCAACTGGGAGAATGGCCGTTACTCTGCCGTCGGACGCCGCATCGAGACGCCATTCATGAACATGAAATATCGCGCAACCCACGGGCCGATGTTTGAAACCGGGCCGCGGCCGCCGAATACACCCTACATACGAGGCTTTGAAGCATAGGGTCTGAACTCCGTCTGTACTGAAACTGCTCTGCACGGAACCGTGTCCGACTCGCGACGGCCCGAATGTTTAGGGCGGGTCAGCAACATCGCGAACGAACGATCGTCCCGTGGACGCGGGACGAGATACATGAACGTTGAGTTCATCGATACCAATGTCCTGATTTATGCGCTCGACAGCGACTCAGGAGTGCGGCACGGCAAGTCCGTAGACCTAATCGAGAGACTCACGCTGGCCGGAAACGGAACTCTCAGTACCCAGGTCCTGACCGAGTTCTATTCAGTTGGCACGCGAAAGCTGGGGCTGCGGAGTGAAGATGCGGAGTGAAGAGGCGGAGGAAGTGATCCGCGATCTGGCTTCGTGGAAGATTCATACGCCTGGGCACCGCGATGTTGTTGCAGCCATTGGTATCCAGCGGAAACACCAAGTGGCGTGGTGGGACGCGATGATCCTGAACAGTGCGCTGGAACTGGACGCAGACATTCTTTGGTCGGAAGACTTTAGTCACGGCCAAACGTTTTGCAGCCTGACGGTGCGCAACCCGTTTCTCTGATCCCGATTCCTGCTTACTACGCGCGGAGGCCGTTCTTCACCAGGTCCTGCATGGCTTCGATGAAGGTATCGATCTCGCCGAGCGTCGTGTAGACGTTCGGCGTCACCCGAACTCCGGCGAATTCTCCGGGCATGGTCACGGTGGTGACCCAAACCCGGTACTTCGAGTTCAGGAAACCGGCGATTTTGTCGGCCGTCATGCCCTCAATGCCGACGAGGCCGATGCCGCAGGACATGGTGGGGTCGTCGCTGGTGAAGAGCTGGATGCCTTTAAGGGGCCGCAGGGCTTCGGTCCAGCGCTGGCGCAGGTAGCGGAAGCGCTCGGCCTTGCGTTCCACGCCGATACTCTCGTGGAAGTTCATGGCTTCCGCAATGGCATTGCGCTGCGAGGCCGGGTGCGTACCGATCTGCTCAAACTTGCGGATATCGTTCACCAGCGACTCGTCGGCCGCCAGCAGGGGCCAGATCTTCGGGATCTTTTCCTTGCGAACGTACAACATGCCGGTCCCGATGGGCGCCAGCAGCCACTTATGAAGAGAGACGCCGTAGTAATCGCAGTCGAGGTCCGCATGCTTAAACGGGAACTGCGCGTAGGCGTGGGCGCCGTCCACTATCACCTCAATGCCGCGCTTGCGGGCCATCTGGCAAATCTTCTTCACAGGGAAGATCTGGCCGGTCAGGTTGGTGATGTGGCAGATGTGAATTACCTTCGTCTGCGGAGTGATCGCGTTCTCAATTAACTGCGCCAGATAATCGAGACTGGGGGCCGGGACCTGGAATTTCAGCTGGGTGAGCTTGAGGCCGTCGCGGCGCTCGCGCTGCTTCCACGCGGCAATCATGCGAGGGTAGTCCTGATTGGTGGTGATGACTTCA
>RGPS01000314.1 GCA_010084195.1 Terriglobia bacterium
GGTGATGGCGGTGGTCTCGGGGCTGGCAGCCGCAGCGAGCAAGGGAACGGGGTCAGTAGATATGGCCGGAGCGGTTCTGATCATCGCCAAGGCTGCTGGTTTTTTGGCTTTTGCGGTGGTGGCGGGGCGGTTGTGGTCGCAACGGGCTTTTGGCTGGGCCTCCCGCCTGCGGGTTCCCGGGGCCCTGATTGGGCTCTGCATTTGCTTCTGTTTTGTGATGGCTTCGCTTGCCTCCCTGGCGGGTCTGGCTCCGATTGTGGGAGCATTTTGCGCCGGCGTGGTTCTGGATGAGGTCGACTACAAGGAATTCAGCGACCGGGGCGAGCGCAAGGTCGAGGAACTGCTGCAGCCCATTACGGCTCTGGTGGTGCCGGTGTTTTTTGTCATGATGGGCCTGCACGTGGACCTGCGCGGGTTTGGGGAGCCCGGCGTATTGGGTTTGGCCGGGTTGATTACGCTGGTGGCTGTGGTTGGAAAGCAGGTATGCGGGCTGGGGGTTGTGGATAAGGGCGTGAACCGGCTGGCGGTGGGAATCGGCATGATCCCACGGGGCGAGGTCGGACTGATTTTTGCTTCGTTGGGAACCACGGTGCTGGTGGGCGGGCAACCTGCAGTGTCGGGGCAGGTGTTTTCGGCCCTGGTGCTGATGGTGATATTGACGACGCTGATGACGCCGCCGCTGTTGAAATTCGCGTTCGCTACTCGTAGAGGGTGAACTTGCCCTTCAGGCGAATATCGCGGGAGGATGCGCCGACCAGGACGTCGAATTCGCCTGGTTCTGCGGCCCAATCCTTGACGAGGGGGTCGTAGAACCACATGGAGCGGCGGTCGAGGGTCATGGTGACTACCTGTTCTTCGCCGGGCTTGAGATCGACTCGCTGGAAGGCCTTGAGTTCTTTGACGGGGCGTTCGACGCTGGATTTCACATCGTGGATATAGACCTGAACGACTTCCGCACCTGCCCGTGAGCCGGTGTTTTTGACCGAGACGCGGACGGTGACGGTCTGGCCGTAGCGGGGCGAGGCGGGCGTGACGGTGAGGTTACTGTAGTCAAATGTCGTGTAGGAGAGACCATGCCCGAAGGCGAAGGCGGGCTGGGTGTTTTTCCTGTCGAAGTGGCGGTAGCCGACGAAGATACCTTCCTTGTACTCCCCTTTCGCTGCGTCCAGGGGGGCAAAGCTGTCGGCCATCGATTTCGGAAAGGTGATGGGGAGTTTGCCGGAAGGATTGAAGTCGCCGAAAAGCACATCGGCGATGGCGTGGCCACCTTCCTGCCCCGGATACCAGGCTTCGACGACGGCGGGGACCTGGGCGAGCCATTTGGAAACGTCGACAGGGGAACCGGAGTTGATGACGACGATGGTGTTCTTGTTGGCGCGGGCGACGGCCTGGATGAGGTCATCCTGCCCGGCCGGGAGGCTAAGGGATTTTCGGTCGGCCATTTCGCCTTCCAGGGCCGCGCTGAAGCCGACGAAGACGATGGCGAGGTCGGAGCGGGCGGCGAGGTCGGTGGCTTCTTTGAGAAGGACTGCGGCGGGCGCAGATTCCTTCTCGCCTTCCAGAGTGGCACCGAGAGCGTAGGTGACCTGCATTTTTCCGGCAGCGCGTTCGCGAATGCCGTCGGAGGGTTTCCACGAATAGTCGGGGGTGACGGCGCTGCTGCCACCTCCGCCGACGCGATTGATGTCCGCGTTGGGACCGATCAGCGCCACGGTATGGAATTTCTGCAGATCGAGAGGTAAGAGGTTTTGTTCATTCCGAAGCAGGACTATACTCTGGTCGGCGGCGGCACGGGCGACGGCACGTTGGTCCGGCGAGTCAACGACAGGCGTGGCAGCAGAGGGGTCAGGCTGCAGAGTTTTGGGATCAAGAGCGCCGCTGCTGATGAGGACCCGCAGAATGCGACGGATACTTTCGTTGAAGGTCGCTTCAGCGATTTCTCCGGACTCCACCATGGCCTTCAGTTTGGCCTGGGCCAGATAGCCGCCATCGAAACCTGGATTGCCTCCGGGGAAGTTTTTGAAAAGGTCCTGGAGGGCCGGCATTACGGACGAACCGGGCATTTCCAGATCAAGACCTGCGTTCACTGAGGGTGCGGTGGAGTGGGTGCCGGCCCAATCGGAAACGACGAAGCCTTTGAAGCCCCAGCGCTTGCGCAGGATTTCATTCAACAGGTCGGGGTTCTCGGCGGCCCAGGTCCCGTTGACCTTGTTGTACGCAGACATGACTGACCAGACGCCAGCCTCTTCGACTGCGGCGCGGAAGGCGGGGAGATAGATTTCTTCGAGAGTTCGCTGGTCGACGAGAATGTCGATGGTGTTGCGGCGGGTCTCCTGATTGTTGGCGGCGAAGTGTTTGACGGTGGCGATGACGCCTTCGGCCTGCAGGGCACCGATATAGGCGACACCCATGCGTGAGGTGAGCCAGGGGTCTTCGCCGTAGCCCTCAAAGTTGCGGCCTGCGAGAGGAGTTCGGGCAATATTGACGGTGGGCCCGAGGACCTGATTGCGGCCAAGGGCGAGCGCTTCCTGGGCGATGACCCGCGCTTCCTTTGCGACGAGATCGGGATTCCAGGTGGCGGCCATGGCAATACCGGCCGGGAAAGCGGTGGCACGAACCTTCTGCGGGGCATCCGGTTTATCGGGAGCGCCGGGCATAGCCCAGGAGCGGATACCGACGGGGCCGTCCGCCATGCGAATGGGAGGGACACCGAGACGGGGGATGCCGTGGGAACTCATCCAGCCGTCGCCGGAGAGAAGGTCGAGCTTTTCGTCAAGGGTGAGGCGGCGGAGGAGATCTTCGGCGCGACGTTCGACGGTGACCTTCGGGTTCCGCCAGGGCTCGTTGGAGGTTTTTATGCCGCAGGAGGAGAGGAACAGGGCTGCAATGATTGCCAGAGAAAGACTTTGCATGGGGCCGTTAACCGACCATGACCAGATGGAGGTCCATCACGTTGGTGCCGGTTGAGCCAGTGATGATGAGGTCACCGAGAGGTTCGAACCACGAGTAGGAGCTGTTCTGATTGAGGGCCTGTTTGGCGTCGAGCTGTGAACGGGAGAGAGAGTTGCCGTCGGCGCGGGCTCCGGCGGCGTCGGTGGGGCCATCGGTACCGTCGGTTCCGGCGCTGAGAACGAGGACGTTTTTGAGGCCTGCAATATCGATGGCCGCCGCGAGGGCGAATTCCTGATTGCGGCCACCTTTGCCGTCGCCACGGATGGTGACGGTGGTTTCGCCGCCGGAGATGATGCAGGCCGGGGCTTTGAGGGGCTGGCCGTGTTCGCGAATCTGGCGGGCTATGGCGGCGTGGAGCCGGGCAACATCGCGAGTCTCACCTTCAATGGTGCTGGCGAGGATGAGGGAGCGGTAGCCCTTTTCTTTGGCGGCGACGAAGGCCGCTTCGAGCGATTTCTGGTTGCTGCCGACAATTCGATTTTCCACGCGGCGGAAGAGAGGGTCTCCGGCTTTGGGGGTCTCGGCAGGGGCGGCTTCCAGCCGGGTACGGACGCTGGCCGGAACCTTGTCGCGAAGCTGAAATTTGTCGAGGACAGCGAGGGCAGACGCGAAAGTTGAACTATCGGGGGCAGTGGGGCCGGAACCGATGACGTCGAGATCGTCCCCGACCACATCGGAAAGGATGAGACTGACGACGCGGGCGGGGGCAGCGAGCCGGGCCAGTTGGCCACCTTTCAGGGTGGAGATGTGTTTGCGGACGGCGTTCAATTCGTGGATGGTGGCACCGCAGGCGAGCAGGAGGCGGGTGGTTTCCTGCTTTTCAGGCAGCGTGATGCCTTCTGCGGGGGCCGGCATGAGGGCGGAGGCGCCACCGGAGATGAGGCACAGAACCAGATCATCTTTCTGCGCGCTCTGGCACAAGGCGGCGATTTTGGCGGCACCGGAAGCACCACGTTCATCGGGGACGGGGTGCCCGCAGGGAATGAGTTCGAGGCGCTTCGTTTTTGCGGTATCGCCGTCCTTCACGTTGATGATGCCGCCGGCGATACGTTTGCCGAGGACCTTTTCG
>RGPS01000315.1 GCA_010084195.1 Terriglobia bacterium
GGCTCCGGCTCCGGCTCCGGCTCCGGCTCCGGCTCCGGCTCGGGCTCGGGCTCGGGCTCGGGCTCCGGCTCGGGTTCTGGTTCTGGCACAGGCCCTGGCTCGGGCTCGGGCTCGGGCTCGGGCTCGGGCTCTGGTTCTGGCACAGGCCCTGGCTCAGGCTCGGGCTCTGGTTCCGGCTCTGGCTCAGGCTCAGGCTCGGGTTCCGGTTCCGGTTCAGGCCCCAAGAGGCTCGCAACGGACAGCGAAACACCATCCGAAAATCTCAAACGCTCAATCCCAGGCTCAGCGCGGGTTCCCCCATCGACATCGATACTTCCCCCGGACAGGGCAATCACGATCCTCGAGTCTTCAAGCGTAAGCGCTATGTCCCCAACCGCAATTCCCGGACCGAACCGGATCTCGTCAATGCCTGAAGTTTCGTAAATGACATCGTCACCGTCGCCAACGGCGTAGAAGTAAGTGTCATCCCCCTCACCGCCGTATAGCTCGTCGTTCCCCGTCCCGCCTGAGATTCGATCTGCACCAGCACCGGTGGAGATCAAATCGTCTCCGCCAAAGCCCAGGGCACGATCCGAATAGGCGCTCGAATAGACCAACTCGTCCGCGCCACCTCCTCCCTGGTGAAACCCACCCCAGTTTTCCAATTGCGCTGCAGTCAGGAAGAAATCCCCTGAAACCGTCGATGCGATACGTTCGATGCGGTTCTCTTCGTCCTCGAACCAACCCGCGATGCGAATTTGATCCAGCCGGACGGCCCCACCGTCACTTGCGAATCGACTGTTAACCAATAGATCACCGCCCTCCCGAACAACCACGGTGCTCTCAAACTGGTCGGTTGCATCGAGTTCCGCCTGCTCTTCGGGGTCAAGAACCGGAAATAATTCCAAAGAAGAATCCACGAACGACAGGTCAAATACGCCGAGATGAAGGGTATCGAAGCCGCCCGAATCAGAGATCGTGGTCCGCCCACCCCCAATCACGTAGTCATCATCTCCCGCGCCGCCCTCGACAATCCCGTCGTCGGCAAATACGCGGAGCAGGTCGTCTCCCGAGCCTCCAAACACGAAAGCACGGCCGCTACGGGATTCGCCGCTCCCCAGCGCATCACTAGAGGCATGCACTTCAATGAAGTCGTCTCCGTCACCAGCATCGACGACATCGAACCCGCCACTGCCGTTTACAACGCTGATGACGTCATCCCCAGCTCCGCCTTGGATGGAATTGATCGCCCCAGATCCGTTCTCGGATGACCAGAAATCCTCACGGGATTCGATGACGTCGTTCCCGTCGCCTCCGATGAGGATGTCATTGCCTCCATCCGTATCAGTGAGAGTGTCGTCGCCATCCCCACCGTCGATGTAGTCGTCTCCCGGCAAACCAAACAGGGGAGCCAGCTCTCCAAACCCCTCCTGCAGAGCAGCGTACGACGGCGTCCTGATTGAACCTACTCCATAGTCCCCGACGAGGACGTCGTCTCCCCCTCCACCAAAGATATCGTCGGCGCCGCTGCCGCCAGTGACATGATCGTTGCCTTCACCCGCTTCGATATAGTCGTCAAAAGTTGCTGAAGCACCCACCACTACTGAGATAAGGTGCTCCAGCGTGCCGGCAATCATCGATCCATCCGGTACCAGCACAGCATCCGCAGACGCCTGATCAGTCGCGTCGTAAAGTTGAACGTCTTCAACGATCCCTGAAAATATCCCGTACCCGGGCGGCAGAGGACCGAACAGCCCTTCACCCGGAGGCAATTCCGCGTTGTAGATGACCCCGTCTATCCGGTAGGCGCCCAGCGAATGGGGTGCGCCATCGCTGGTAACAAATTCCGATACGGCCAGGTAGTTGTCGCCCCAGACAATGTCGTCACCTGGACTGCCAACGATGTAGTCATTGCCTCCGCCCCCGGAAATCTGCCCTGCACTGGAGGATCCCGAAGAGGCAGTAGCATCGATCTGGTCATCCCCACTGCCGAGGTCAATGGGCAGCGAATACGCCGCGCCCTCACCCACTACAGCGGTGTCATTTCCTGCCCTGCCGAAGATTGCTATCTGCCCCGAGGTGACAAAGGAATCGTCTTCGCGACTACCGTACAGGTCGCGCAGGAAGGCAAACTGGTCGTCATCGGCGGGATCGAAGTCCTGAGGATGGACACTATCTGCGTACACATGTGCGCCGGATCCCTGCGGGCGAACTGGCAGATCGACATGCCCTTCAAGGTGGATTCCGAGATCGCCGTCCTTGAAGTTCTCGACGAGAATACTTCCATCGATAAACAAGGATTGGCCATCGATGTCACCTTCAAGAACAATAAATTCGACATCGAATGCGTCTTTGTAGACGTTTTCGCCGATCTTCGCGCCGCCACCAAGTGAGCGGCCGTTGTATACGATCCGCCCTAGGCCATCCGAATCGGTGACGGTGTCGAATCCATCGTCTTCGTCATATATGTACGAGTCAAAACCCGCACCGCCAACCAGCATGTCGTCGTCGGCTCCGCCCTTTAGCGTATCGTCCCCGGAATTTCCCTCCAGGTAGTCGGCACCGGCTCTACCTTCAATGGTGTCGTCGCCTTCAGCGCCGTAAAGGCGATCGGCGACTAAAAGATTCCCACCAGTCACAGTGTCGTCTTGGTCAGAACCAAAAGAAATGAAGGCTGGCTCCCCAACTGAACCTGCGCGGACGCCATGAACGACAAACGACAACTCGCCTCCCTCCGCCTCTAGGAGCTGGTAGTCGGTGTACTTGTAAATCACGCCGTCCGAACTTCGAAGTACAGCTTTCCCGTTGCTCGCATAGTCCAGATTCTTCCATGCGAGCATCGCCGAACGATCCGCCAAGTACTCAGCTGTCATGCCTGAGAGCGCGCCCGCCGAAGTGCCGTCAAGCTCCAGACTGCCATCCACGTTGTGCTGGCCGTACCCAACCCCCAGCAATGCAAATGGATTCAGTTCGCGCAGCGCGTATCGATACGCAAACCCTTCCTCACCACGGGAAGCAGCCAAGGCCTGAAGTTCGTGGGCACTTTTGTTGGAGAGAACAACGAACCGAGGCGCGAAACTCGACCCTGACGACAATTCCGCAACGCGGTCATTGAGCTCCTGCAGCCGCTCATGAAACGGCAGACGTAGTGACGACAGATGCCATGTATTCCCCGCAAGTGTTTCGGCGTAATCCACCGTCGGATCGACATCCGGACCAAAGAAAATGGCACGCAACGCATCCAGCGTGCGTTCAAGGACATCCCCTTCAGCCACGCCTTGAGAGCCGAGAACCGCAGTCGCCTGGGCGCCCGAGACCGACGCGTAAATCTGACGCGCAGTTTCTATATCAATACCGGGGTCCAGACTCTCCAGCGTCGCCATCAGCGACAGGGAGTCCTGTAGCAAGACCAGGCTGTGGGTGTCCGCAAAATCGTTTTCCGAGGGATTGGATACAAGCTTGCCAAGATCGGTAGGCAGGCTATAGGTCCCACGAAAGAGCGGTTGGTCCTCGATATAGATTTCCTGCCGCGTTCCGTAGTGGATGCCGCTATTCGAAACCCACGACGGCCCCAGGTTTCCGGCGTCGCTGCCCACCACCTCGATCATGGTCGAGATGCGATCTCGACCAAAAGCATCTGCAAATTTCGGAACGGTCGGGATAGTGTTGACGTCCGTCCCGAAAAACCTACTAGAAGCGATAGTGTCCCGGGCTGCAAGCAATCCGGCAATCTGGTAATTCAAGGAACCTTGCATGCCCGCCGGAGCCCCAGAGGCATCAAAGGCATATTTGATGCCTTGAAGCTGCCCCAAACGCGATTGCTCGGTTGAAATCGCCAGAACCCGCCCAGTCGCTCCCAGAAGTATTCGAGATCGCTCAAGGAGGGGCAACTTGAGCCAAATATCGCTCGACCTTATATCTGCGTACGCCCGGTACTCGGAGAAATTGGCGATTACCCGACTTAGTGTCTTACCTGGTCTAAGGTCTCCTACACCTGCGCC
>RGPS01000316.1 GCA_010084195.1 Terriglobia bacterium
TTCCAGCCGCGTTCTCGTCCCCGCCAACCATCGCCTTGTAGATGGGGTCGAGAATGATCAATGAGTAGTTCCGATCAGCCGTTCTCCTAACAACTTCCCCGACCAACTCGGCGAAGTCCAGCACATGACCACGGAGGTTCCAGACATCCAATCCTTCCAAACTATCAACCACCTTCTTGATCCGAAGATCATTGAGCCGGGAGCGCATGAACGGTCGCTGGATCTCGAAGTTGATAAAAAGCACCCGGCCTTTGACGGTCGCATACTTTATCCACGGCTGACCGGTTGATACACTGACTGCCAGATCCATCAGCATCCAGGTCTTTCCCGCCTTACTGCTGCTTGCTAGGACCATCTTGCTGCCTTGGTGGAGGATGCCGGCAATCAACTCGTCCGGCGGTTCGACCAGCTTGTCGGCCAACAACGTTTCAGCATTCTCGATCTCCGGGAAGCCAGTTGGCCGAACAGGCTGGCTTTCGGGCACGTTGGAACAAACTGCGGTCTGAACCACAGGAAGGCACGGCTTCACGTTGGCCGTCAAACCAGCAGGACGGCTGGGAGGTTGTTCAGTTTGGAGGGTAGGCACCATCGGCTCACCGGCTTGCTCAATCGCTGGCGGACAGGCTGCTTGGGCTGTCGGCTGTGAAGTTTGAAGTGTAGGAGGTTGATCCGAGTTAACGGTCGTCATTGTTGTTAATTGCTGTTGTTACCTGAAGTCCGGGTGAACTCGGTCACCCGGATGGAACAAGAGTGTTGGCATCAGCAACCCATCACTGCTGCGTGGGAGGTCACCAGCATCGGATCGGCCCATCGAGCCAGATCGAGCAGGGTTGATTTGCCGTTGCCCGGGCAGGCCGTGATGTCGACGTAGGTCTGCTCGACGAATGTTGCTGGATTGCGGTTCACACAGATCGACTCATGCGGGAACAACAGAATCCGCCCAACCAGTCCATTCGCTTTCAGACACCGCACCTGACGACACCGCAGCGCCTCTGCCAGCTTGGATGCGGCTTCCTGGCCCGCAACTTCGATGACTGCATCCCCGACCAACTCGTTCCTCAATCGGGAATCAACCGTCACGAACACTCTACAGCCATGCTGGTTGACACCGATGATTGAGTCGTAGTTGAGCCGCACTGGCTGGCTTCCTGGCTGTTTGTCGTTGAACTGGAGCATCCCGGCTGCCCCGAACCAGTGATCCTCGGTCGAACGGGTAGGACGATCGGATTGCATCGTCAGCCAAGCAGGCACCGGCAAACAGTCCAGAATCGAAACGGGAACGCTGCTGTGCTCATCCGGCCATCCACCGCCAGGATGGATGATCTCAATAGCCATCACCGGATCACCCAGACGGATCGGATCGGGCTCCTTGACCTGCATCCGGTCAACCATTCGCTTCATCTCCCGGCTGCTGAGTCGGTCGTGCAGGTGGAGGCGGACGAGCATTTCGTCGTTTTGGAGCACTATCCTGTTCGATGCCGGCTGACCGAAGGGGTCGGGTCGGATTCGTTGCTGTTGGATTCGAGGGCTGACCATCTCGAAGGTCGCCGGAACATTGTTGAGTTTTGTATGGATGCTGATCTTGCTCATTGCTGTTTGGCGCGCTCGTTGGCCGCTATCGGGTCGGAGCACGCGGTTCTTACCATCAACCGACTTCCCGCTAGAACCGGCGGCGGGATGGGAACAAGAGAGAGTGCCCGTTGACTGTCGGGCAATGCTGGGGGGTGCCGGCATTGAGCCGGCCCGGTGGTTGATTGCTTCTTCGAGCTTGGTCGTTGGAATCAACTACGACGATTCAGGTACGTTGAGCGCTTTCGGGGCTGACGGAGAACCCCTTTCAGGCCGCGACCGAGTTCTGCCGGGCACGGCTTGAGCCGGCGGATGAAGGAACCCTTGGCTGGACAACGGGAGTTGCGATCAACGGTGATTACTCCACTGCTCCCGACGAGTTGCTCGTAATGGATGCCTGCCTCCCGTTCGGCCGAAGTGAACGGCCTGCCACGCCAATGACCGAGGAACTTCCACAGATGATGGTTTTCTCCGAACGGGCCGATGAATCGAGACCCAATCAACTGCGCCGATCCCTGCCGCCGTCTTGCGGTGGTTCGGAAGACCACGCGAAATACAGGACGCCCATCTCTCGTGGGCTCCTGAAACCCAGCGCTCACGCAAAGTGCGACGAAGCTCCCAGTTGGGTGCGGGGAGTAGTCAGGCTCCTTGGAGAGCATCGTATCTGTTTGCAGTCCATCGACGTTGACTGTTTGGCCTTGGGGTTTTGCCGGCATGAACCAGCGCTTCAAGCTCTCGAACCAACCGTTGCTTCCGGGAAGACTGCTGTTCCCAGCGATTGATTCGTCAGCGCCGTCATCACTGAAGACCGGTGATGACTGGAAATTTGAATTTGTGTCGACTCGCTGGCTGTCCAGCGATGCGAACTGATTGTCCATAGTGTAGTAACGATCCGTCGTTGTGCCCGGTCGCCCGCAAGAACAGGCGACCAGGACTGCTGATAGAGGGGTGGTGCCGGCATGGAGCCGGCACCGATTGATCGATTATGGCTGTGCGGTCAATTCAGCCAACGTCGGCGCTGTGAACGGCGACACAGCCGACAACTGGGGTGGCGTGTAAGCAGCCCGCACACAACCCGGCCACTCGCTGATGCGCGACCACCAACCCTGTAGCCAGGCCGTGTGCTCGATGTAGGCTGCATCGTTGAGCCGCTTCAACTCAGCTTTCTGCTCCTTCGTCAGCTTCACATCACCATGCCGCTGAACCCAATCGGCCTTACGGATCGCTTGAAACGCCGATTCCGACTCCAACCCCGAATCCGGCCACAGATGCAGGCGGTCCAGCAATCCAACCTCCTCGGCCAACCTCTGAACCATCCGTAGGGAGTCCATCGCGTAGACCCGCCAGCTGTTCGGATTAGCAAACACCGCAGTGTTCAGCTCCTGGCCCTCGGCCCTCGCGTGCTCGGTAATGCGCGCGATGTTCTCCGCCCGCACGTTGATCGGTTCGTGGAAGACCGTGAACGGGTCGAGCTGCTTCACTGCAGTCAACGTCGCCCGCAGATCCGCCTCATCGCATTCAGCATAGGTCGGTGCCACGGCCACATAGACATTGAGTCCCCGGTCTCGGGCCAGCCTCAGCGTCGCTAGGCGCTGAGTCGGCGAGGGTGCGTTGGGTTCGTAGATGCGCGCCAACCGGTCGTTGAGCGTGGGCAGGCTCATGCCGAACAGCAGCCGGTCGCCGAGCGTGGCGAACAGGTCGAAGTCTAGGCGGGCCAGCGCACCTCGAGTGAGGATACGGATTCTCAGCGTCGAATGGTCCCGGATCAACTCGATGATGCGCCGCACCGTCCTCGACCGCTCCTCATTGAGCCGCCTCTGCAACGCCAGATCGGGCACGGTGATCGTCTGGTAGGCATCGGTGGTCGTGCACAGCATGATCGCGCGGCCACCATCAACACTCAGCTTGCCGGCCGGTCGTTTCTCCGCCGATAGGATGTCGGCCAGCAGCAACTCCTCGTCGAGCGGTCGCAGGAGCACGTAGTCACCCCACTGCGCATCAGGATCGTCGATGCCATATTTCGCTTTGAGCTTCTTAGCCAGAAACTTGGCCGACACCGCCGGCACGTAGCAGAACAGGCAACCGTGACAGCATCCCACGGCGATGTTGCAGGCCCAATCAGACAGGCTCTTGTGCTCGAAGTGGTTGAGCTGAATCCGGACTGGTTGATCGTAGAAGTCCACCATCCCGGGAGTTGGAGGGAGGGCGGCAAGATTGATGGGGGCAGGAGCCTGGATGACTGCTGGCTCGAGGATTTGTGTATCCATAAGGAACTAACGGTTAACCGACAGTCGCCGAGGCCGGGCGACGTGGCTGTTTGGCAGCCTAGGTTGATGCCTCTCCGACGTGGTGCTGGGCATGGAGACCAGCACCGG
>RGPS01000317.1 GCA_010084195.1 Terriglobia bacterium
TGTGCCGAAACCCAAATCCCGCGAACCGTCTGCGAAACGCCCCTGAAACGCCAACAACGCGCCCGCCCTTTTTCTGATCTGCAAAGATGGGGTTCTGGTACCGGAAAATCTGACAAAGAGCTTTCTCCATGCGGCCAGCAGGCATATACGTGTAGAGTCAAAGAGCTTCCGAATTGAAAAGAAAAGTCCGGATTGTCAGCAGAAGGTCTTGACTCAGGAGAAAACGGAAAATTATGAAGTCTCTGTTTTTGGCGCTCGCGCTGGGCTCCGGCATGTATGCCGCCAGTATCGTGGACCAGTCCCAACTCACCGCAACAAGGGACATGGCTCGCTTCAACCAGTCCGGTTTGGCGCAGTCTTTTGCCCCCTCGTACAGCAACGTGAGCGGCGCTGCAATTCAGCTGACAACCGGACTGGGGACGGGCACGCAGGGTGACATCACCATCTCGCTGTACGACAATCTTCCCAGTGCGAATGGCCAACTGCTTGCCAGCGCGACGGCCACCGGAGTTACCGCCGTTGGAAGCGGTGAAGCATGGGCCACGGCATATTGGACGCCGGTCGTTGTCACAGCCAGCAATACGTATTACCTGGTGTTCACGGGCACGAATCCCTTGCAAGGCCTCGCCGGCGCAACCAACAACCCCTATGGCTACGGCAACACGTTTGCGAATGACTACGGCTCGTTCCCAAGCTTCGACTACACCTTCCAGACCTTTTCGGACGCTGGCTCTTCCGAAACGCCGGAGCCAGCCACCTCGGCTGCCATGGTTCTTGGCTGCGCGACTCTGGCCTTTGTGCGCAAGCGTTTTTCGCGTTAGTCCGGCACATCACGTTTACGGTCGTGGCCCGCCTCGCAAGGGGCGGCCTTTTTATTTGGCACCTGCGTTTGCGCCTCGCGCTAAGCCCGGAATTCCACTGACGCCTTCGTGCGTCAGTCCGCATTTCGGCACTGATGGGGCACATGAGCCGGGCGATGCGGGAACGCTACTCACACAGCCAGAATGCTGGCGAAGACGGAAGCAGTGGAAGCCCTGATATTGCCGAGGCGGGGTGAGAATTCGGAGGTAGTCCCCCCACACAGCCCCAGTTTTTCGATCGCCCCCGGTACCCCACCGTTTACCCACGCTTCCAAACTCAAAAGCGGCAGTCCAAAACGGGTAACGCCCTGCAATCCGCGCTTGTGTTGGAGGTTGGCGTGTATCAACCGGGCGGTTACCATACGAGCGTCTGCCGAAGCCTTCCGTCAAGCGTCTCTTTGAGGGGGATGTTGTTCCGGCCAATCTGTTCAGCGTGGCGTCCGCACGGCCCAGGGGCATGGCGGCACTTTGTGCGGCGGTAATTGCCGTGAGCAGCACTTGCCGTAAGGCAGAGATTCTGAATTTGAAGTGGGGCGACGTTGACCTGTTCGACCGGCACTTCCAGATTCGACGGTCAAAGACTGCGGCGGGGCACCGGCTGGTCCCCATGAATGCGGATAGCTTGCAAGCCTTTGTACGGCTGCGGCAGCGTGCCGAATACTTGGGCGGAGGCAACCCCAATCACTTCGTGTTTCCCGCTTGTGAGGGGCAAGTGTTCGACTTTGGCAAGCCCCAGAAGTCACTTCGGTCCGCATGTCGGAGGCTCACGGAGGCGGCCGGGCTGAAAGGGTTTCGGTTCCACGACTTGCGCCACCAGGCGATCACAGAACTGGCAGAACAGGGGGCGCCCGACGCAACAATCATGGCGCTGGCTGGTCGCATGTCCCGGCAGATGATGGAACACTATTCCCACGTGCGGATGGTGGCCAAACGCAGCCCTGTTGATGGAATTGGCGGAGGGCTGTTTGGAAATCAGGCAGCGGCACAACCTGACAGCCTGAAGCCTTGCTGCAGCCCGTTACGACACAAACCGCGACACAAACCACCAGTCAGCGGGAATCTTTCAACGGTAAAGCATTGAAAATATTGGTCGGGGCGGCGAGATTCGAACTCACGACCCCCTGCGCCCAAGGCAGGTGCGCTACCAGGCTGCGCTACGCCCCGATCCGACCAACCCCATTCTACCCTACGCCGTGTGAAATTAGGGGCTATTGTGGATTGCAGTGCGAATTACTGATTTTGAGTTGTTCCCGGTACGGGCGTCTTCGCGAACCGTCTGGCTGATTGTCCGGGTTCGGACAGACGTGGGGATCTCGGGGCTGGGGGAGGCTTCCGATGCATTTGGGTTTGCGAACACGACGGTGGCTCAGGCCCGGCAGATGGAACTGGAGCTGGGACGCTTCGTCCAGGTGGCGGCAGGCTGTCCTTCATTGGATATTGCGGAGTACTGGCGGCTGGGGGCGCCGCTGGCTCGATCCGGTGGTGTCGTTTCGGCGACCGGGTTCTCGGCCATTGAACAGGCTCTTTGGGACATCTCGGGACAGGCAGCCGGGGTCCCGGTATGGCAATTATTGGGAACGAAGCAGCGGGATTCTCTGACGGTATACGCGAATATCAACCGCGCTTCCCTGCCCAGGACTCCGGAGGGGTTTGCGGCGACGGCCCGGCGGGCGGTGGCGGAGGGGTTTCGGGCAGTGAAGGCGGCACCGTTTGACGGCTTTCCGGGGGGCGGAGTTGCGAAGCATATCGAGCAGGGGATCGCCTGTATGTATGCAATTCGCGAGGCGGTGGGGCCGGACCTTGAAGTAATGGTGGATTGCCATGGTTTCTTCACGCTGCCGATGGCGATTGACGTGGCCGAGCGGTTGGAAGAATGCCGGCTGAGCTGGTACGAGGAACCGGTGGCACCGGAGCAATTGGCGGAAACCCTGACCATTCGGGTAGCGATCCGTCAGAAAATGGCGGGAGGCGAAATGCTGTTTGGTGCCGAGGGGTTCGCGCCGTTGTGCGAGGGCCGGGCGGTGGACGTAATCATGCCCGACGTGAAACATTGTGGCGGACTGGCGGAACTGGTGCAGATTGCGAGGGTGGCGGCGACGACAGGAATCACGGTGGCACCACACAATCCGAGCGGGCCGGTTTCGACGGCGGCAAGTGTACAGGTGGGGGCGGTTTTGCCGAATTTCGGAATGCTGGAGTTGCAGTGGGGGGAGGTGGGATGGCGACGGGAGCTGGTAGTGCCGGAGGAGCGATTTGATGCCGGAATGATTCGGGTTCCGGGGTTGCCGGGATTCGGGATTGAACTGAACGAAAAGCTGGCGAGGGCGCATCCGGTTTAGCGAATATACTGGGGGAGGTCCTTATGAAATCGTCGTTCGCCTTTGTTACTGCATTTGCGATAGCCAGTGTTGCGCAACTGGTCGCTCAACCCGCGCCTTCCGGAGACATTGCGCTCTCGCTGCGCAAGGTAAATGAAACGGGGACGGTGCTGATGATTGCGGCACACCCGGACGATGAGCGGACCAACATCCTCACGTACTTTGCACGTGGGCGGCATATGCGGACGGCGTATCTTTCGCTGACGCGGGGCGAGGGCGGGCAGAATCTGATTGGGTCGGAACAGGGTGCAGCACTGGGTGTGATCCGGACGCAGGAGTTGCTGGCAGCGCGGCGGATTGATGGGGCGGAGCAGTTTTTCTCTCGTGCGATTGACTTTGGTTTTACGAAGAATGTGCCGGAAACGATGGAGAAGTGGGGGAGAGAGAGTGCCCTCTCCGATGTGGTTTGGGTGATTCGGCGATACCGCCCGGATGTGATCATTCTGGGCTTCAGCGGGACGCCGTCGGATGGACACGGGCAACACCAGACGTCGGCAATCCTCGGTAAAGAAGCGTTTGAAGCCGCTGCCGACGCGAAGAAGTTCCCGGAGCAGTTACAGTATGCGCCGGTCTGGAAAGCGCGGAAGCTGGTGTATGCAGGCGGCTTTGGGGGCGGTGGACGTGGCGCTCCGAATGCGAATCCGCAGGCTGGTGCTGTGGGTGGTCGTGGTGGC
>RGPS01000318.1 GCA_010084195.1 Terriglobia bacterium
GGGACGGGCGGGCGGTTCGTAGAATTCCGAATCGTGCCAGCCGAAGAAAATGCCGCGGTGGTGAGGATGGTCATCGGGCGCGAAGCTGGTGATGGTCTCGCCCGACGGTGTATTGACGGGATGAAAGCAGGCGGTGCTGGGGGAGGTCAGCGTGCTTTTCTCGGGCTTCTTCGTCATGTATTCGAAGACGACGCGACCATCAGGAGTCTTCAGCGTCATGCCGTATGGCGAGGGCTCCAGAGTGTACGACGCGGCGAGCACGGCCAGCGGCGCGGCAAGGGCGCAGATCAGGGCGCGGGCGGCGGGCTTTGAGAAGTTGGACATAAGTTGCATTTCCTGATTTATTGATGTGAGGGTTCGATTATATAGGGAGCGGCGTGCCCCAGAAAATGAAAGTCCCGAAGCGTGTAGTGGTGACGATGTCCATCGCCCCATCCTTGTTCAGATCGGTGGCGAACACGTCCGAGCCTGTGCCGGTATGGTTGTTGATCAGCTCCGGGACGAGTTCGCCACCGCCCGGGGCTTTTGGATTGCGCACGGTCTTGTAGTAATAAAGCACGGCCTCGCCGTGCGGGTCAGGGTCGAGATAGTCATCGCGATGCGACCAGTAGCGTTTGCCCACAACGAAATCGGGGATTCCGTCGCCGTCCACATCAGCAAAGGTGGAGCCATGCGGCTGGGAGAAGACGACATTGCCGGCGTTCTTCGTTGCGAGATCGTCCATCACCATGTGCTGCACAAATGAGATGGTGCCCGAATCGCGCTTCTGCTCGTACCAGGCCAGCCCCCAGCCGTGCACGTTGAGGACAGTGACCACGTCGTTGAGCCCGTCGCCATTCACGTCGTAGACGCCCATCACGGATCCGCCCATGATGTTGCGGCCATAGCGCGCGAAGGCCTGTGGATGATACGTCCACGGCTCGGGCCCGCTGCTCCCGCCTCCCCCGGCAACCGGCTGTTCCCACCAGCCGAAGGCGTTGGTGATATCCATGCGCCCGTCGCCGTTGATGTCGCCCACGCCGATGCCATGCGCGGTGCCGAACCCGGCTTCCGAAATTGTGTGCACCACCCACGGTTCCGTCGGTTTCGCGGGGTCGGGTTTGGCATAGCGTACGAAGCCCTGCGCCATGTAGACCAGTTCCGGCTTGCCGTCGCCATCGACATCGCGCAGCACGCCGATTTCGGATTGATACGCCGGGATGACCTTGAACTTGTCCCAGCGCCGGTTCTCCCCCCTGGGATTCACGTATAGATTTACTCCCACGTCGGGACCAGAGAAATTCGCATTGATGACGTCGGGCCAGCCATCGCCCGTGAAGTCCGCCGTGAACTGCATCCAGACATCCTGGGTGTATTCGGTGGAGGGGTTGGACGTGTGGGCCATGTAGACTTCACGCGACTTCATGTAGTCAGGCCCGAAGTAGATGTAAGGCCCTGCCACGACATCGAGGATCCCGTCGTGATTGAAGTCCGCCGCGCCTGCGCCCCATGAGTAATAGAAGTCGCTCAGCTTCTGCTGCCGAAACCGCGGCGACGTCTTTTCGGGCGTGCGGACGTACAGGCCAAGATCCTTCCACGAGAGGTCTTTGAAGCGAACCTCTCCGGTGCCCTCCACGTAGAGCGCGAAGGGGCCGTAACGGCCCGCATCGTCTTCCGCGATGCCTCCGCCGATTTCGCCGCCCTGGTTCAGGAAATTGCGGACGATATTGGCATCGAGGTTAATCTCGATGGTGTTCCAGTCGCCTGCGCGGAGGGAGGCATCGGGCGGAGCCAGAGGTATGTTGGCAGGCAGTGGTCCCCTGCCCCGTCCGCCACCGCGCCCACCACGACCGACAGCCGGCTGGGCATTCGGATCGGGCGGAGGCGCGATGCGCATCTGGCCGCCGCCTTGCCGCATACGTTCCCGCTGCACGATCTGACCCTGCGCATCAAGCGTGACGCGGTAGGCCGCAACATCGGGGTCGGTGAGCGAAACGTAGACCCCCTTCATTCCCGTGGCGGTCTTCTCCAGACGAAGCAGGATGCCGGTGCGGCAACCCGCAGCGCAGCGGAAGGAGGCATAGACAGGCCCGGCCCCCGAGAGCGGCACCAGCAGCGTCAGGGCAGCCACGACGGGCAACCATCGTTTATTAAACATTAAGGTATCTCCTTCAGAGTTTTCGGGCGGGTTTGACGGCTCCGGCTTTGCCCCGGAAAACGAACGTTTCGAACCGGGTGGCCGTCAGAATATCCATCGCCCCGTCTTTGTTGATATCCGCAGCAAAGATATCAGAACCCGCACCGGAGCGGTTGTGGAGGAGGAGATGGGAGATGGCACCGTCGTTTCCCGGGGCGTCCATGGCCTGGAAGATGAGGAAGAGGGAATAGCTGTCGGAGGCGTAGAGGAGATGCTGGAGGTCGTTTAATTTAATTCGCTGACCTGAGCCTGGAGGAGTTTTTTGTAGTCCTTCTGAGATTTGTAGACAGGGTCAGTGAGGGTGGGCCATTTGGCGAGGGTGCGGGGTTTACCTCCGGCGAACCGGAAGTGTCTGGGGTCGATTTTCATGGAGTTAGGCGAGGGTGCGGCGCTGGTGCCGTCGTTGCACGGCAGGGGCCATAACCCGGACACCATTACTTCCTTCGATGACTAGTTCTCAGTTGGCATTCGTTCCAGGCCGTCGATGACCAGCATGCGGAGGGGCAGAGTTTTCAGCTTCACTTTCAGCCCCAATTGCTTTTCGAGGGCCTTGATGAGTTCACTGGCTGCAGGCCTCGTGCCAGGGTCCTCGGCCGGGGCGACCAGCTCAACGTCGAAGTATCCCTGAAGGCCGGTCGCATTGATGAGAGGACGATCCAGAATATGGGTGGCGTCGAGAGCTTCGAGGACGCCGGCGAGGGTCAGCCCGGACGGCGACCCGCCTAATTGACTACTGAAGTGCCAGAGACCTGCTTCGGTCCTGGCGGTGTACTTGGGGAAGTCGGTTGGGGGTGCCGGGTTGCGGGCTTCCTTCAACTTCGGACCCTGCTCCGAGACGGTGACTTCGTACGCCTTAAACTCGCGGGACTCCCAGTGCATGGCAAGGCCGAAGCGAGTGATCATCAGGTCCTGAAACATGAGATTCAGGCGCTCGGCGGTGGTGTCGCGAGGGAAGGTGACGGAGCAATCGTAGCCACGCGCGCCGCGTTGCCCGTCGACCCATGAGGGCCAGACGATCTGGTAATCGGGCAGGGGCCAGGCTCGGCGGACGAGATGCTTCATGCTGGCTTTGTGGAGGTCGACGCGAATGGGATCGTAGCGCGTGGAAGGCCGGTCGGCGGACTCGTTGACCTTGACGGACGCGGCGTCGAATTGGGGGCGTGGCGTTTCTGGCTGAGCAAACACTGCAGCCGCGAGGGCGAACGCGAGGGAGGCAGGCCGACTAATTCCCACTGCGGGCCAGCTTTTCGAAGAGGTCGTGGAAGATGGCGTCGCGCTGGAGGTCTGTGATGACGCGGATCTGGTGGCGGTTGGGGAGTTGTTTCCAGTGGAGGTCGTCGGTTAGCCAGGGGCTGGGGACGAGAGTAGAGGGGAGCCATTTGGGGTTGATGACCCAGGCGACAGCGGAGATGTCCCAGATGACTTTGGACCAGGGGTAGTTGGCGGGTTTGCCTTTGGTTTCGGTCTTCTCGTATTCGAGGAACTGGGCGAAGAGATAGTCGCCGAGCCGGGAGCGGCCTTTCATGTGGCGCTCGAGTTCGGGGACGGTGGTGCGGAGGCGCTCGGCTCCGTTGCGGGTGGGGATCTGGACGAGGGGGACGCCGCTGTCGAAGAGGATGCGGGAGGCGTGGACGTCCTGCTTGAGGTTGAATTCACTGGCGGAGGGGGAGTCGTGGGAGGTGCCTCCGAGCCAGACGACGACGATGTGGTCTTTGATTTTTGG
>RGPS01000319.1 GCA_010084195.1 Terriglobia bacterium
TCGATATGATGAGGGAACACGAACGGTACGCCCAGGGGCAACAGTGGTTAAGCGATTTTCTGATCTTCGATACTCAAATGGCCGTGAGGCCAGTCCTCGCGATGTAGCACAGGCCATCTCCGGCAACCGCCGCGAATTCCTGCGCCTCATGACCGGTGCCGGTGCTGCCGCCTCCGTCTTTGGTCCCGCCTCACTCAACGCCATGGTCGCTCCCAAAGGCCGCAAAGCGGTCGTAGTGACCTTCGGCGGCGGAGCCCGCGACGACGAAACCTTCATGCCCGATGGTCAGGAGAACATCCCCCATCTGCTCAACGAACTTATCCCCCAGGCCACGTTCTTTAGTCAGGTCGTGAACAAGGGTATCCTCGGTCACTACGTGGCCACCGCCAGCATCGTCACCGGCGTCTACGAGAACTTCAACAACTTCGCGTCGGTTTCCCCCAACAACCCCACCGTCTTTGAGTACTTCCGCAAAGACCTCAAGCGCCCAGCCACCGACTCCTGGGTTGTGGCACCCTCGAACGGCTTCGCCCGCATCGGGGAGAGCGGCCACAAAGCCTACGGGCCCGGTCTCGGTGCCGGCGTCATCCTCCCCAAGCGCCTGCTCACCGCCGCGCTCTCCCGTAACGCCGATGGCTCCCGTTACGAGCACCTCCTCCGCGACAACTACGAAACCCCTCTCTTCGCGCCCACCCTGGCAGGCAAACAACTCGAACTCGCCCAGATGGCCGAAGTCCTGAAGCTCTCGCAAGACGATTTCACCGCCCATGCCGGAGGCCTGGGCAGCCCCGACGAACTCTCCGTCTACATCGCCCGCCACCTCATGCAGGAACTCGCGCCCAGCCTTCTCTGGGTCACCCTGCACGACATCGATATCGCCCACTCCGGCACTTTTTCCCTCTACGTCGACGGCATCAAGCGCGCCGACCGTCTCTGCGCCGAACTCTGGCGCTATATCCAGACCCTGCCCGAGTACGCCAACAAGACCAACATGTACATCCTGCCCGATTTCGGCCGCGACTCCGACATCGACGCCGGCGGCAACGGCTTCCAGCACCACCGCACCGGTGACGCTATGTCCCGCACCACCTGGATGATGGTTCTGGGGCCCGACGTCAAGCAAAATGTGGTCATTGACCGCCCCGTCGAGTCGATTGATCTCATCCCGACCCTCGGCTCTTTCTTCGGCTTCGATGCACGCTACTCGCCCGGCAAGCCAATTGCGGAGGTCGCGTAAATGCTCCCCGCCGACCTGACCCTCCAGAATTTCTCCACCTACCCCGCCGGGGCCCGGGAACTGGCCGAAAAACATCTCGAAATCCTGAAACGGCTGCCGCTCAGCTTCGCGCCTCTGCTGCTGAAAGAACTCATTGTTCTCGATTTCCGCTTCCACAACTGCGCCTGACGCGCGAACTCGAAAAAGCCGATTGGGTGGCTCAGCCCTCCGTTTTTACCGAGCAGTTGACCGCACATCTGTGGACCACCCAACAAATCGACGCTTTCCGCACTGCTGCCGTCGCCTACATGGACAAGGCCACCGCCGCGTTTCCCGATGACCCTCTGCCCACGCATCGCATCGGGATCGTCGCCATCGGTCAGGGCGTGCGCGAAAACAGTTACCGTCTCTTCCGCAAGCTGCGGCCGCAGGGGACTTACTTTTCCAACGTCACCCCGGGCGGAGGAGTCGCCGTGCTCCTGGATGCTGTTGCGAAACGCGCTGCCGGCCACCCCGAACCCTACGCCCACTGGTATATCGATGGCGGTACGCCTGTCCCCACGAATCCCAGGCTCACCCAGGTGTCCTGGGCTGGCCTCACCCCTGCGAGAGCTTCACTACAGGGCCGCATGCAGAAGATCTACGAAGCCCCCGTCTGGGATCCCGAAGCCTTTCGCACCAAACTCGCGCAAATTCAGCCCGCGGAAATCGGCATGAAGGATGGCACCGACGCCGCGCTGAACCGCTTCCAGCTCAGCCTCCTCACCGAAGGCTCCGGAACCCAGGTGTTTTCCACCACCTTCGTCCAGTGGGCCGCCCGGGAAGCCCTGCGCCGAGCCCAGCCCCTCACCCTGTTTGCCCGGTTTGCCCCCCGCCAGAAAGACAAACAGATGGACGAACTCCTGGCCGAAGGCCAGAAACAGAAGGCAGAATTCGACCCCCAGGGTTCGCTGGTAGATGCCGACATGGGAGCCTGGTACACCTGGCTCAACCAGCAGCGCCTCCCGGGAGCAGAAAAATCAACGTTCCTCGCCTGGTTCGAAGATCACAACGAGGCCATACTTGTGGGGCCCGCGTTCCCCAAAAATGCCAACTCCACCGGAGCCATCACCCTGGCGGAACTCGTCAGCAGCGTCCTTTAGCCACCTAAAACGAGCTAACTAAAACGGCGTGTACGGTCGAACGTCCGACCCCACCCGCAGCCGTTGCGTCACAATCTGGTCGGGCGGCAACGACATCAGCCGGGGGCGAATCCCAATCAGCACACTGCTGTCCTCATCGTTGGTCGATACCTTACGAAACAGATGGCCCAGCAGTGGAATCTGCGACAGGCCGGCCACACCACTCGTCGCCCTGGATTTCGTCATCGCCATAATCCCGCCCAGCACAGCCCATTCCCCGTCCTGCACCCGGACCTGCGCATTCATCGCCCGCCGCCCAATAATAGGTACGTCGTTCACTGTCTGACCAGTTAGAACCTGAAAGCTCGTCTCCAGCGTGAGCGTGACCTCGCCCATCCCGTGGATATAGGGCGTCACCTTCAGCGAAAAACCCAGATCCTCAAACGTAAACGACGGTGGAGGCTGAAACACCGTGCCCTGCGACGGGTCTACCCGCCCGATAAAGCCCCCCGTTATCACCGGATACTTTTCACCCACATGCAGCGTGGAGTTCTGCCCCGCCACCGAACGGATCTGCGCGCGGTACAACGACCGCGAGGTCGAAATCGTTTCGTTGAACATTGCCTGCGCCTCGGCCACCCCCAACCCGATCAGCGTTTTGCCCCCGCCGAACACCAGCAGGTGCGCCACCCCCGCCGGGGACGCCACACTCCGCAGGACCTGCCCCAGATAGTGCGCCGGCACCGTGTCCGTCACCTGAAATCCGTAGTTCTTCACGTCACTCGCGGAGACCTGCAGAAACTCCACGTCGATGATTACCTCAGGGCGATACGAAAGCAGTTGGTCCAGCAGCGCCACCGCAGGCACCACGCGTGAGACCCGGTCGCGGATCACAATCCGACCCTGCGCCGTATCCCACGCAATTTTCTCCACATTCGTCGCCTGCCGAACCACCTGAGCAATCTCGGTCAGTTCCTGGGTGGTCGAGACCGCCGGCAGCGGGACCGAGATCGAGATGGTCTGCTCCAGTTCCGTGCGCTTTTGTTGGGTATCTTTCGCGACCATCATCACCCGCGAGGAAATCGGGATAATGAACGAACTCGTGGCCGCCTGTAAGTACTCCAAAGCCTGTCGATACGTCGAGGGGTCGATCTTGAAATGGATCGGCGGGTCGTTCTGTGGGTAATCGCCATCATAGACAACGTCGAGGCCGAACGCCGCCGTAACCTTGTCGAACAGGTTCCTCACCCCGCCTGTCAGATCGAAGCTCTCCAGCCCCGCCTTCCCCCGCAGCGTGGGAAGATCCTTCAGCGCCCGGGCTTGCGCCATCTCCCGCTCCGTCAGATTGTCAAAGGGTTCCACCACCGGATGCTCGGGCAGGAGTTCCGCCGCCCCTTTTGGCACGACCGGAGGAGACTGGCGGGTTGCGCGCGTCCGCAGCGCTTCCATTTTCCCGGCGTACTTCCGATTCCGGGGCTGCAGCGCCGCCGCTTCCGCATAGTA
>RGPS01000320.1 GCA_010084195.1 Terriglobia bacterium
CACGAAATAACTGTCCCTCCGATGTACCTCGAAAGGACGGTTGCAGTATTTCATCCGCGAGTCTTCTCCGCAATCTCCCGCAAGGAATCGGATGCAATCATCAATCCTTCGCTGATGCCACGCATCCGGCCCGTCTCCAAGGCTACCGCCACATCAGGCGATGTCCCCACCGGAAACCGTGTCAGGTCAATCTTGTCCGGCGCCATCAGCCGCGCCATCCGCGAGAACAGCCTCGCATCCTCCGCCTGATCCTTGAGCACATCCGCATAATCGATCAGCATGCCGGGCACCCCTTTCCCAATCGCCCCCATGGCTTCCTCAATCGCCTTTTCAAGCTGCTTCAATTCCTCTTCCATGGTCATTCCCTTTTCACGACAATCGCTGCCATCTTGCCCACGATCAATGACGGCTTCTCGTCCCTGTACCTGAGATCCCCAGATACCAGCACAAGTGTATCATTGCAAATCAAGTCGGCGCAGGCCTCATACTGCCGGGCAAAGGCTATCACATCGGTCTCCCCGAACATGTCCTCCAGCGTGAAGAATGCCATCCGCTTGCCATTTTTCTGCCGGTGAAGCCGCACGTTCCTCACCATCCCGCCAAGCACCACCCGGTCGTCCTCGCCCGGAAGCGTGAATGCCGTATGGGTCGCATGCCTGTCCAGCACCGGGCGTATCGCATCCAGCGGATGCCCGGAGACGTAGAGCCCCATCGCCTCCTTCTCGCTGGACAGGCGCTCCTCCGGCGTCATCGGCACCGCTTCCGGAAGATCCGCATCCAGCTCGTCACCGAACATGTCCATCTGGAACCCACGGTCCTTCCGCGTGATCTCCAGCAAGTCCGGAATGGCCGCAAGCAAGCGGTTACGGTCCCCGAACGAATCACACGCCCCGCTCTTCACCATCATCGTCGCCGCCCGGCTGTTCAACGGGATCTCCTTCAGGAATGCCTTGAAGCTCCGCCAGTCACGGTTGCTCACCAGTATCCGCCGGATCACCCCCTCCCCCACATTCGCTATCACCGCCTCGTACACCTTCTCCTTGTTTCCCGACTCCTGCGTCAGCACCGCGGCCATGTACTCGGTCGGGAAATTCGCCTTCAGGAATGCCGTGATGTACGCCACCACCCCGTAGCAACACGCATGCGCCTTGTTGAACCCGTATCCCGCAAACGGCGCCATCACCTCCCAGACCGTTTCCGCAAGCTCCTGCGGGAAACCCCGCCCCGCACATCCGCGCAGGAACTTCTCCCGCTGCTCACTGATGACCGCAACCTGCTTCTTCCCCATCCCCTTCCGCAACACATCGACCTCACCCCACGTGAACCCCGCCATCTCACGGGCCAGCTGGAGCACCTGATCCTGATACACCACCACCCCGTAGGTCTCCGCCAGAAACGGCGTCACCCGGTCATCATAGAACGGCACCATGTCCGGATTGTTCTTCGCCTCCGCAAACACCGGGATGTTCTCCATCGGCCCCGGACGGAACAGCGCCACAATCGCCGGAAGGTCCGTGATCCGCGTCGGCTTCACCATCCGCAACGCCCGGCGCATCCCCGCACTCTCCAGCTGGAACACCGCCGTCGTCTCCCCCTGCCCCAGCATGTCGTATGTCCGCTTCGCCATCGGATCCTCGTACCCGAACGGCAAGTCGCTGTACAGCTTCTCCCCACTCTCCCCGTACAGGTCAATCCCGTGGCGCTTCCGGATCCGCAGACACGCATCCCGGATCACCGTCAGGTTCGCCAATCCCAGAAAATCGAACTTCGACAACCCCAGCGACTCGATCACCGCCGTCGCATTGTTGTTGTCATACTGCGTCACCGCAGTCGCCACCCCCTTCTTCCCACCCGGCGGGAGCTGGATCGGCACCACCTCGTCCAGCGCCGTCGACGCAATCAGGATTCCCGCCGCATGCGTCCCGAATCCCCGCACCATCCCCTCAAGCTGCCCCGCAATCTCCATCACCTCGCCGAAGACCGGGTTCTCCCGCACCGCCTCCCGCACCGCCTCGGTCTCCCACGCCTCCGCAACCGTCAGGTCCAGCTTCCCCGGAAATGCCCTCGTCAGCCGGTTCGTCTCAGCAAAGTCCACTCCCAGAACTCGCGCAACGTCCTTGACGGCCGCACGAGCCCCGAGTGTCGAAAAGGTGCCGATGTGGGCAACCCGGTCTGATCCGTATTTTTCCGTAACATACGCAATAACATCATCACGCCGATTATCAGCAAAATCCATGTCAACATCCGGCATCCCCTTCCGTTCCTCATGCAGGAACCGCTCGAACATTATATCGTATTTCATCGGGTCAATGTCGCAAATCCCCAACGCATATACACATAACGATCCCGCCACCGATCCCCTCGGGACCGCCATCACCCCCTGACTCCTCGCATGCCGCACATAATCCTGCACGATCAGGAAATACTTCGCATATCCCGTCCTCGCAATCACCGTCAGCTCGTGCTTCGCCCGGTCAATGATCCTCCCCGGAATCTCCGTGCCGTACCGTGCCTTCAACCCCTCCACCACCTGCCGACGCAACCACGTGTCCGCCGTCTGCCCCTCAGGCAACGCGAATACCGGCAACTGCACCTCCACCTTGTCCAGATTCACGTTGCACCGCTCCGATACCCCCACCGTGTTCGCCACCGCATACTCCACCCCACCAAACAACACAGCCATCTCCTCCCCACTCTTCACATAATATTCCCCATATGGCTCCACCTTGAACCGGCCCGGATCAGCCAGCACCGATCCCGTCTGGATCGCCAGCAGCACGTCATGCGACTTCGCATCCTCCCGCCGCACGTAATGACTGTCACATGCCGCCACCAACTGCACGTCGAACCGCCTCGACGCCTCGATCAACCATGGGTTCAACCGCTTCTGTTGCTCAAGCCCATGCTCGTGGATCTCCAGAAAGTACCGGTCAGGCCCGAATGCCTCCCGGTACCTCGCTATCACCGCCTCAGCCTCCGCATACTGTTGCTTCAACACCAGCTGGCTGACTTCCCCACCCATGCACCCCGACAAAATGACCAACCCGTCCCCATGCTCCACCAACGTCTCGAAATCGATCCTCGGACGATAGTAGAACCCCTCCATGTGCGCCTTCGATACCAGCTTCAGCAAGCTCCGGTATCCCGCCTCACTCTCCGCCAAGATTGTCAGGTGCGTACTCGATCCCGCCTTGTCCAGCACCGGATCACGCCGACGCATCGGCCCAGCCGCCACATACGCCTCCACCCCCAAGATCGGCTTCACCCCATGGCGCTTCGCCACCCGGTAGAACTCCATCGTCCCGTACATCGATCCGTGATCCGTCAGCGCCACCGCACCCTGCCCCATCTCCTTCACCCGCAGCACCAGCTCCTCCAGACGCGAACGCCCGTCCAGAATCGAATACTCACTGTGATTGTGCAATTGCACCACTTCCATGCTCACCTCGCCACCTTGCAGTTATTCATTCTCTCTCTCGAACGTCCCCGGAACGTCTTTTCACCCCCGGATTTTTCCCGGATTTTTTTTCTCACCCCGCCGGACAGGAAAACGAACCGCGCATGCAAGAAAAATTTTCCAGAAATTTTTTCTGCCGCGCCAAAGACCGAAAAGGGCGAGGGCTCGAAGACGAGTGTGTGGGGTGATAGGCCTATTATACCGCGCAACTGGCTGGCACTGGCTACGGCCACGGAAGTCCTTAGGACGCCAGCAGAGGAGGCGACGGCATCGAATACATGTCTGGGGACCGGTAGAGAGCAAGAGCATGAGCAATAGGGGCATTGTCGCGGAAATGCTAGCGAGCACAAATGGGCAACGGTGGTGGTGGTGGC
>RGPS01000033.1 GCA_010084195.1 Terriglobia bacterium
GCATACACCGTCGACCCCGAGATCGCCAGCGCAGATACAACTCCGCCTACGTTGGGGTTAAAGCTCGTAGCTGTTCCGGTCGTAGCGTTGAAGGCCGCCAGCCGGTTTCGAGTGGTCGAGCTCCCAACCGTGGTGAAAGCCCCCCCGGCATACACCGTCGACCCCGAGATCGCCAGAGCATATATATAGCCATTCGGGTTGGGGTCCCAATTTGGATCCACCGTGCCGGTACTCAAAATATGGGCCAGATTATTCCGCGTAATCTGATCCACCTGGCTGAAACCTCCACCAATGTACCAACCGCCCGAGCCATCCGGAATCACTGCTCTTACAGTTCCATTTACAAACGGAAATCCAGTCTCAACCGCTCCGCTGTATGTATCCACCATCGTACCGGGGCCACTGAGCGGGCCCCAGGCAGTAAAGTCCCCCCCTACATAAGCCTTGCCATTCCCATCCACAACAACTGCATTGACATTTCCGTTAAAACCGAAGCTGGTAATTTTTGGCTGCACGATCGTCGCCACTTGCACTGTGTCACTGACCTGGCTATAAGCCGTCACCGCCGCCGTCAGGCTCCCAACTGAAGCCGGCTGCGTGGAAAACGTCACACTCAACTGCGTGGTAGTCGCCGCCGTAACCGTCCCCACCGCTCCCTTATTAAACGTCACCGTGTTGCTGGCCGCCGTCGCATGAAACCCCGTTCCGGTAATGGTAATGGTCCCCCCGTCGATCGAGTGCCCCACCGTACTCAAGGTCAGCGTCGGCGCGCTCACCACCGTGGCCACCTGCACCGCACTCCCGCTGCTGTTGCCATTCACCGTCACCACCGCCGTCAGGCTACCCGTTGTGCCCGGCAACGTTGAGAGGGTGACCGTCAACTCCGTGCTGGTAGCCGACGTCACCGTGCCCACGGCACTCCGATTGAAAACCACTGTGTTGTTCGCCGCGTTGGCATCAAATCCCGCGCCCCTGATGGTAGCCGTAGTCGCCCGGATCGAAAGCTTCTCCGAATTCGCAGTCACGGTGGGCTGCTCGTAGACCGAATAGCTCAGGGCCGAAGGGTTTGTCAGCCCCAAGGCGTTGGTCGCTGTCAGCGTCATCGTCCCGGTTGCTGTTGGCGTGAGACTAAAGGTACTCGATGTGCCAGAGAATGTTAAGACGACAGGCGTGGAAAGCCCGCCCCCGGATGGCGTAATCGTAATCGTGCAAACACAGTATTTATTGGGTGTAACCTTAAAGTTGACCTGCAGAACACCCCGAGCTCCCGAACTGGGGCCGGTCAGCGTGTAGGAACTGGCGAGTTCGCCGTAATCCAGGCCGCGAATTCTGTTGTTTCCGGTGTCTGCCAGGTACAGCATCCTGGTTGTCGGAACAGCAACCATACCATTCACAGAATTGAACGAAGAAGACTCTCCGATACCGTTCGTATTGCCAGAATTTGGATAATACAAATTTTTGGTTAAATCGAATGGTACCGGTAATGTTGAGTCGCCGTTATCAGCCAGTGCCTCTGCTTCGAACCAGGTATGTAGTGTAGACTTTGTCGCTCCGCCTGCAACTGTAATGACGTTGGCTGCTGCCCCGTTCACAAAAGTGATGACCCGAATCGCATTCCCATCGGCAACAAACAGCCGGTTATTTGCCGCATCAAACGCGAGGCCTCGAGGATTAATAAAATCGGCTGTTAACGGTTGACCAGTCGCTTCATCATTCCAATAACCGAACTGATCTCCATAAATACCTTCCCAGTAATCACCAGTTCCGGCAATCACCGAGCAGGACACAGAGCTCGACAGCGAACCGCCGGGAACGCAGTTCAGAATTTGCCTTCCACGATTATTGGAATCATAGAAATCACCAGAAGCAACGTAAAAATTTCCGGAGTTTCCGCCCGCAATACCGCGAGCATCGAAACCGCTGGACATCTCATATAACGTGGCAGGCGAAGAGTTGAGATCGACACTGGAAATGCGCCCGGCAGAATCCGTAACCCACAGCGCACCAGAACTGGAACTAGCCGGTGCAGCGTACGACAACACCATATAGCGAGGCCATTCCAGAGAAGCTGCGGTGCCTTGCCCTGTTTGATAAGTACCAAGGCATCCGCCAACGCTACCCGAGCCATAAGGGTCTCCTGTGCTACTGCAACTGTTCCCAATCACCGTGGTTACAGCTTTTGTACTCAAATTTACTTTTCGAATCGTTCCGTTGACCCCCTCGGCGACGTAGAGAAAAGCATTAGCGCTGTCCACCGCTACGGCAACTGGCCCGTTAAAGCGGGCACTTGTACCTGTGCCGTCCGCCCAACCCGCCACGCCACTACCCGCGAGAACGGTGGTGCTTCCCGTCGCCAGAACTGTCGCCGTGATCCAGTTGTTTTGAGTATCCGCAGCGTACATCACAGTTGGCGCCGAGCCAATATTATTCACCGCAACGCCCTGAGGATAATTAAAACTGCTCGGCGGAATGATGCACGGCGTTGGGCCATTAACAGCATTCGTACACGAGGCCACGGTACTCGCGATGTAGGCATCAGCCGCACGCAGCAGTGTAAATGGGCACAGCACCATGAGAACCGCTAATAAACCAACTCTTGTTAGCGACTTGATCTCGTCCTGGTGCCAGCCTTCACGCAACGGCGCACGGCAGCCTTCACGCAACGGCGCACGGCAGCCTTCACGCAACGGCGCACGGCAGCCTTCACGCAACGGCGCACGGCAGAGTGACAGCGGTTTAACGTATCCGCCATGGGGCGTTCCGCTTTTTGGCCGCATTCGTTTCCTGCCGGGAATCGTCTCCCTACCGGAAAAACAAAGGAAGAACGGTCCGGGTGCGCATACTGCTCAGGCTTTGCGCCATAAGCAAGTTACCCCAGAGATCAAATCATTTAGCTTTTAACCCGGCCTGTGCTTAGCTCCGTACTGAATTCAAAGTAAATCCCTGGCAATGCCAGCTCACTGCCGCAGGCCCCAGTGCCCGCCAGGCAACACCAGAAACTATCGACCCAAAGCCCAAATGCTTCCTTAAGTAACTGCTGTCCAGGATAAGTTACTCAGCCTGTTTTGCACAGCCTAACCTGTTGATTCATTACGCGCACCGACGACAACAGAAAACGTGGTTCCCTGCCAACGCACAGCCTGTCCAAAACGCGGACTGGCGGCGAGCGACAGGGCCAAATACAGGCAAGAAAAGCCCAGAACAGCCCGCCTGAGGCTATTGACGGGACCGGTAAGCCCTCACCCCGTTCGAGCCTTGTTTGGGGCTAATACTGTCTCTAATTATATCTCTATATGTCTCTATTGATTGTTTCAATAATGTGAATGGTCGCCAAATAGCGTTTGAGTTCTTACAGCTGTTTGGGAAATATTGTAATGTTAGATACAGTGCTGGGCGGGGGTAGTCGAGGTAGGCATCGGGCAAGGGTGAGTCTGGAGTTCGTCGATAACCGGGCGGAAGCAGGCGAGCGAGCGAATCGGCGGAACTGGCGGCATGCCGGGAGGCCGCACGAAGCAACGGAGCGAACCCAGCAAAAGGGCAGCCTCAAGCATGTTGAGCGGAATCAGGTCGTCGAAGAAGCGACGGGCCAGCCATTGATCCGGCTATCCAGCCTTACACTGCAGGCCGAGGCGTTTGTTTGAAATTCGGGGCACGTCAATGCCGCTGTGTCCTTCCGCCCCGGAAACAAGAAACGAGCAATTGGGGCCGAGTGTGATGCCCTGCCTGATGGGGACCACCCAAGGGGCCACAACTATGCAGATCGCGAGAAACAAAAGGGCCAGCTAAGGCAGTTTAGGTGAGACCGCACCCGGCTGCCAGCGCACATGCTGCAAATACTCTGTGAGTTTGGAGCCTGCGGCCACGGCCGCGGCGGGTGATTCGCTCCGGCCAGCTTCCTCAATGATCTTACCGGAGCTGGAAATCTCGGCAAATCCGAACGCGTCCCCGGCACCCTTGAGATTGTGGCCAATTTTTCGGATAGCAGCGTGATCGCCGGTGGCCGCGAGTTCCGAAAGCCTCGCCAGTTGCTGTTGTACCCGACCGAGGTATCCGGGTATCAGATCAGTCAAGTCTGGTTCGACCTCAACAACGGCCAGCTTTGCGTGTTCCTTTAAATGCGCCGGATTTCCACCATGTAACCACCATCGCTCGACGGCCTCCAGTAGAGCATCAGGCCGTACAGGTTTCGTCATGTAGTCGTCCATGCCGGAATCGGTAGCGAGTTTACGTGACTCGTGTGTGGAACCCGCGGTAAGCGCAACAACCGGAACTCGATCCAGGCCGGTTGACCGTTCCAGCTCGCGGATCTTTCTGGTCGCTTCGAAGCCATCGCCATCGGGCAACATCACATCCATGAACACGATATCGAACTTACGTGAGGCGACAAGGTTCACGGTCTCAGCGATGCTTGCCGCAATTGCGAGATCGTGGCCCGCCTTTTTAAACACTCTGGCGACGTACGCCTGGCTGTCTGGGTTATCTTCCACCAGAAGAATTCGAACCCGGCTGGGACCGACCGCTCCCTGGGCTTCATTGTTGACGGCGGCGGTTAGCGGGGAAACTTCCCCCTCGCGAGTCAGCACCTCGCGCACGGCAGCATGGATGCGACTCGGTGTCAGGGGAAACGAAACCTTGACGACAGTTCCATTCAGCAGCTCTGACAGGGAGTCCGTACCATCCGGGGGCAGGATCTGGATCCACTTTATGGCCTTGCACTGGGCTCCCTGCATGCAGAGGGCCTCGATTTCGACGGAATCAAAAGCAGCGCTTCCATCAAGGACCACGATATCGTAGCGGTGAGTGCCCTCCATGTGAGCCCTGCCCGTAGTCAGGTTATCCACCGCGACCACGTCGAGGTCTGCCGAAGTCCAGACCTTACTCAAAAGCTCAATGTTTGGAGGTTGAGACAGCAACAGGATCGAGACCGGACTTCCCGGGCCCGGCAGTGCCTCCCCCTCCGAGACCACCGGCAGGGTCAGGCTGAGCCGAAAGCATGACCCTGGTTGGCGTCCGACTTCGACATCAAGTGTCCCGTGCATTTGTTCCGCCAGCCGCCGCGAGATGCTCAGGCCTAGCCCTGTCCCCCCGACCCGCCTTCCAGTCGGCGTATCAATGCGGTAGAACTTCTCGAATATGTGTTTTTCACTCCCCGGGGAGATGCCAATCCCCGTGTCCCGAACAAAAATATCAACCGCAGCGGTTCCCGGTTGCTGCGTGCTCCATCGAACGTCTACACAAACGGAGCCGGTTGCCGTGAACTTGATTCCGTTGGCGATCAGATTTACTAAAATTTGGGAAATGCGCGTCTCGTCTCCCAATAAATGAGGTGCCGGACGTGGCTCCACGGTACAGACAAGTGCGAGGCGTTTTTGGCGTGCCCGGGAGCTCATGATATTGACGGCACGTTCGCACACAGCGGCCAGGTCGAACTCTCTGGAGGAAATCTCAACCCGACCGGCCTCGATACTGGAGAAGTCAAGCAGGTCATTTACCAGATTGAGAAGAGACTCCGAACAGGCCCAGATCGTGCTGGCCACCTCTTTTTGGTCACCTTCGAGGGGTGTTTCAAGCAGAAGTTCCGACAAGCCGGTGATCGAATTCAGGGGCGTGCGGATCTCGTGGCCGATGCCCGCGAGAAAATCGCTCTTTGCCTGATTGGCCGCTTCAATTTGCTGCATCGCCCGGCGCAAGGCAATGTCGTCCTGTTTTTTTACGGTAATATCACGAATTACGCCCGTAAAGTTTGTGACTTGTCCTGCCTTATCCCGAATCGGTTGTCCTTCCAGCGCAACCCAGTATTGTCCCCCTCCTTTCTGATAGTTCAGAACTTCACATTGAAAACTCTGGCCTTCTCGGATCTTCCCCCGCATGTACGCAATAGTCGCCGGATCGGTTTCGGGACCGTGCAGTACTGACCCTGGCGTTTTGCCCCTCAGTTCCGCGAGGGTGAAACCGGTGCATTTCGTATATGCTTCATTCACCCACTCGACCCGACCGAGCGCATCGGTGATTAATACACCGTTCTCTGTGCATGCCGCGACCAGGGCAAGCTTTCTGGATTCGGCCTCCTGCCGGACCAGGCGCCGATTCAGATCAGCCAAAGCTTCCCGTTGTTCACGCAGGCGGACGCTCAGTTTCCTGAGGTCCTGCATACCCAGACGTTGCATTTGCAGGACGTTCATAAACTCCGGCATGGAGTCGTGCAGGGGGAAGTCCTGAAATGTGAGCCCCGATAAGGTGAACTCACCCGGCTCCGGGAGCCACGGAGAACAGAGGAAGACGATTTGCTCACCACTCGCTATCGGCAACATCTGGCCTCGCAGCCGAACTCTTCCGTTGCCCGCAATCATGACAAACAGGGTCGAGAGCTTGGCCAGGATTGCTTCGTAACAGAAGTCAATTGCAGGGCTTTCCAGGCTCCAGCACTTCGTAAGATTCTCACCAGCCTTCAGCGCGGGCATCAGCTTTGCCATCGAGGGCCCCAACTGGACGATTAGCATGTCGCGATTGACCACGATATGAAAGGGGAAAAGCGCTCCAGCCTGGCGGGGCGAGATTAGAAGTTCCGCAAGAGGCCCCTCCCTCAGGTCGTCCAGGTTGTCAGGTTTACCAACTGACGAGGAACTCATCGAAGGCTGCTCCCGCTGATTTATCTGCAACGTGCTGGACAGTAGCCGGAGTGCCATACATCTTCCCCAGACCCCGGAAAAGGCCGACCACAAAGGGACAGAGGCCTTCCCGGCTTGACTCATAGCCGATACGAACCCAGTTTTCACCCGTTGACATGAGACGAAAGCGAGGTGGCTGCAGGTGCGGAAGCATCAAACTTACCCGGGCGTGAAAGGTCGGCAGATTGATGAGGAACTCGCTCAGACTGCTGCCACCTGCGGACAGCATGTCACCATAGTCGCCCAGCGCTGTTTTCAGGATCCAGTGCTCGCCGAAGGCCTCGAGTATGAGCGGTACCGGCGTATCGAGCTCCTCACTCGCAGCGACAACCAGGGCGAAAGTCATCTCATCGGGATAACCCTCGTTACTGATGAAAACCTCCACGTCAACCCCGGCCTTTCGCTTGATCTTCTCCCACATCCGTTCGCCATGGTCAGCACTAACCATCGCCTCAATTGCCTTATTTACCATGCCGTACATTATTGGGGATCTCCTGGTCGCAGCGCTTTGCCTGTCCGTCGAGCCTGGTCGATAGCTTCCACCAGATGAAACTGTTTGAGCATGCGGTAGAACCTTGTACGGCCCACTTTGAGCTCCCGCATGACCGCCGCCGCGTTACCCTCGTTCTTTTCGATTGCCGCCTGCAACAGAAGTTTCGATGCTTCTTCCATGGTGTGGCGCGGTGCCAGCCCGGGCACAGCTTTGGGCCGGGGCTGTTCCGGCTCGGCAACGCTCCACTCTTCCCGGATTCGCCCGGGAAGATCCTCAGGCTGAAGCTCTTCATGCTCGGCGATCACCATCGCCCGCTGGATAACGTTTTGCAGTTCCCGAACGTTGCCAGGCCAGTTGTACTGCAGTAAAATTTCCAGCGCCATCATCGAGACACCGGTTACGTGACTTGCCACCGTTTCACGATAGTCACGGATGAAAGACATAGCCAATGGGAGGATGTCATCCCGCCTTTCCCGAAGCGGAGGCAGTTCCAGATCGAACACCGCCAGCCGAAAGTACAGATCCTCACGAAATCGGCCACTCTTCACGTCTGCGGCCAGATTGCGGTGCGTAGCAGTCAGAAGTCTGAAATTTGAGTCCATTTCGAACGTGCCACCAACGCGCTGAAAGCTTCTCTCCTGCAGGACGCGTAAGAGCTTCGCTTGCACCGCCAGTGAAAGCTCCCCGATCTCGTCCAGAAAGAGGGTTCCCGTATTTGCCTCCTCCAGTTTTCCTATACGCCGCACAGTAGCTCCGGTGAAGGAACCCTTCTCGTGGCCGAATAGTTCCGATTCGACGAGGTTCTCCGGAATTGCAGTCAGATTGACCGCTACAAAAGGCCTCGCGCGCCGGTCGCTGGAATCGTGGATCGCCCTGGCGACGAGTTCCTTTCCTGTACCGCTCTCCCCATGGATCATGACGGTGACATCATTGACGGACAACTTCGCTATCTGATGGAAAACTCTGGCCATGGGGCGTGAGGTACCGACTATTCCCGTATGTTTTCTCTCAACCGCCTCGCGTTCCAGTTGATTTACTCGCAGTGTTAATCTGCCGTATCCGACCGCGTTTCGCAATGTTGTCGTCAGCTTTACCTCGCGGAGTGGCTTCACCAGGTAGTCGAACGCCCCCAGTTTCATCGCCTGCACGGCGCTTGCCGCCGTTTCATCGGCAGTGAGCACGATGATCGGCAGTAGCGTCTGTTGCTGCCGGATACGCTCCAGGGTCTCCAGACCACTAAGAACCGGCATCAACAGGTCAAGGCAGATTGCGTCCGGTCGTTCCTCGGAAAGCGCGTCCAGGCAGCTGATTCCATCAGGGAACAACCGGGTCTCAAAGCCCGCTTTCTGCAGCCAGTGGCCGAACAGGGCGCGCTGATCTTCATCGTCATCAACAACGAAGACAAGGCCGGGGGGAGTTTCGTCCGTAGGGCTCACGACACAAATTATCTCAGACAGCTCCGGTTGGCTAGCTCAGGATACCCTTCGATTGTTCCGTTTCAGGATGCCACGGGACACCGACCTGTTCCGATTCCAACATGCGAAGGACAACGTCGCTTGGTACAACGTCGCCTGGTACCGCGTCGCCTGGTACAAAGAAGAGCCCCGACATTCCGGAATCGGGCTGCTGCCCCCCGCCGCCATCGAGCGACGCCGCGAAACCCTCAATGCCGCTTATATCGCACATCCGGAACGCTTCGTTCGCCCTCCGCCCCAGCCCCTGCTGGTTCCTGCGGAGGTCTGGATCAATAAACCACAACCCCCAGTAAATATTCCTCAGTTAATTTGTGATGCCAGGTGTCTCAAAAGCCCGCCGGTCGCCGGTGTCGACACCAATAACCAAGGAACACTTGCCCTTGTCGCCGCCGCCGACCGAAAAGCGGGCGTGTTCCTCAGAAGTGTTGACATGCACCGATACGCCGAGGCAGAAGAGACAGTGATCAATGCCCTGAAAGGTTTCGGTGATGGCGGAATAGTCGAGGTAATCCTCGTGGACAATCACTCTCATCTTGCCTGCACCCGGCATGGGGCGACGAGTGACGACACGCACTTCTTCGACGAAGTCGGACTTCAGGCAAGCGTCCAGCACGCTGCCGCCCGCCATGCCGCCCGCCATGCCGCTCGCTCCGAAAAGAAGGACGCTGGTCACTCTCCTGTTCTCGGCTACAAACGATGCCAGAATGGGGGCAGATATACGACTTGTCCTGATCCTCGTAGTTGGGCTGGTCGCTGTGGTGGTGGCCGTCCGGTTTTATGGCGCGTGGCGATGGCGGAACGAGACGGCTTCGCTGGTGTCTCGGCTCGACGCCGGACGGGAGGCGGTCCGCCCGGTAGTGGTCGATTTCACCGAACTGGAAACCCTGCCTGTGCCCGTGCAGCGTTATCTCCGTCCCGTCCTGAAGCCGGGAGCCCAGCTGCTTGCGGGCGCTCGCCTGCAGCCAACAGGGACCATGAACATGAGCGAGGACGGGGAACACTGGAGGCCATTCATAGTCGAGCAGCTGGTGGTGACCCGCCGCCCTGGTTCCCCGGCATCGCGGTCGCGGTCCACGACTCGTTTGCCGCCGGCGGGGGCCTGGCCGAGGGCGAACTGATGCGCTATCTGGCGGAAGCTGCCTGTTATCCGACGGCATTTCTGCCCAGTCAGGGTGCGAGAGGGGAAGCGGTCGATGAGCCCTCGGCATGGGGTTCTCTCACCGAAGCCGGCGTCACTGTGAAGTTGCTCTGCCGTTTCAACGAAAGGGCCCTGATCGACATCATCCCCATGGGAAGGTCGTTTCCGGAACTATGTCGAGCGCGGGAGCATGACCGTGCCGCTGGAAGGGGAGGTTGCGTGGGTAATGCCGACCGGCCGGAAGCCCTGGTGGCGCGGGCTGGTGACTATCCTCGGGTTCGTTACCGCCGCCACGCAGACGTGAGCGGCCAGAGTTCGACTTCGGTGCGGCGGGGTGCGGGACCGTCAGCGATGAGCTCAATATTACTTGCGCCGACCGGTGGATAGGTCAGATCCGTCATGGCGACCAGGCCGTCCTGCGCGAAGACTTCCAGGGTGGAACGATCTACGACGATTCGGAGCTTGAGGATGCCGGTGGCGGGCACGTTTAGGGGCGCTGTGACACTACCGGGGAAGTCCTTGTGGAAGCCCGTATTGCCGGATTTGGTTCGGTCGATATAGAGTTCGCCTTTGGTTTTGTCGTAGCCGACGGTGGTCCATCCGGTGGCGGACGAGAGTAGCTTCCATTCCACTTTGGTGGCGTCTCCGAGCGTGAACGTGCTTTGCAATTCGTAGCCGGTGCCGGATTTTGCCTTCAGGGCCGTATTGAGTTCCTGCAGGTTCTGGCCGGTCCAGCCGAAACGTTCGCCGCGGAGGCTGGAGAGTCCTGCGGCGGGTTGCTGGATGAGTCGGAGGCCGGCGGGTGTGGTCTTCAGGCCCAACTGGCGGGGCAGGGTCATCTGGCCTCTCCACGGTGCGGTTGGAACCTTTCCTGCGTATTGCCAGTTGTTCATCCAGCCGAGCATGACGGGCACTTGTGTTTTCGGGAGCCCGTTGAAGACCAGGGCGCAGTAGCAGTCCTTGCCATAGTCGGTCCAGAGGGTGGTGGCCTCCTTGTTGTCGTTGGTGAATTTGGTGCCGTCGAAAGTACCGACGAAGTACTGTTCTCCGGACCCGCCCTGCAGCGCGCCGGGGTTCAGGCCGATCTTGAGTACGAAACGGGTGCGGGTCGGGCTGCCGTCCACGGGGAGTTCGACCAGCGTGGGGCATTCCCACTGTCCGGCCCACTGTCCGGCCGACTGTCCGGCGGGGGCTCCGGCAGGGCCGAACTCGCTGAGTTTGCTCCAGTGCCGAAGGTCGGGGGCTCCGTAGAAGAGGACTTTGTGTTCGTTGGGGAGGGCGACGGCCATGATCCAGCGACGGCTGGCGGCGTGCCAGAAGACGTGGGGGTCGCGGAAGTCCGCCATTTTCAGGTCGAGGACGGGATTTGCGGCGAATTTGGCCCAGGTGCGGCCCCGGTCGTTGCTCCAGGCGAGGTTCTGGGTTTGCAGTGCGGAGCCGGAGCCGGATTTGGGCGTGTGGCCTGTGTAGATGGCGACGAGACAGGGCTTGCCATCGGTGCAGAAGCCGCTCGTGTTGTGCTCATCCACAACGGTAGAGCCGGTGAAGATCATCACTCCGTTTTCCTCAGGAAGGGCGACGGGGAGTTCCTGCCAGTGGAGCAGATCGGGGCTGACGGCGTGGCCCCAGCTCATGTGGCCCCAGGTGTCACCCTGGGGATTGTATTGGTAAAAGAGGTGGTACTCGCCGTCGAACCAGACCAGGCCATTCGGGTCATTGGTCCAGTTGGTCTGCGGGGAGAAGTGGAACTGCGGCCGGAGGGGCTCGTCGTATTGAGCGCCAGCGAAGAGGCCGGTCAGCGTGAGGAGCGCGAGCGTTTTCAGCACTCGAACATCATATCCGGCGGTAGGTCTTAGACGTCGAGGCCGACTGCGCGCATCAGGTCCAGCGCGTTCGAGCGCTGAACCACGCCGGGGCGCATCTGATAGTCGAAGATGAGCTTGCCGTTTTCCAGGCGATCTTCAAAGTGGACGTTGATGGCTGCGGGCGCCAGTTCGTCTGCCACGCGGGCGAGTGAAAGGTCGTGGGTGGTGGTGATGCCGATGGCACCTCTTGCGAGCAGGGCCCGGACGAGCCCCGACGCTCCAATAGCCCGGTCGTGGGAGTTGGTGCCAGCGAGAAGTTCGTCGAGCAGGAAGAAGGCCGGGGCGGGGAGTTCCAGGATCTGGCGGAGCCGAAGAAGTTCAGCCATGAAGCGGGAGATACCTTCTTCGAGGGAGTCCACGGTGCGGATGGAGGCTCCCAGGGAGAGCCGGGAGAGGCAAAGGCGCGTGGCGCGGACGGGCGCTCCGGCCAGTGCGAGGACAGCATTCGTCCCGACCGTTCTCAGAAAGGTACTCTTGCCCGACATATTCGAGCCGCTGACGACGTAGAGGCCGAGGGGGGCGTTCAGGGCGATGTTGTTGGGGATGGCGCGGGCCGGATCCATTAAGGGGTGGCGCAGGTTTTCTCCGGAGATTCCGGGAGTGTCGGAAAACTCGGGGAAGGGGTCTTCGGGATGCTCGTAGGCGTAGCCGGCCAATGCAGAAAGGGCTTCGATTTCGGCCACGGCATTCAGCCATTGCGGGACGAAGGCACCATTTTCGGTTCGCCACTGCTCAATGGCCATGGCTGTCTGGGTACCCCAGAGCAACAGGGGGCCAAACATGCGGACCACGATGTTGTCGCGCGAATCGAGCAATTCCTGCAGGCGTCTGAGGCGGCCGATACGTGCAGAGGCTGGTTCGCCATTCGGGGGGCGAATGGAGGCCTGCATGGCGGTGAGGTGGGGCGAGGTGAGCGAAACGGCTTCGAGTTCGGTGAGGATGCCGGCGAGCAGATCGAGGTCATGGGAGGGCTCGTGGAGGCCGTGGATGATCGGCAGCACCCGGTCGCGGATGGTGCTGGAGAAAAGGCCTTCCACGACCGCAATGGCGATGAGCGCGAGGCGGGCCTCGAGTCCCATAAAAGAGGTGGAGAACCACCAGAGCAGCACGGTGCCGGCGACCAGGGAGAGGAGCAGGGCGGCGAGGCGTTGCCATTTCGCGAAAGGTCTGGCTGGAGCGGCGGCCCACTGAATCAGGTGTTCGGGGTTGACGCCGGTACGGAAGTCCTCGCCGAGGATTGACAGTTGTTCGCGCAGGTCGAGCAGGGGCCGGAGTTCCGAGATCGCCTGGTGGCGGGCCCGTAGTTCGGGGATGGGGGACGGGCCACTCAGCCAGGAAGCGAGGCGGGCTTCGCCTCCCCGCGTTCGCGCGGTGGAGAGGAGTTGAAACAGCGAGCCGCGGCCAAAGATGTCGAGGTCTGCGGCGTAGGGATGCCGGGGATCGGAGAAGCGGTCGCCCGGTTCGCCGATCCCCTGCCATCTGTGTTCGAGACGGGCGAGGCCACGCTCATGGAAATGAATGGCGCGCCGCATGCGGATGGCTGCCCGATCCGCCTTTGCGTGACGAAGGACGAGAAAAATGAAGAGCAGGATGGGAAACAGTACGCACCAGAGCGGCATCCACAACTGGATGGCGAGCCAGATCCCCAGGAGGATAATTGCCGCTGCGGCGAGGCGCGACCAGCCCAGAAGTCGTCGCCGCCTCTCCAGCGTGGTGAGGGAGGCCGAGCGGTCTGACAGGCGTTGGGTGTAGATTGCGCCGGGAGAAGAAGGAGAGTGGGCCAACTTTTAGGTTAGCGGACGGGCAGGCAGGTTAACGGACGGGCAAAGCCGCGAATGGGCAGAGCCGCGAACGGGCAGACCAGCGAGCGGGCGGGTAGCGAACGGCCCGGGGTTCAGCGACATATTAGTTTCGATAGTTCAGGGCGAGGGTGGGCTGGTCTTCGAGGGCCTGCGACAGCTTCAGCAGATCCTGCTTCGGTTGCACTGGTGTCGGGGCCGGACGCCCGAAGAAGTAGCCTTGCATGAAGCGGACCCCGAGAAGCCACAGATTCTCGACGGTTCGGGCATCCTCCACGTTTTTTGCGACCACCCTTGTGCCACAGAGGTCAGCCTCCTCGACGATTCGCCGGATAGCGTAGGCGCAGACGGATGATTCAACGTCGCCCATCAGGGTGGAGGCGAGCTTGACGTAGTCGGGTTTCAGCTCGCGGAGCAGACGGAGCCCTCCGTTGGCGAGGCTAAGGTCGTCCAACGAAAACTGGCAGCCCCGTTCCCGGAGGGTTGCGGCGATGGAGGCGAGATGTCCGTGATCGTTGCCTGCACCGTGGACGGCCTCGAACACGAAGCGTCGGGGTGGCAGCAGGGAATGCTTCAGGGCTGCCAGCGTGTCGGCCAGGCAGATGCCGGGTTCGAAGACGGTATGCGGCAGGAAATTGATAAAAAAGTTGCCTGCCCCGCTCCATCTGGCGGCCGCGCTGATCGCCAGTTGTCGCAGTTTGTTGTCGAGGTCCCGTTCCCGTCGCCGCAGCCAGGCGGCATCGAGGATCTCCGCAGCTGAATAGCGCCGCGGTGTCTCTCGTGTGCCGGAGTGAGCCCGGGTGAGGCATTCGTGGCCGAAGACCCGGTTGTTCGAGGTATCGACCACAGGCTGGAACCAAATACTGAAGGCTGGCCCTCTCGATTCGGGATCTCCCGGCTCAAAGGGATTGGTGATGGCGTGTTCGAACCAAGCGGTTTCGCGAATGCGCCACCAGTCATCGAGTGACCGCTGTTCCGGGAAACCGGAAGTGCCGATGGAAGCGACCATGACGTTGCTGCGGTCGGCGTCCTTGAGGCTGTGCCGGAGCAGCTCCACGGCCTCGGCTGGATCTTTAGGGCCTACCAGGGCCAGCATGCCACCTCGCCGTTCAAAAAAAAGATTGTGCTCGGCAAGGGTGCCAGCCAGGAGATTTCTTAATTCCGACGTCCCGGGAATCAGGCAAATGCTGGCGCCCGCCAGACTCTCGTCGCCGCTATTGGAGATGCTTGACATGTACTGATATACAAATCGGACACAGGGGGCAATTTCTTTAGCCGTGATTTTGTTCCATTTCGGCAATCGATTCGAAACGGAACATTTGGCCCGCAAAAGCCTCTTTTGAGACGTGCTTCCGGGGAGTATCGGCCCTGCCTGCGGAAAAATTGCTGAATTCTGTCATTTTCAGGGCTTGGGCGTGGGAAACTGGTAGTTTGGCAATTCACCGTAAAATCCGCTACTGGAAGCTGCGCAGTACTGAACTGCAGCTGGGCGACAAGACGATCCTGATGGGCGTCCTGAACGTAACACCGGACTCATTCTCCGATGGGGGCCAGTTTATGGACCCCGACCGGGCTTATGCCCGGGCGTTGCAGATGGAGGAGGACGGCGCCGATATCATCGATATCGGCGCTGAATCGACGCGTCCTGACGCGAAGCGAATTTCAGCAGACGAAGAATGGCAGCGGCTTGTGCCGGTGCTCAAGCGTCTGCGTAACAAGCTGGGAATCCCCCTGTCGATCGATACGTATAAGAGTGAGATCGCAGAACGCGCCTTTGAGTACGGCGTCGAAATCGTCAATGACCCGAGTGGTCTGACGTTTGATCCGAACGTGGCAAAAGTTGCCGCAGCGGGCGATGCGGGACTGATTCTAAACCACATGCGGGGCACTCCCGAGACGTGGAGTCGGCTGGGGCCGATTCCGGACGTAGCCGGAACGGTGGTCCGCGAACTGGAAGCGATGGCGAGCCGGGCTCGCATGGCAGGCGTGGAGAAGAACCGCATTGCGCTCGATCCGGGCCTGGGCTTCGGTAAGCGTAAGGAACAGAATTCCGAGATCATTGCGCAGTTGGGTCGCCTGGTGGCGCTCGATTATCCCGTGATGGTAGGCGCGTCGCGGAAGGCCTTCCTGCTGGCTCTGGGCGAGCAGGAACTGGGTTACGCCACGGCTGCTGCAGTGGCAGTGGCGATCGTGAATGGCGCAGACATTATCCGCGTCCACGATGTGAAGGCCATGCGTGCCGTGGCCATGGTGGCCGATGAAATCGTGCGTACAGATGCCGCAGTTGCGCGTCTGGCCGATGATGAAGCCGACAAGCTGGCCGTTTCGAAGCTGAAGAAAGCCGGGAAGAAAGATTGGCTGGAGCCGGAACGTCGGCCTGCGATGCGGGCTCCGCTGATGAAGGTGGAGCCGCCGGTGATCGTGCCTGTGGTTGCGCCGGTAGTGGTTCCTGTGGTTGCCGCGCCCGTTGTCGCCGAAGCGTTGGCTGACGATGCGGTTACTGAGGCCGGTGCCGGCATGGCTGCAGCAGATGGCTCGGAGCCGGTGGTTATGCCGCCCGCCGAGGGTGTGGTGGCAGCAGACGTTTCTACCGAGAGCGCGGGCGATGCCGAGGCGACGCCTTCCGCAGAGACCCCGACGGCCGGTGCGTTTGGTGGCGGGGATCGTCCGGTCCCGAAGGTGTTCCGCAAGCCGGAACCGAATCAGCCGTTGTACACGAAGCCGCAGGGTGATCGTCCGCCGTATGGGGACCGCCCGCGCTTTGACAGGCCACAGGGTGACCGGCCGTCTTATGGTGGGGATCGTCCTCGCTATGACCGCCCGCAGGGTGATCGTCCGCAAGGTGATCGTCCGGCTTACGGTGCTGGTCGTCCGCAGGGAGATCGTCCGGCTTACGGTGGTGGTCGTCCGCAGGGAGATCGTCCGGCTTACGGTGGTGGTCGTCCGCAAGGTGATCGTCCGGCGTACGGTGGTGGTCGTCCGCAAGGTGATCGTCCGGCTTACGGTGGTGGTCGTCCGCAGGGAGATCGTCCGGCGTATGGTGGCGGTCGTCCGCAAGGGGATCGTCCGGCGTATGGCGGTGATCGTCCGCAGGGTGATCGTCCGTCTTTTGGTGGCGGTCGTCCGCAGGGTGATCGTCCGGCCTATGGTGGTGGTCGTCCGCAAGGTGATCGTCCCGCGTATGGTGGTGGTCGTCCGCAAGGGGATCGTCCGTCTTTTGGTGGAGACAGGCCGCCTCGCCGTTTTGACGGCGATGGGCCTCCGCGACGGAGTTTCGGCGATCGTCCGCAGGGTGATCGTCCCTCGTTTGGTGGAGATCGGCCTGGGTTTAAGCCGGGTGGCTATCAGGGCAATCGTCCCGATGGGCCGCCGAAGTTTGGTGGCGGCGACAGGCCCGGTGGTGGAGAATGGAAAGATCGGGGGCCTCGTCCAGGTGGCGACTCCCGGCCATCCGGTGGTCGTCCACCGTTTGGCGGCGGTCAGGGACGTCCTCCCAATCGACCGTTTCGCAAACGTCCGTAAGGATGAATTGGTAACGCTTTTGCTTTGAAAGCAAAGGGCCCTTAGCTCAATGGTTAGAGCAGCGGACTCATAATCCGTTGGTTCTGGGTTCAAGTCCCGGAGGGCCCACCAAATTTCTTCCCCAGATGCGGGTAGGAATGCGCTATTTCGGTGTCAGCTTCAGCAACTTACTGGTCGGCGGTGTGTTGTCCTGAATTACCGAAGTGCCACTGTCGGTCAGCACATAGACGGCACCATCCGGGCCCACGCGGACGTCTCGAATTCGTTCGTGCAGATCCGATAACAAAGCCTCTTCGCCGACTACCTTCCCCTCTCGCAGAGTGAGGCGGGTCAACACCGTCCCGGCTAGCCCTCCCACGAAGACACTGTTCTTCCATTCCGGGAACAGGTTTCCCTGGTAGAAGGCCAGGCCCGACGCTGCGATCACCGGATCCCAATAGTAGACCGGCTGCTCCATGCCCTCTTTTGCCGCAATCCCGGCCCCAATCGGGGCTCCGGCATAGTCGATGCCGTGTGAAATTACCGGCCAACCGTAGTTCTTACCCTTCACGATCAGGTTGAGCTCGTCGCCGCCTCGCGGACCATGCTCCGTCTCCCACAGGCGATGTGTGGCCGGGTCAAAGGCTAAACCTTCCTGGCTGCGCTGACCTGTGGCCCAGATCTCCGGCAGGGCGCCGGGCGTGCCGATAAATGGATTTCCCGCTACCGGCCTGCCCTCCGGCGTGATATGTATGATTTTGCCGAGGTGCGAGTCGAGCTTCTGGGCCACGTCCCACGGGTTCGGTCCGCCGGCATCACGGTCCCCGATGGCTACAAACAGCGTTCCGTCCCGGTCGACTGCAATGCGGCCCCCGGTCTTGGTACCGGCCGCCAGGTTTGACCCATTCGGCATTGAAGGTAGGGACCGAAAGATGACGGTCACGTCAGTGAGCGTGTTGTTGTTCAGCCGCGCCCGTGCCACGTTGGTTGGTCCCACAACTCGGTTCGCGTAGCCGAAGAAGGTGAAATAGATTCGGTGGTTTGTTGCGAAATCCACGTCCAGCGCGACGTCGAGCAGGCCGGTTTGGGGCTCAGACGATAAGGGAGGCAGGCCGGGCAAGGGCTTTGAAAGCACGCCCTCCCGATTCAGGATGCGCAGCGCACCGGGCAATCTTTCTGTGATCAGGATATTCCCGTCGGGAAGAAAAGCCAGACTCCACGGCGCGGACAGGCTGTTGGTAAGAGTGGTTAGCTTGTAAGGTGCGGTCGCTCGATAGGGCGCGCGCGTTTGTTCAGGGAAAAGGGGCTTGTTGTCCTTCTTTTCGAGCGGACTCCCGTCGATCGGCTGGCCTTCGGTTGTGCGGTAAACCTTATAGGTCGGGGCAAACCGGGACTTGTTCGGGCCTGTTGCGGGTCTGTCTGATTTCTTTGCCGGTGGTGTGGCGGCAGGCGATTGCGCCATTGCAGCAACGCACGCGCCGAGGGCGCAGAACAGGGAGAGATACATCAGGCGGGGTCGCATATCTGGGTCATCCGTTTTTTGAGATTCAGGTTATTGATATCACAGGGGCGGTGGCGACATTTCACTCCAGCCGAATGACTGCGGCGCTGCGAGCCGCCACTATTGTTGTCACCGTGCCGGCGGTCAAAGCCGGAGGTGCGATTCCCTCCTGCCATAGCTCCGTCGCCTTCTGAAAAGCCGCAGGGAGCGAGATCTTCGCCTGCCTGGGAGCGCGGGTCGGATTCACAATCCACAGGTAGGTCCCGCCTGCCCCCTGATGGAGCCTGGCGCGGACCTCAGGATCACTCGACTGCACCTGTGGCCGGACTGCCGCCCAGGTCAGAAGACCGCGAAAGAACTCGCGGGTCGCTGCGGTATGGTTTCGATAATAGTTTCCGGCCGGGAAAGTGCCAAGCAAAAGCGTTTTGCCGGTTCCCGTAGTGTTCTCAACAGCGGCAATATGTCCGTTCGCGTAGTTGCCGGCTGTCTGGCCGCCAGTCAGGCGGTACTCCTGGAGGAAGTATCCGCCCCCAATTTGTTTGCCTTGCACGGTTAGTTGCAGGTTGCTGAGAAGGTCCGGTGTGAACTGAACGTACGCCTCGCGAGCGCCGAACAATTGATCCAAACCGAGGTTGGGCTGAACCGTACCTGCGGTGCCGCCATCTCCGAAGTACCCCGGCGTACCCTCGCTGACTAACTTGCCACCTCGCACTACGTAGTCGCGAAGTTTGTCCGCAGTGGACTTCTTCAGCATTTCCGGGTACACGAGGTAGACGAGGGGATACTGGCCGATATCGCCCAAACTAACGTAGTCGGCCTGGACATTCGAATCAAAGAACGCCTGATATGCGCCCTCCAGTGACTGCCGATAGGCACCCGCGATCGTTCCCCCGCGACCAGTCCCCGCCGCGCCGCCCTGCACCACGTTGAAGTCAGCCGCCTCCGGGATATACACGATCCCGACATCGCCCCGGACTGGTCGCGATTTCCAGATCTCCGGGTGCGCGTTGGTCCATGTTGACAGCTTGCCGACCATTTCCGCGCGTGGCGTGACCGAGCCATCCATCCCCATCGGCCCGAACGCCCCGAAAAGTGGCCCGTTCAGAAGGGGACGCCAGCGGGGGAACAAAATGCCGGAAGCGCCGCCAGCCATGTCGATGAGGCTCATCAGGCGGATGTCGTTCTCGTTCGAACTTCGCCCGTCCTCCAGGGGACGGTTCAGTACCTGCGGCTGCAGCCAGAGGTTTCCACCTTCGGCTTCCGCGTGCCAGAATGCCTTGCCCCGTGAAGCGCCCCGGGCCAAATCGACCGCGCTGAACTGTTCCCACGGTTCCCCGGAATGGCGGGAGGCTACCCAGGTGTACCCAAAACTGTCGACTTCGGCTGCCATGCGCCATTCCACGTCGGACAGGGAGGCGGTTCCGTGGGCTGTGACCTTATTCTTTTTGTCCAGTGCACGAATCAGCCCGGTCCGCCATTGCAGGAGGCGAATCGCGTTATCTCTTCTGAATTCCAGCCAGTCGAGGGAATCGGCGTAGCCGGAGGTTCCGTGGGGTGGATGAACCGTTGACCAATCGCCCAAGCTATAGCGATGCCAGGCTTTTTCGAGCGCCTGCAGGGTGCCGTACTTTGCCTTCAGCCACTCGCGGAACTTTGCCTGCGTAGCGGGGCACCAGCACTCGGGTACGGAGCCTTCGTTCCAAACGTCGTAACCCATAACGGCGGGGTTACTGCGGTAGCGCTCCACAAGGGCGGTTAGAAACTTCCCGGCGGAAGCCTTGACGTCGTCGTTGTCGAGGCACATGGGCGCGCGGCCAGTGGCGCTGCTGCCGTCAACGGTCGGAAACAGGTTGTTACCCTGCGAGTCGATCTGACGGCTGCGGGGGAATTGATCCCACATCCACTCGGGCGCGAAACTGTCAATTCTTTCGGCAATGATGACGCGGATGTGATTTTGAGCTTCGAGATCCACCATGCGATCGTAGTCACGCCAGTCATATTTACCGGGCGAGGTCTCGATCGAGCCCCACATGAACCAATGGCGGAAAACATTCACCCCCAGTTGTGCGGCGGTCTTGTGATCGCGCTCCCAATCCTGTTCCGGCGGATTGGATTTACGGAAATACACGGCACCAAATGGAAACGTCGGTTCTGTTGGCTGATTCTGAGCTTCGATACAGAGTGTTCCGATAAACAACACGGACACCAGCCCGGCGCAAATTCCCGGGATGCCTTTATTTCTCATTACTAAAACGCCGCCTTTCGTGGCAGTGGCAAATGGTCACTTGCCGAATCGTATTTCAGGATAAGTATGTCACGCTCCGGTTCGGGTGCGCCTGTCCAGGCGGACGCTGTGCGCGATGCCGTCAGCTCCGTGAAGAACAGGGGCCCTTAACGGTAGGTCCGGGCCCCTTCTTCACCTATTCGGTCCAGTAACTGACGAGTAGTCCCTCGCCCGCCACATCCGCGTCGATCACGTAGTCGAGCAGCCGGATCCCATCGGTGCCCTCCTGTGCTTCCACGGTGAAGGTTTCCGAAAAGCCTCCGGCCGAGTTGGGCCAGAGGATGCGGATTACTCCCGCAAGCGTGGATTTATTCATGCCCGGTACGCCGACATAAGTCTTGCCGGTCAGGCCGGGAATTACCTGAAAGAACAGCCGGTTGGCTGTGACCCTCTGGTCAGTGGAGAGCGCGGTCGGGGTACCCGGCGTGGTTACGTTTACGCGGCCTTTTGCTGTAACAATCATTCGTGTTGTCCTCGGTTGCATTCTGGCTGTTCGGTTGTGCAAGATCTCGGCGTACGCCTGTCAAGCCGCTGAAAACAATCGGAATAAAGTTCCTGGCAGCGCGGGACCGGGTTTTGGCCGAACTGCTAGAATCAGAGAATCTCTACTACACCGAAAGTCTCGTCTTTCGCCGTGATCCCCGTGGCCGGGCATGACGGCATGCTGCTCAATCTGAGCGGGGCCCATGGGCCATTTTTCACGCGTAACCTGGTCATCCTGAAGGACACGGCGGGTAATACAGGTGTCGGCGAGGTGCCCGGCGGCGAGCGCATCCGACAAACCCTGGAAGATGCGACGCCCCTTGTGGTGGGCCAGCCGATCGGTGCCTGGAACAACATTCTGGGCTCGGTTCGGCGCCAGTTTGCGGATCGTGATTCGGGCGGGCGGGGCAACCAGACGTTCGATCTCCGGACGACTATCCACGCGGTGACAGCGCTCGAAGCTGCGCTGCTGGATTTACTGGGCCAGCATCTGGAAGTGCCGGTGGCGGCGCTCCTCGGAGAGGGCCAGCAGCGGAAACAGGTGGAGGCTCTCGGCTACTTGTTCTACGTGGGGGACCGGAGGAAGACGGACCTCGCCTACCGCGGTGAGCCCGAGGCTGCCAATGACTGGTTCCGGCTCCGGCATGAAGAAGCGCTGACGCCCGAAGCCGTGGTCCGTCTGGCGGAAGCCACGAAGGAGTTGTACGGGTTCAATGACTTCAAGCTCAAGGGTGGTGTTCTCAGCGGCGAGGCCGAAATTGAGGCTGTGACCGCGCTGGCAGAGCGTTTCCCCGAAGCCCGCATCACGCTGGATCCGAATGGTGCCTGGAGCCTGCGCGAAGCGATTGCCCTCTGTCGGGATCAGCACGATGTTTTGGCCTACGCAGAGGACCCGTGTGGTGCCGAAAATGGCTACTCGGGCAGGGAAGTGATGGCCGAGTTCCGGCGGGGGACGGGGCTGCCGACGGCGACGAACATGATCGCGACGGACTGGCGGGAGATGGGACATGCGATTCAGTTGCAGTCCGTGGATATCCCGCTGGCGGATCCCCATTTCTGGACCATGCAGGGGTCGGTTCGCGTGGCTCAGATGTGCAATGAGTGGGGCCTGACGTGGGGCTCGCACTCGAACAATCATTTCGATGTCTCGCTGGCGATGTTTACGCATGTGGCGGCGGCGGCCCCGGGCAAGATCACGGCCATTGATACCCACTGGATATGGCAGGATGGCCAGCGCCTGACGCAGGAGCCTTTCCGGATTCAGGGAGGGTTGTTAACCGTGCCGGACAAGCCAGGGCTTGGTGTTGAGATTGATATGGCGCAAGTGGAAGCGGCGCATCAGGTATATCTGGGCATGGGGTTGGGGGCACGGAATGATGCGGTGGCGATGCAATATCTGATTCCCGGCTGGAAGTTTGATCCGAAGAAACCTTGTTTGGTTCGGTAAGCGGGAAGCGGCTTCCTGCTTGGCCGCCTGGTCGTGGATAGTTATCTGTTCACAAGATGGAATTCTCAAATCTGGAAGTAGTCGGTCGAGCGTTGGATGCTTTCCGTATTGCCCTCGCTCCTTTGGTCCGCGAGGAACTGGTACGTCTCTATCCAGGCAACTGGCAGCAGAAGGCCCGCGAAAGTTTAGCGGACTGGCAGCAAAATAACTCAGGAGAGCTGAACCTAGATGTACAGGCCCTTGTTGCCATACTTCTCGACAGGCGACATCAGGGGTTTGTGAAGCTCAGAAGTCCCAAAGAGCGGAATCTGCTGGCGGAAGTTCGGACTACGCGCAATGCTTATGCTCATCAGGAAGCCTTCTCTGACCGTGAAGTTGATCGGGCTCTGGAGACCATAGAACTAGTCCTGGAGGTAACAGGTGCCCCTGGGCTGGCAGCCCTGCGACTTCGACAACGGAATGTTCAGGTGCTAAACGACCCGGTAGTACGGTCGTCGCGCCCGGCCCAAACGATCACCAATTCCCGCAGCGGATCTCCCAACACCCTGCACCCTGATGCATCGGGTTTCGAGCGAGGCGTTCGGCTCTTTCACTTTCTGGTTGGCTCGTCGAACAAAGGGCAGGCTCTTGGCGTTGGGTACGCCGCTTTTGTCGAGTACCTGCATGGCAAGTCGTTTGTTAGTGCAATGGGCCGACCCTACGCGCAATCTGACACATCGCTCGTAATCGACATCGCTCAAGAGATAACCGCCAAGGCTGGACGTCTTCCTGTCACACGCTCCGGGCTCACAATAAGCGCCGGCATGGATACGTTTATTTGGCCACTGAAGAAACCGCATGAGCGTTCAACCTCTGCATGGAAAGCTGGTCTGCCTTATACCAAAGAAGCATGGGGGAAAGTGTTCCCATCCCACCTGCGCAAACTGCTGGCGGCTGACCAGTTAGCGATGCTGATCAAGAAATGAAAGACCAATATTTTGGGGATGTCAACGACTACGCCAAGTATTGCCTGCTGCGGTCTCTCAGCCACGTTGGTTTGAGCCTCGGGGTGTGCTGGATGTTAACTAAGCCGGATGGACGCACCGACGGACGACATTTGGGGTACCTGGCTCAGCCTGACCGTCATCGGCACAGAGATCCAGAGCTCTTCGATTGGCTGCGCACCGCCATTCATCGCGACAACGAGCGCTCAGTCCGGCGTATACAGAAGTCAGGCGTTCTTGGCGACGCCGTGTTCCAGGCCCGGATTCTTCCGGATGATCGCACTGGCAGGAACGCGTATTTCGGTGAGTGCCGACAGCTTTTTTATGACCGCGATCTTGTGTTCTTCGATCCCGACAATGGTCTGGAATGCCAGCCGAGGCCGGGGCATCGAGGGTCTTCGAAATACTTGTATTGGCCTGAAGTGGAAGCTACCTTTGCCACTGGTGCCTCAGTTCTCATCTACCAGCATTTTCCCCGGGAAGAGCGAACCGGATTTATCGCGAGAAGGCTCCATGAACTCCAGGCTCGCACTGGTGCATCAACTGTACAAGCCTTTCGTGCGTCGAATGTTGTCTTTCTGCTTGGGGTACAGTTGCGGCATCGACCGGCACTTACTCCTCTCATGGCCGAATCTGCGACCCTGGTCGCATAGTTGCGCAGGAAGCGACTGTTGCGGAAATTCCATAAAAAAGCCACCAGGGCATGCCGAAGAAGGTTGCTGGTGCCTGACTGAGCTCTACCGAAGGTCCGTGCGGACTTGTTCGAAATTCCCCCGAGACGGGGCTCAGGATGCGGACCCGCCAAACGGTGGCAGCTTCTGTGGGTAATCTGAGGGCAGGAGTTTCTATCGCAACTCCGAACGGGGTCACCAGGTCGATTCCATCTGCCACTGACTCCACTCTGGCGAGCAGTACGTCTCCTGCTTCCATCGGTGCTTTCCCAAATTGTGACTGGAGCGGTACCCACACGACAGCCAGCAGCGCTGTTGCTGCCAGCAGCGGGATTGCCACTGCTCGTAACACGCCAAGGTTTGCCCGGATCAGCTCTCGCTGCGCCCGGAAGATGAGGCGGGGTTCGTCGATAAACAGCCTGAATTCGAGGATATGGGCGACTATGCGATTCAGCGCTCTCCGGAGGGCCGGCTGGTTCGAGTAACGATGGAAGAGCCAACCGGTCGCGAAGCCGTACAACAGCCCGCAAAGGATCAACTGAAAAGCCCTCATTCGATATAGCCCAAACCCCGAAGCTGCTTTTCTACCTCGGCTGCTTCGGCTGCAGGAATTCCGGCGTCCAGTCGCGCCAGTTCCTTCTCGACGGCATGCGCCACGAATTCATCCACAGAACTGTATCCGGCTGCCCCGGCACTGGCGGCAGCACGTTCAAAAAGGGCAGGCTTCAGGCGGACGGTGTGTCGGGAGAACATGGCATCTAAAACTGATACTTCAGCCCGAACTGTAACACGCGGGGCGACGTGAGCATACTCGAAATCGCGCCGAAGGTAGAGCCATTGATGTCCTGATCACCCACCCAAAATGTCGGGTGATTGAAGACGTTGAGACCATCCAACCGTACCTCAACAGCCTGATGTTCCGTGATCCGAAGTGTTTTTTGCAGGCTCACATCGTAGCTGAAACGCTTCGGACCGGAGAAATAGCGACGCTGTAAAGCTCCCAGGGTCCCGGCCCCGGGGTTGGTAAAGACCTGGCCCCGGAAGTTCGCAGCGCCATCCGCGTTCACTCCTGAACCGTCACCTGGATTGATGGCCGACTGAGCCACGATGTACGGGCCGTTGCCTGTCATCTCAAACCGGACAACGTCGCTGAGTTGGCCCCCTGTCAGGGTGGTATTGGGAGTGTTGTAGTAGGAGCGGTAGCCATCGGCGCGATTCAGGGTTCCGCGTCCGGAGAGAATCGAAAAAGGAGCTCCTGATTGCCAGGAGGCAATGCTGCCGAGGCTCCAGCCGGAAACGACACGGTCGAGGCGGGACAAATGCAGCCTGTGCCCTGCACCGACCGGCAGGTCAAAGACGCCGGAGGCCTTGAAAGCATGGTTGAGGTCAAAATTAGCGCGTGACCTCTCGATGCCCGGGTTCTTAATGTCGAGGAATTGTTCGATGCGGCTTTGGGAGTCGCCCGCTGCATCGGAGAGTACCTTCGAAAAAGTGTAATTTACTGTGAAATCAAAGCCGGAACGGGAACGGTGCCGGGCTTCCAGCTGCACAGAGTTGTAGCTCGAATGGGAGAAGTTGTTCAGGATGTCGGCACCCAGGGCATAAGGATTCGCGAAGAAGGCAACGGTGCCGTTGGTCCCATTTTCGGCATAGGTTGCGGCGAGGGCTCCGGGCTCGCCCGATTGCAGGAGGTTTCGCACCGTCCCGGACCCGAGTGACCCGCCGTTACGGAGCTGTGCAAAAACCGGCAGAGGCTGGCTGCCTGGAATGGCGGCATTGTAGACAGGGTTGAAGGTCCCGGTTCGCGCCTGCGCCAGGTACCCGTTGTTTTGAGCGCGCAGGAAGTCCCCCAGAAAGCCGTTTTCGCGAATGATTACCTGGTTGTAGTCGAAGGCGCGGTATCCCTTGACGGCATGGTTCCCCACGAAACGAGCCTCAAAAACCGTATGCAGAAACTCCTGCTGGATCCCTGCCGAGTACTGCTGCACGTAGGGCGTCTGGAGGCCGGGGTCCAGAATTCCGACCGTATTGAAAGAGTTCAGTGCATAGTTGTCCGCAACGGTCAGAGGGACTTTGTACTGCGGGACCACGACGGAAGGAAGGCCGGAGGAAAGGCGACCACTGAGCCCGCTTTTGGACGAGAGGCCTCGGAGCCCGGAGTTAATGCTCAGCATGGTGGTGGGCGCGAGCAAAGCCTGGTCATTTACATAGTTGATGGAATAGCCGGCGCGAAAGGCTGTTTTTCCGTTACCGAAAACATCCCAGGCGAGGCCCAGGTTGGGTGCGAAGTCGAGCCGCGCCCTCTTGTACCAGGGTCGTCCGGCGGAGGCTCCTGCGAAATCGAGGGTTGCATTGGAAAGCAGGGTCTGAACGGGGTCGTTGTTCTTCAGGACGGGGAGGAGGCCCAGCGAATCCCGCTCATCGGCTACTCCGGGCAGGTTCCAGCGAACGCCCAGCGTGAGGGTCAGGTTTTTCAGGGGCTTCCAGTTGTCCTGGAGGTAAATGTCGTACTCGTCCAGGCGGAGGTTTCGGGTTTCGGCGGCACCTGGCACGAAACCAGAGTTCCGGCTGGTGATATTGAAGGCCTGTGAATAGGAGTCCACGAAGCCTGCGAGAGACGCCAGCAGGTTGTTGGCGGCTGTTACGTCGGAGCCCCGGCTGCCGGGCAGATCGGCCCGAACGATTGCTGCCTGGCCGGTTCCCATCCCCACCGTGTAGGTGGGCAGGGTGCCCGCGTAGTCATAGGCCCGAACCCGGATTTTCTGGAGGTGAAAGCCGAACTGGACGTAGTGCCGCCCCTGTTGCCAGGCGGCGTTGTCGCTCAGGGCCCAGGTGTTCGTGGCACGTCCCTGGGGGCGGCCTTCATCGACGGGGTTGGTGAAGGCGAAGCCGGTTGCCTGGAACGGGCCGTATTGCTGTGTGGACAGGAAGTCGCCGGGGGCCAGATTGAAGCCTCCGCGCAATTCATTGGTGAGCGTTGCGGTGGGGGTCCAGCGCCAGGCTGCTGAGGCGAAGTTGCTGTGATTGGGGTTCGATTCTTTGGGGATTATGGAAAAAGTCTTATCCGCAACATCGGAATTGTCGCGATTCCAGATCGAGGAACCGCTGAAGACATGGCGCACCGAGAGGTTGTAGTCGCCGCGAACCGTCACGTTATCGCGAACTCCGTTGCTTCGCTGGTTGAAGCGGTAGCCTGCCGTGTTGCGAAGGAGCGCAGCGGAACTGTCTCCGGTATCGAAGGAATTGATGGTTTGTGGGACCTGGCCGAGCAGGTTCTGGACATACGGGTCGGGAGCAGCGTTCCGCAGGGTGAGCAGATTCACTTTGCGGGTAGCGCCAGCCGTGTCGCGGTAGGTAAAGAGTCCGGACCTGGCATCGGGGGTGAGCACCGTGTTGGTGGTGGGTGTCTGCTGGTTGGTGCGGACAGCCTCGTAGTTGGCAAAAAGGAAGAGTTTGTCCTTTTGCAGGGGGCCGCTAACCGAGGCTCCGGCCTGATTCTGGTTCAGGCGGGATCGTTCCACACCGCTCTGGTTGCTGAACCAGTCATTGGCCGAAAAGTGAGAGTTGCGATTGAACCAAAACACCGTGGCGTGGATTGTGTTTGAGCCGGAAGGGGTCTCCATGGCCACCTGGGCTGACCCACCGGGGGCTGCGGCGTTCGAGTTGGAGCTGACGAGGGTTACCTGCCGGATTTGGCCCAGTAACGGTCGGTTGGGGGAATAGTCGAGGGCATTGTCGCGGATATAGTTATCCTGGATGTTGATGCCATCGAGCGTCACGTTGGCAAAAGAGGTCCGCATGCCGTTGATAACGGTTCCGGAATTGCCGTTGTAGGAGACGCCGGCCTGGGTCTGCAGGAGGGCGAGAGGGTCACGGTCGGCTACGGGAAGTCTTTGAATCTGCGAGGCGGTGAGGGTGCTCGAAATCTCCGCACTGCCGGTTTGCACCGATTCGACGGTGCCCTCGACATCAATTGCGGCAGCCACAGTGGGGAGCTGGAGGGTGATGGTGGGCACCGCTGTCTCCCGTGCACCATCGACGGGCAGGCCATGCAGGGTTGTGATGACAAAGCCCTGGGCGTGGGCGGTGAGATCATAAACGGCTGGTCGGACGCCGGACATGTGCCACTGGCCATCTGCGGAAGTGGTTGTGGTGAGCAGGCTTTTCTCGCCGCCCTGGAGGAGGAGGGCGATTCCGGCGTTGGAGACAGGTGCTCCGGAAGCGTCCAGAACGACACCGGTGAGGCGGCCCGAAAACTGTGCAACAAGAGGAGCGGTCAGAAGCGTTGCAAAAAGTACAAGTTTGCGGAGCATACCCTCTATTGGACATCAGACGGAGCTTCGTTCCGAATAAACAATAGAAAACCCGTCCGCATGACCATCAAATGGACACAGGGACGGGGTCTTCTGTTTGCAATCAGGACTAAGCGGTTAGTTGATGGGCGGCGTATCGCGAATTCCGAAGGCGAAAATCGCATGGCCGCTGGCGATAGCGATCTGCTGTTTGCCGTCGGCACCGGTGTAGCTGATGGGGTCGGCGTTGACCTTGCCGCCCATCGGGTAACGCCACAGGAGCTTGCCGGTTGCGTCATCCAGAGCGATCATGTCGCCGTCGGCCATTGCGGTGAATACCAGCCCGCCTGCCGTTGCGAGCACGCCGGACCAGGACGGTCCGGTTTCAAAAGTCCACTTTGGCGTCCCGGTCATGGGGTCCATAGCCTTCACGCCACCGGTGGCATCTTCGCCGGGTTTGGAGATAAAGCGCCCCGCCAGGAACCAGCTGCCCTGTTTGTAGGTATCGTCTCCTGAATAGAAGACTCCGCCTTCATCACGCGTCATCACGTAGTGCAGTTTGGTGTTCGGACTGTAGGCCGGAGCCTGATAGTTGGTCGCGCCTGGCGAATTTGGATATACCAGGGTGCCCTGTTCGGTCGGCTGCGTATTTGCTCTCCAGGTCGCTTTGCCCTTATCGCTCAGGTTGGGCTCGGCCCAGGTTTGGCGAACGTAAGACTTGCCCAGAAGGTACTCGCCCGTAACCCGATCCAGAACGTAGTAAAAGCAGTTCCGGTTTGCGAACAGCACGAGTTTGCGGGGCTGGCCTTTCCAGTTGGCATCGATCAGGATGGGCGTCTGGGTTGCGTCCAGATCGAGAAGATCGTGCGGCGTGAACTGGAAATGCCACTTGAGCTTGCCGGTATCGGCGTCGAGGGCAATGAGGGAGTCGGAGTACAGGTTGTCGCCCAACCGTGATTTGCCATTCCAGTCGGGGCCGGGATTGCCAGTGCCCCAGTAGATGGTATTGAGGGCGGCGTCATAGGAACCGGTTACCCACGTTGTAGCGGAGCCCGTTTTCAGGCTCTGACCTGTCCAGGTTTCCGAACCCGGTTCGCCCGCATTGGGCACCGTCCAGAAGCGCCAGGCCTGTTTGCCAGTCTTCGCGTCATAAGCCGCCAGATATCCACGAACGCCAAACTCGCCGCCGGCCGAGCCAATGATCACTTTATCCTTCACGATCATGGGTGCCACCGTCGAGGTGTAGCCTTTGTGGAAATCGGCTACTTCCACGTCCCAAACTACGTTGCCTGAGGACGCATCGAGCGCCACCAGATGGGCGTCCAGCGTCCCGACGTAGACGCGGTCGCCCAGAATGGCGACGCCGCGGTTCACGCGACCGCAGCAGGTAGGGATATTGTCCGGATAGACCCGACGATACTTCCACAACACCTTGCCGGAGCGTGTTTCAAGGGCGGTTACGTCGCTTGGGGGCTCGCTGATGTACATAATGCCGCCGCGGACAATGGGCGACGCTTCAAACTTGTCTGTCTTGTCGATCTGGTAGGACCACAGAGGCTGCAAGCGGCCTGCATTCGCTTTGGTGACCTGCGTCAGAGGGGAAAAGCGGAAACCTTCCAGGTTGCCCTGATAATGCAGCCAATCGGCACCGGCCTGCGGGGTCTGGGCAAGGAGTGCGCCCGTGAAAAGGAGTGAAGTCAGTAAGGTTTTCATGGGTGGTTATTCTCCGCGAAGGGTAAACAGGTAAGCGATGACGTCGTCCAGATCGGCAGCCGACATCTGTTTGAAGGCGGGCATGGTTGATTTTGCGCCGGCACGTTCAATCCCGGTTGTCTGGCTTTTGGCAATCGACTGAATTTTGCCATCCGCCGTCCGGAGGTGGACGGTCAGCATGTCTTCATTCAGCTTGATACCGCGCGCGGTCTTACCGTCTTTTGTCTTTACGGTGATACCGGACCATCCGGCCACAATGTTGGCGTCGGGATCTGTAATGGACGCCTTCAGGTTTGCGGGACTGCGGCGAATACCGATGTCAGAAAGGTCCGGGCCCATCACGCCACCGTTACCTTTCACCATATGGCAACCACGGCAGGACTTGCCGAAGGCTGCCTGGCCTTTGGCTGCATCGCCGGGCACACGCTGGGGGGCGGACCGGCCCAGCGCACGAACGTAGGTCGCGACCTGGCGAATCTCGGCGTCTGTCATCCCGAGCGAAGCTGGCATGTCGCTTCCCGGAATACCGTTCTTAATCAGATTGATCAGCGCGGCCTCCGAAGGCGCATGGGGCAATTTGGGCGATACCAGGTTGGCCGCCATGCCGTCGTCACCCTTGCCGTGGCAGAAGGCGCAGTGAAATTTGTAGAGCTTTTCACCCTGTTGCGCGAAGGTTGCCGCGGCGCAGGCGAGGGTGAGAAAGATGAGTCTCCGGAAAGTGGCCGGAAGTTGCATGTGGTGTTGATTCTCCAGTCGAGCAGTATACAACGTTGGGCTATGCTGGCCTTCAGGTAACTCTACTCATGCGAACTCCAACGTTGCTCCTCCTGTCTCTTATGGTCCTTGCCAGCCTGGCTGCCCTTCCTGCTCCCGCTCAAGTGGGGTGGGGCCGGAACCAGGCGCGCTCGCTGACCATCACGCAGCAGGGCATGGCCGCCACCAGCCAGATTCTGGCGTCCCAGACGGGTGCACGAATCCTCGCGAAAGGTGGCTCCGCTGCCGACGCAGCCATCGCGTCAAATGCGGTGCTTGGCCTGGTAGAGCCGATGATGGACGGGATCGGTGGTGATCTGTTCGTTCTCTACTGGGATGCCAAAGCGAAGGAGTACATCGGCCTGAACGCCTCCGGGCCCGCCCCAAAAGCACTCACTCCGCAGTTTCTGGCCGGGAAGGACGTCAAGGAAATGCCGACGGTTGGGATTCATACGGTGACGGTGCCGGGGGCGGTGGACGGCTGGGCGATGATGCATACCCGCTTTGGCAAACTGCCCTGGAAGGACCTGTTCGACGACGCCATTTTCTATGCGGAGAAGGGCTTTCCCGTTACCGAGGTCATCCGTGAGCAATGGGCCGATCCGGTGAACGTTAAGAAGCTGAACGCGAATCCCGCGTCGGTTAAAGTTTTCCTCACGGGCGGGCCGCCACAGGTGGGTGATGTCTTTCGCAACCCGGGCCTGGCGAAGGCGTACCGCCTGATTGCCACCCAGGGCCGCGACGCTTTTTATAAAGGCGATATCGCCAGGGCCATCCTCAAGACCTCAGCGGCAGAGGGCGGCACTCTGACTGCCGCTGACCTGGCTGGCTACTCCTCCGAATGGGTCAAACCAATTTCCATCGACTACAAGGGGTGGCGTGTGCTGGAACTCCCTCCCAACGGGCAGGGCATGGCCGCTCTGGAAATTCTGAACATTATGCAGACGATGCCGGCCGCGCCCGGGCCCCTCAGTCCCGCCGAAATGCACAAACGAATCGAGGCCACGAAACTGGCCTTCGCTGACCTCCGCAAGTATGATGCCGATCCGCGCACCTACGAGGCTCCGGTTGCCACTCTGCTCTCCAGGGGCTGGGCGGAACGCAGGGCGAAGCTCATCGACCCTCTGAAAGCCAACTGTAAGGTCACCCCGGGCGATGTCAAGTCCGGAGACACAACCTACCTCACAGTGGTGGATCGCGACGGCAATATGGCCAGTTGGATCCAGAGCGTGGCTCACCTCTGGGGTTCAGCCGTCACGGTGGAAGAAATGGGCTTCCCGCTCCACAATCGGGGTTGGGGGTTCACCCTGGACCCGACCGATCCGGACATCCTGGCGGGCGGCAAGCGTCCCTTCCATACGATCATTCCGGCTTTCATGGACAAGGGCGACACCCGCATCGGTTTCGGCATCATGGGCGGCATGAACCAGCCTCTGGCGCATGCCCAGTTCGTCTCGAACATCGTGGATTTCGGGATGAACATCCAGCAGTCCATGGAGGCTCCCCGCTTTACCAAGGGGGGCGCCGCCGGCTGCGACGTTTCGATTGAAGTGCGGGTACCGCCCGCCACCCTGCAGGTTCTTTCCGAGCAGGGTCATGAAATTCTGATCCGACGGGAGTTTACCCAGGAAATGGGACGTGGCCAGGCGATCCTGCACAACGCGCGGACCGGGACTAACTTCGGGGCATCAGACCCCCGCGCGGATGGAGCGGCACTCCCGGAACCGATCAAACCCTGACAGCCGGGGCCGCATCGTGCCGCTTCCCTGACGGGTGGTTACTCCCGCGCACACGCGGGGCGAAGTTGGGCTGGCCGCTCCGTTACCGTCGCGTCTCGGTTCGGCTGCGCCCACGGAACAGCCTGGCGCGCTAAGCCTCGGAAAGATCAAGGCCGGCGTTACTGGCTGCCAGGCGAGTCGCGCGGGCCAGTGACTCAAACGTTCCGGCATCAGTCCACCAACCATCAAGGAAGGAGTATGTGAGCTTGCCTTCCTGTACGTAGGCGTTATTCACGTCGGTAATTTCCAGCTCATTGCGCCGCGAGGGTACCAGCGTACTGATCTTGTCGAAGACCGTAGTGTCGTAAAAGTAGATTCCCGTTACCGCGTAGTTGGATTTCGGGGCTTCCGGCTTTTCTTCGATGCCAACAATCTTCCCGTCTTTCAGTTCCGCGACGCCAAACCGTTCCGCATCCGTGACTTCTTTCAGGAGCAGGCGTGCCCCCGATTCCTGCGCGCGGAAGGCGTCTGCCGCTTCGCGAATCCCGCCATCAATGATGTTGTCGCCTAAAATGACGCAAATCTTACCCTCGCCAGCAAAGTGTTGGGCCAGTCGCAGCGCGGCTGCGATGCCACCTTCACCCTCCTGATACGTGTAGTTCAGGTGGATATCACCAAACTCTTTGCCGCTGCCCAACAGGCGCAGGAAATCGCCGGAGTTATTGCCTCCGGTGACGATCAGAATGTCGGTGATGCCGGCCGCCACCAGGGTTTTGATGGGGTAGTAGATCATCGGCTGGTCGTAAACCGGCAGCAGATGCTTATTGGTGACCTTGGTCAGGGGGTACAGCCGACTACCGGTGCCTCCGGCGAGGATGATGCCTTTCATTGTTTGTCCTCCGTCAATCATATCCTTGCGTTCGGGATGGCGAAGTTCCCGGTTCCCTATCTCCCGCCCGGTGCCAGATGCTCTTCAAAGTAACGCGAGATCAGCTGATAGATATGCAGTGACGTGCCCTTGCCCTCGGAAATCGAGTGGGAACGGTTCGGGTACTCCATGAAGTCAAACGGTTTCCCCAGTTCGATGAGCTTATTCACCAGGCGCTCGGTTCCCTGGAAGTGTACATTGTCGTCCCCACTGCCATGCACCACCAGCAGTTTTCCCCGCAGACCTGCGGCGAAGTTGATCGCCGAACCCTTCTTGTAACCGTCTTCATTGACAGCAGGCAGGCCCATATAGCGTTCCTGATAAATGGTGTCGTAGAGCCTTTGGTCCGGCACCGGGGCCACGGAAACCCCAACCTGATACAGTTCCGGGGTCCGGAACATGGCGTTCAGCGTGTTGGTGCCGCCACCGCTCCAGCCCCAGATGCCAATCCGGGAGGAATCCACATAACTGCGTTCCGCGATGAGTTTGCGGAGCGCCTCAGCCTGATCCTTCGACGAAAGGTCGCCCACCGAGCCATACACCGATTTCCGCCACGCACGCCCCTTGGGAGCAGGTGTCCCGCGATTGTCCAGGCTGGCGATCAGGTAGCCATCCGCAGCCAGGGCCCGGTGAAAGGTTTCGTTGCGTCCACCCCAGCGGTCGACGACCGTAGTGGCAGCGGGTTCGCCGTAAACATGCACGATCAGGGGGTATTTCTTCGCCGGATCGAAGTTCGGGGGGTGAATCAGGTAGCCGTCCATCACAGTTCCATCCGCGAGAGTCACGTGCAGAAACTCGGCTTTGGAGTTGAGCAGGGGCGCGGCATTCTTCTGTAGTTCGGCGTTGTCCTGCAGGCCGCGCACGCTCTTGTGGTCCGGGAGGCTGACCAGGTCAATCGTCGGTGTCTTGTCGAAGGACGACCACGTGTGGAATGCCCATTTGCCATCCGGCGAGATGTTGTAGCTGTGGCTGCCAGGCTGGTTGGCCGGGGTAATTCGCGCCGCCATGTCGCTGCGGTACAGATAGTTTTGCGTTGCGTTGCCCGGCGAGGCGGTGTAATAGACCCACTTCCCTGCGGGATCGAACCCCGCCACGCCTTCGATATCCATAGCTGCGTTCGTCATCAATGTCGGTGCCCCGCCGGACCTTGGTGCCAGATAAGCATGTCGCCACCCGTCCCGCTCACTCACCCACAACAACTGTTTCCCGTTGTCTACCCATTCAAACCCGCCGACCCGCACGTCTACCCAGGCCTCATCTTTGTCCTCAAAAAAGATATTCGCCTTTCCGGAAGTCCGATTTGCCAGATAGACGGAAAGATGGTTTTGGAGGCGGTTCAGTTGCCCAATCACCAGTTCATCGGAGTTCCCGCCCCACTCCATGCGAAACAGGTAGTTGTCGCGCGGGTCGCCCGGAATCTTCATCCAGCGCGTCGCACCTCCGGCGGCCGCCACTACACCCACCTTCACCGCCGAGTTTTTGGTGCCGGTCTTGGGGTAGGGAATCAGGGTCGTTTTGGGATACAGCTCGGAGGTGTTGTCGATCAGCGTGAACTGCTGGACGCCTGTCGAATCAAACTGCCAGTAGGCGACAAATTTTCCGTCGGGACTCCAGCGCAGGCAATCGCGGAGGGCCAGTTCTTCTTCGTACACCCAGTCGGAAGTGCCGTTAATGGTGGTGGCGGAGCCATCGGTCGTCAGGGCGCGCACCTTACCTGACTTCACGTCTTCCACGTAGATATTGTTAGCCCGGACATAGGCAACGCGGGTGCCATCCGGGGAAAAATGCGCAAACATCAGGGAGGCCTCGGGCACTGCGCCGCCCAGCTTCTTCAGCGCTCCCGTGGTCCGGTTCAGGATCCAGTAGTCGCCGCGGGTGTTGTTGCGCCAAACCTTCTTTGTGTTCGTGAAAATCAACAACTGTTTCGCGTCGTCGGACCAGTGGTAGTCATCAACCGACAGCGGCTCGGACGCTTTGGGAGGAGTGAGGGCCGCCGCCGCGATCAGGACGGTACGCGCCCCCGTCGCCGTGTCATAGCGAGCGATTTCCTTCGCCTCCAGGGTCGTATAGGCCGCTCCCTGATCGATCCAGCGGGCCGGGCCGAAGGCTTTTGCCTGCAAATCTTTGGTGTCAAAAATCTGGTGGAGGTACCGATCCAGCTGTTCGGAAGCCTGCAGGGTGCTGACTACGGAGAGAACCAGGGCGGGGAGAACAACATGGCGGGAGCGCATTCGCTCCAGAATAGCGAACATAAGGCGACTTCGTTTTGAAGCGTTTCGTAAAATGGAAACTGAATGCCTAAGCTAGAGTTTCAGACCGAAGTCAATCAACTGCTCCAGTTGATCATCCACTCCCTCTATTCACATCCGGAGATCTTTCTCCGTGAACTGATCTCGAACGCCTCGGATGCGCTCGACAAGCTCAAGTACCTGAATCTGACCGAGGAACCGTACAAGTCTCTCTCCTTCGAGCCCCGCGTTGACCTGGAACTCGACGAGATCAACACCCGGCTGATCATCTCTGACACCGGGATTGGCATGAATCAGGAGGATTTGGTCGCTCACCTGGGCACCATCGCCCGCTCCGGCACCAAGAACTTCCTCAGCAGCCTCTCGGGTGACGCCAAACGCGACTCCAACCTGATTGGCCAGTTCGGCGTCGGCTTCTACAGCGCTTTCATGGTCGCCGATCACGTGGAAGTCATCTCCCGCAAGGCCGGTGAGGACGCAGCCTGGAAATGGACCTCCGACGGCAAAAGCGGTTTCGAAATCGAACCTGCGGAGCGCGCCGTAGCCGGCACCACCGTAACCTTGTTCCTGAACGAAAACGGCAAGGACTACGCCAACAGCTACAAGCTTCGGGAAATCGTAAAAAAGTACTCCAACCACATTGCCTTCCCCATCTTCCTCACCGCAGACAAGAGCGACTGGAACGAAGAAGAAAAACGCTCCGTCACCACCCGCGCCACCGAGCAGATCAACTCCGCTTCGGCCATGTGGAAGCGCTCCAAGAGCGAATTGAAAGACGAAGATTACAAGGAACTGTACAAGACCATCTCCGGCGACTGGGAAGCGCCACTCTTCTGGTTCCACACCAAAGCGGAAGGCACCCAGGAGTACACGACCCTGTTTTACGTGCCTTCCCTTGCCCCCATGGACATGTACCAGGCCGACTACAAGCCCGGGGTGAAGCTCTATGTCCGCCGCGTCTTCATCACCGATGATTCGAAGGAACTGCTCCCCGGCTACCTTCGCTTCCTTCGCGGCATCATCGACAGTGAAGACCTCCCGCTCAATGTCAGCCGCGAAATCCTGCAGCAGAACCGCATCCTGTCCGGCATTCGCACGGCCAGCGTGAAAAAGGTTTTGTCCGAACTCGCAACGGTTGCTGCCAGCCGTCCGGAAGACTATGCGAAGTTCATCACTCAGTACAACCGACCCCTCAAGGAAGGTCTCTACGGCGATTTTGCCAACCGCGAAGTGTTGCTGGACCTGATTCGGGTGAAGTCCACGAAAGTGGAGGGGTTCACCAGCCTCGCTGACGTGAAGTCCCGCATGCACGAAGGCCAGAAGGGCCTCTATTACATCCTTGGCGGCGCAGAATCCGTGCTTCGCAGTTCACCGCTGCTGGAGATCTACCGCAAGAAGGACATGGAAGTCATCATCCTCGATGACGATATTGACGAGATTGTCTTCTCCGGTATCGAGAAGTACAACGACATCGAACTCAAGGCCGTCAACAAGACCTCCACCGGAGAGGATCTGAAGGACGAAGCCACGGCGGATACGGCGGAAAAACTCAAGCCTCTTCTGGAGAAGATCAAGGCCGTTTTGGGCGACAGCGTGAAAGACGTTCGCGCTTCTGTGCGCCTGGCCGACAGTCCGTCCTGCATCGTTTCCGATGAAGATGAACCCACGCTCAAGATGCAGCAGATGCTGAAGTCCATGGGCCAGACCGGCTTCCCTCCCATGAAGCCCGTGCTCGAAATCAACCCCGACCACGAGATCGTGAAGAAGCTGGAAGCCTCCAGTGACGAATCCCTCGTCAACGATGCCGCCTGGCTCCTCCTCGAACAGGCGCTGCTGATTGACGGCGTCCCGGTTGAAAATCCGAGCCTGTTTGTGCAGCGTCTGAACCGCGTTCTCAGCCGCGCGGTGTAAGGGAACTGGCCTGAAGTGGGGCAGGCTGGCAGCCTGCTGTCGGGTTGGCAACCCGACAGCGCGCCCCGAGGGCGCGGGCACCTGTCGGCGACAGGCGACGGAGGAGGCTCCGGCAGTTCGTTATCGGCCGGAGGTGGTTTGAGCCGGTGTCAGGTCGGTGCGCGAAAAGTCGTTGCCTTTGAACAGCAGAGGTTCCTTTAGTCGGGCGGCCAGCGCGTAGGTGCACGTGTCCAGAATGTTCAACTGCGCCGGATGGTTCATGCCCTTGCCGGAGCGCCCGGACCCCCGCCTCCCCGATCCGGATCGCAACCCGGGCGCAGTTATCAACCAGAGCTATCAACCAGAGCTATCAACCAGAGCTATCAATCCACCATTTACGCGGGCAATCCGAAGTTGTCGTACCCGATGATCTCATCAAGGGTCCTGCCGTCCAGTCGCGGCAAAGCCTGACACTCGCGAGCAATCTCCATGCCCCGCTGACGCCCACGCTCCTTCTCATCTGTGGGGCAGGTTAGTAACCCAGGTTGCCATCCTGCTGTCGGGTTGCCAACCCGACAACGCGCCCCGAGGGCGCGGGCA
>RGPS01000321.1 GCA_010084195.1 Terriglobia bacterium
GCAGTTGTTACCAAATTGGTGAAGTGCGAAGCAGTTGCAACCTCAATGGATTCCAGTGCTTGCGGGGCGACCGCCGAGGTCAACTGCCGTTTTTAGGTTTATCCAGAGTTGCGTACCCAAGCCACGCATCGCCAGAACTGGGTCCGTTGCGCCCTCGAGCTCTGCTTCCTTCGATATTGTTGGTTTCATCAGGCACTTTCCAGGAGTGAGCCGACCCAGAGTCGCATGTCGGCAGGGGGCGGAAACAGGATCGGAATCGCAGTCAGCACAAAGGGTAATTCGGGGGCTTCAGTTAACGGCACATTCATCAGATCGTTCGCCGAACTGAACTCGATCGCCAATTTTAGGTAGCGACGCAGAAGCAACAAAGGGGGGAATCGATTTTGCTTTGCCAGCCATTCCAGCGCATCGCACGCGCCTTTGGAACTATTGCAGGAACGACAGGCCCAGACGAGATTGTCACCGGTATCCGCACCACCCCTCTTGCGCGGAATCAGGTGGTCGGCGGCAAGACACGTCGTACTGGCGCAATAGCAGCAGGCCTGGGGAAGAATCATCTTCAGGCGCTCGTCCTGAGCCAGCCTTCCGATTTGCATCGAACCGCTTTTCAGCCCATTGTAAAGTCTGCTCCGGATCATGTAGTGCAGGGCACCATACCGACTCGTACCCTTCTCGACGGCAGCATGAGCCATTGCGAGATTCGCGTAAGCCCAATAGAGTTGATCGCCAACGGTTACAATCGCCGGTGTGTTGGATTTAGCTGCCACCTCATCGATTGTACCGGCATCGCGGCTCACCCCTACCCTGTAAAATTACCTAAGACCCAGCATGTCCGACCAAACTCCGTCAAACGATATACAATCCGCCCTGAACGAGAAGCGCCACTTCGCGCCCTCCGCCGCCTTCTCGTCTGCGGCCCACGTCAAGTCCCTCGCCGAATACGAGGCACTCTATGAGGAAGCCGACCGCGACCCCGAAGGTTTCTGGGGCCGTATCGCCGGTGAACTCGAATGGTTCAAACCCTGGAAAAAGGTCCTGGAATGGGATGCCCCCTGGGCCAAGTGGTTCGTTGGCGGGAAGCTCAATCTTTCGCACAACTGCCTGGACCGCCACCTCTCTTCCGCACGCCGGAATAAGGCCGCCATCATCTGGGAAGGCGAACCGGGTGACATCCGCACCCTCACCTACCAACAACTGCACTCTGAAGTCTCGAAGTGCGCCAACGTTCTGAAGTCTCTGGGCGTAAAGAAGGGTGAAGTTGTCGCCATCTATATGGGGATGTCGCCGGAACTCGCGATTGCCCTGCTCGCCTGCGCCCGCATCGGCGCGCCGCATACGGTCGTTTTTGGTGGCTTCTCGGCGCAGGCTCTGGTAGACCGCATCACTGACTCCCAGGCCGTCGCCATCATCACGCAGGACGGGTCGTTCCGCCGGGGTGTGGAGGTCACGCTCAAGCCCGCAGTCGATGAAGCCCTGTTGCAATGCCCGTCGGTCCGGCACTCCCTGGTCTACAAGCGCACCGGGACTCCGCAGCAGATGCAACCGGGCCGTGACCACTGGTGGCACGAACTGATGCTCAACGCCTCCGACGAGTGCCCCGCCGAACACCTGGATTCCGAGCACCCCCTTTACCTGCTCTATACCTCGGGCACCACCGGCAAGCCTAAGGGCATCCTGCACACCACGGGCGGCTATGCGGTCTCCACCTACATCACGACCAAGTGGGTCTTCGACATCCGTGATGAGGACGTTTACTGGTGCTCCGCCGACATCGGCTGGGTCACCGGCCACAGCTACGTCGTCTATGGCCCGCTGCAGAACGGTGCCACCATCCTGATGTACGAAGGTGGCCCCATGTACCCGCAGCCGGACCGGTTCTGGGACATCATTGACCGTCACAAGGTCACCATCTTCTATACCGCGCCCACCGCGATCCGCGCTTTCATGCGGCAGGGTGAGAACTGGCCCGCCAAGCACTCGTTGAAGTCACTGCGGCTGCTGGGCAGCGTCGGCGAACCGATTAATCCGGAAGCCTGGATGTGGTATCGCTCGGTGATCGGCCACAACAATTGCCCGATCGTGGACACGTGGTGGCAGACCGAAACCGGGGCCATTATGATTAGCCCGATCCCGGGTGCCACTGAGACGAAACCAGGGTCGTGCACCCGCCCCCTGCCCGGTATCAAGGTTGAAGTGGTTACCCGCGAGGGCGAGCCCGTGCCTCCCGGTTCGGGTGGCTTCCTCGTGATCCGGAAGCCGTGGCCGTCCATGCTCCGCACCATTTACGGGGATAAGCAGCGCTATCAGGACGCGTACTGGTCGCAGATTCCGGGTTCGTACTTCACGGGCGACGGCGCGCGTATGGATGAGGACGGCTATATCTGGGTGATGGGCCGTGTGGACGACGTCATCAATGTGTCCGGCCACCGCATGAGCACCATGGAAGTGGAATCGGCCCTGGTCGCTCACCATCTGGTTGCGGAAGCCGCAGTGGTGGGCCGTCCCGACGAGATCAAGGGCCAGGGCATCGTTGCCTTCGTGACTCTGCAATTGGGTAACGAAGCAACCGAAGAACTCAAGGCGGAACTTCGCCTTTGGGTGGCAAAAGAAATCGGTTCTATTGCCAAGCCAGACGAAATTCGCTTCACCGATTCGCTGCCCAAGACCCGTTCGGGGAAGATCATGCGTCGCCTCCTGCGCGAACTTGCTGCTGGTGGTGACGTGAAGGGTGACACCACTACGCTCGAAGATCTGGGCGTGCTGGCCAAGCTCCGCAGCGACGAAGACTAAGCGACCACTCATCAGAAAGGGCCGGGATCAGCAATGATTCCGGCCCTTTATATTTACCGCGCTATACTCCCTGATTATGCGATTGCAGACCGCTCTCATGGCCACAATTCTCGCCGCAACGCTGAGTGCGCAGACAGCGGAATACGGCCCGGAAAAAGGCCGCCTCGTCATTCAGGGGGGAGGTCCGGCGGAAGGTACCGGGATCATGGAGACCTTCGTCAATCTGGCCGGAGGCCGGGATGCAAAGATCATCATCATCCCGACGGCGGGCGGCAATCGGGATAAGGACGGCAAGCTCATCAGCTACGACGAGGCCAGGATCGTGGCCCCGTGGCGGAAACTGGGCCTCACCAATGTCCACATGCTTCATACGGCGGACCCCAAGGTGGCTGACACCGAAGCCTTCGCTGCCACACTGCGCGATGCTAAGGGCGTCTGGTTCAACGGTGGTCGGCAGTGGAACTGTGTGGACTCCTATGCCGGGACGGTGACCCTCAAAGAGTTCCGCGAAGTTCTGAACCGAGGTGGCGTCATCGGAGGCAGTTCCGCAGGCGCAACGATTCAGGGTGAGTACCTCGTTCGTGGTGCAACAGCCGGTCCGGATATCGTGATGACGGACGAACCCAACCACCAGCACGGGTTTAGCTTCCTGCGGCGCTCGGCCATTGACCAGCACATCAACACCAGAAACCGCTGGGACGACATCATTCCGGTGATAAAGAAGTTCCCGAACCTCCTTGGTATTGGCATTTCCGAAGGGACCGCCATTGTGGTGACCGGTGATACGTTCGAAGTGATTGGCAAGTGGAAGGTAACGGTCCACGACATTACCCGTCAGTACCAGCCCTGGGAGAAGCCCTACTATGTTCTGTCAGCGGGCGATGTGTACAACATGAAGACGCGCAGGATTGAGAAGAATGGAACCGGCGTGCTGAATCAGGCCCCTATAAAGCAGTGATATTCGTTTCCCGCTAGCTGAGCACTGCCCTCAGGGGCCGCAGACCAAAACCGATTGCGCCCGCATGCCACGGGCTTCGAAT
>RGPS01000322.1 GCA_010084195.1 Terriglobia bacterium
CAGCAACAGCCTGCCCCAGAAGCCTTCCGGGCGCGGAACCGACCGCAGGGCCTTCGCAATCCCCAGCAACGCTGCCAACCCGGCACCATTATCGGAGATTCCCGGCCCCCGGAAGTCTCCGTCCCGGTCCACCGAAATGTCTTCTTTTGATCGTGGAGCCAGAACGGTATCCAGGTGGGCGGTGATGGCAATGAGCAGACCCTGCGGGTTCGGCTCCAGCGCCGCCAGGACATTCCCTGCCCGGTCGATTGAAGTATGCCAGCCCAGGCCGCGCAAGGTGGAACTCATCCACTCGGCCCGCTCCTGTTCCATAAACGTGGGTGCGGCGATCCGGCAAACCTGCAGGTGCATTTCGTTCACCCACTGCTTTTCCCGCGTGAACCATTGCAGTGCCTCCCGAATACCGGGACTGCCCGCCAGATCTCCAGCGCTTGCCTTCACTTGCAGGAGGTTCTCCGCCACATTCCGAGTTTAACGGACCAGCACCGGATTCCTGTCGGCTAATCTATTGTCATCTCGCTGTAACAGAATATTCATCGTTTCGGACCTCCGCTTTGCTAGCATCAAAGTGTAGATTTCTGTTTGTAGTTGGTGCAGATTAAGTAGAACTTTTCGGGTTGGCCCCGTATGCCACGGCTTCGTGTGCTGAAAGAATAAGGAAGAGTACGTGAGATTATTTCCCCGCGAAGAGAAATTCTTCGACCTGCTTGAAGCCCACATCGAACACAGCGTAGAAGCTGCCCGCCTTCTTTTCGAGGCTCTCAGCACCGGTCCCCAGGCGTTGCCCCAGGTTTCCGGCGAGATCAAGCGCATTGAGGCCGAAGGTGACCGCATCACCCACCAGTTGTTCATCCGGCTCAACCAGACTTTCGTCACCCCTCTCGATCCCGAAGACCTGCACAACCTCGGTTCAGCTCTCGATGATGTCCTCGACGTCATTGAAGATGCCGCCTTCCGCCTCGCGGCCTATCGCATTGATGTCATACCGAAAGGCATGGTCGATCAGGCCGGTTACATCCACGAATGCTGTAAGTCGCTCCAGACTGCTGTGGGCAGACTGAAAAACCACCAGCCCATGCTCGAAGAGTGCATCGAGATCAATCGTCTTGAAAACGCCGCCGATCAAGCTGTCCGGCAACTGGTGAGCGATCTGTTCCTGAACGAGACCGACGCTATCCGGCTCGTGAAGTACAAAGAGATTTACGAAACGCTTGAAACCGCGACGGACCGCTGTGAAGATGTCGCCGACATCCTCCAAACCATCGTAGTCAAGAACAGCTAGGCTGCCCTCCGCATGACACTGCTGGCCATCACCGTCATCATCCTGGCGCTCCTGTTCGACTACATCAACGGTTTTCATGATTCGGCGAATTCCATCGCCACAATCGTTGCCACCCGCGTTCTGAAGCCTGTCCAGGCCGTTCTTTGGGCCGCATTTTTCAACCTCGTGGCCGCTTTCACCCTCGGCACCGGCGTCGCCAGCAGCATCAGCAAGGACTACGTTGACGCCAGCATTGTGACGCCACACCTCGTGTTCGCCGGCCTGACCGGTGCCATTATCTGGAACCTGGCCACCTGGTGGCTTGGGCTCCCCAGCAGTTCTTCACACGCGCTGATTGGTGGCTACGCTGGTGCCGCCGTCGCCAAAGCCGGCTTTCATGGCCTGGTTCGGGGCAAGTGGCCCACCACCTTGTCCTTCATCGTGCTCTCGCCGATCATCGGCATGATCTTGGCCTACCTCCTGATGGCAGTCGTACACTGGCTCTTCCGTCGTACGCCCCCTGCCCGGGCGGATCGCTACTTCCGCCACCTGCAGCTGGCTTCATCTGCCCTGTTCAGTTGCGCGCACGGCACCAATGACGCCCAGAAGACCATGGGCATCATTACCGCTCTCCTGATCGCGGCCGGGTATCAGAAAGACAATCACGTGCAGCCCTGGGTGATCGGTGCCGCCAGTCTGGCAATCAGCCTCGGCACCCTGAGTGGAGGCTGGCGCATCGTCAAGACCATGGGGTCCCGGCTCACCCGCCTGAAGCCAAGAAGCGGTTTCTGCGCGGAAACAGGCGCGGCGATCTCCATCTTCTTCCCGACTTTCCTCGGCCTGCCCGTCTCCACCACCCACGTGATTGCCGGTGCCATCGCCGGAGTTGGTTCTGTGAGCCGCCGCAAAGCCGTCCGCTGGGGTGTCGCCGGTGAAATCGTCTGGGCCTGGGTCCTGACCATCCCCTGCTCCGCCTTCGTCGCAGGCGTCTGCTACGTCGTCGTCAGAATGTTCGCGCCCGGCGCCTAGTTCAGCACTTCGCTGAGTGGAACTTCGATCTCACCAGCCCGCAATATTCCGTCCGAAATCTTGTTAAGTCCGGCACTCGTCGCCGTCCATGCCGAACCCGTTTCCGGATCCACGATCCAGCAGACCGGAACACCGATGTTCAGGTAATCTTCGATGCGGTCCCAAATCTTGTTGAGCGTGTCCCCTGGCGAGAGAATTTCGATGCAGAGGCGGGGAGGCGTCACAACTACTTTCTCGAACGGAGCGTCTTGAGAAGTAACCATGATGTCAGGGATTCGATAGCGGATCCTCGTTATCCGTAGCCGAACTTCAAGCACCGTGCGGGACCGCCAGCGTCCCTCGTTTGCCATCAGCCGCGCTGCCAGCTTCAGTTGCAAACGCCCGTGGCTCCACTCACCCATGTCTCGCTCCAGAATCTCGCCGTCAATGAAGTCACGGTCCGGGTCATAACTCGACTGCAGGTATTCTTCGACCGGAATGGACAAGGTGGCCGTCGCCATATGAATTCAGTGTACGCCAATTAAAGCAGAGGAACCACTACCGCAAACGACGCGCCATCCTCCTGAATTTCAATGCCAGGCCCGCAAATCAGCTTGCACCTCTGATCCAGGTTGATCAGCCCCGTATGCGTCCCCCGCGAAGGCTTCGGCAGCGGCCTCTTCTGATTTCGAACTACCACAGACCGACCCTTCAACTCCACCCAAACCTCCAGCGGTGTCCGATCCGTGTACCGATTATGCTTAATCGCGTTCTCCACCAGAACCTGCAACGACACCGGCGGTATCCTCAAATCCCGGTGATGCGGCACCGGTTTCGGCAGCCGGACGCTGATCCCGTCCCCAAACCGGGTCCGCAACAACAGCGCATACTTCTCCAGCAGCCCCAGTTCTTCCGCCAGCGGGACCAGATCCCGTTTTCCGTGCTGCACCACATAGCGGTACACATCGGCGAGCGCGACCGCAAACTCAGTTGCCAGCTCCGGACTTTCCTGGTTTAGCTCAATAATCGTGTGCAGTGAATTGAAAACGAAGTGTGGATCCACCTGAGCCGTCAAGGCCGCCAACTCGGCCTTCGCCCGAGCCAGTTCCAGCCCCGACCTCTCATCCCGTTCCCGCCGCCTCTCGCAAATCAGATAAGCGGTCTCCTGGCTGTGGACAATAAAAGGCTGTGGACAATAAAAGCGACACCAGCCAGCGTCACCAGAGTGCTGTTCCGGATGAGTTCCCACGCGGGCTCCGGATGCCCCAGCATCAATTCCCCGAGCACGAGCAACCCCACGGAGGTGGTTACGGTCCACAGAAGGCTCCCGAGAGCCAGCAACGCAAAGCGCCGCACGGGACGATCCAGCCAGTTCGACGTTCCCCGCACCCGGCTCCAAAGCCAGCGATTGCCTTCCCAGATGATGCAGGAAGTCACAACGAACCACGCAGTAGCGGCCCCAAAAAGAGGCTGCGAGGGCACCGCCCCCCGGTACAACCCGGTGAAGAAGCCGAAGGCAGGCAACTGACGCCG
>RGPS01000323.1 GCA_010084195.1 Terriglobia bacterium
CAGTGCCACCTCTGGACCCGCACATGGGAAGTGCCAGTGCGCTGGTCACCGAGACGCCGGCAGTGTAGGTCAGGCTGTCGTATGCCACGCCGCCGTACCGGTGCACTTGTGTGCTTGTACCCGAGTAGTTGACCATGAGCCCTTCGCCACCACTTAGGGCATAGCCACCGCCAGCACCGTTCGTGTACCACTCTGGCGGACTGTGTCCGGTGTCATAGGAGTAGTACCCAGGGCTCCCGATCCCATAGCCGCTCGTGTTCCCGCCTGTATTGATGACGACCGTGCCATCCACGGTCATGGCCCCGGAGCAGTATATTGTGGACATGCTATTTATGTACAAAGTCTGTCCCGCCGCGACCGTGATGCTGGCGTAGGACCCCGACCCGATGGTCTGTCCACTGGCAACCAGCGCACTGGTTCCCGTGCCGAAGCTGATCTGGGCACCACGGTTTGTGTCGGCCGGCCAGGTCACGTAGTAGACCACTGCTAGCCTCCAAACTCGACCATGACGGCCCGCAGGTTCGACTGCACAGGGTTGAGTCCTGGCCAGGCCCAGGTGCTTGCAGCGGCGGTCCACCCAGCGCCCGTGTCCGTGACTCTCGTAGGTTGGGGTCGTGACATTCTCGAGCTGGGTATAGGCGTAGTAATACGTCCCCGCACTCACGCCAGCCCCCGCCGAGGCCGCACCGGTAATGGGCTGCACCGGTGGGTTCTGGTACCTGACCGTCCCCCTGATGCCCAGTTCCATGAGCCTTCCGGCCCAGAGCCGCGTGTCGGTCTGGCTGTTCGTCGTGGCTGCACCGGTCGTTGCCGGAACCGTCACGAGGGTTTCCGTCAGCTTTCTGGACACGGCACTGTGAGCCACGGTCACATCGGTCCCGCGGCTTGCCAGCGCCTGGTCGAGCGTGTAGTTCGTGGCCGTATCAGGGTTGATGATATTGAACGACACGCCCCATGTCGTCTTTCCCAACTGGTTCGGGGTGTACCAGTACGGGCGGAACGTGATGGGCTTGGTGCCGTCATAGGTGGCTGGCACGACGAGCGTGACGTAGGCCGACTGTGCGCCGGTCGCGTTGGCAAGGAACTGCAGCTCGTACTTGTCCGATCCGGTCGTGACCAGTCCCACGACCGGCCCATTGGTGCTTGCCGGAGCAAAGGCCACCGGGGCAAGCAGTGCCCGGCCGGTTGCAACGGTCAGTGCGGTGCTGGTGCTGAAGATCGGTGTCTCGGCCCCGCTGTCCAGCTTGGTCAGGATCTCGAACCGGCCATTGCCCGCGCTGTCAATGGTGCTGGCCCTGAGGATGAAGTCGCGTGTGTGCAGGGTGGAGCCATCAAGGCTGGTGGCACGGAGCACGATCCGGGGGCCGGACTGCGTAGCCGTTGTCGCATTGGTCGGCTTGAGCACCAGCCCGTCCGCGTCCGCAGCCAGTCCCTGGGCGGTGGTGGTCAGGCCCTTGAGGGTCAGGGCAGAGCTCGTGATCTGGGCGGCATCGACCCCGGCAGCGGCCATGCCAATGGTGCCGGCCGCCGGAGACCACATGCCCGTGGTTGCCGAGTTCGCAAACGGCAGGCCCGGTGTCACGCCTGCCCCGCCGCTGGTCCCGCTCCCGATGGTGTACGTGACTCCAGCGTCCGTGACGGAGAAGATCGGACTCGGGTAAGTCGTCGTGTCGCTGTGATAGATCTTCAGGTGCCCGCCGCTGGTGTTCTGGTTCCTGATGGTCAGGCCGGCCACGCTGGCCTCGTTGACCTGCGTCAGTGTGATGGGCACCCCGTATCCGGCCTGGCCGATCCAGGCATAGATGATCTGGAGGATATGCTCCTTCCTGATCGTGGGTCCAAGCGATGTGTTGAATGGCATTCCTGTTATCCCGTCACGTCGTAGTAGGAGACGTAGGTCCCTTCCGTGTAGTTGGAGACCTCATACAAGGCGGATCCATGCAGCACGAAGTCGTCATAGAGATTGAGCTTGAACTGCGCCTTGAACCCACTCTGCACCGTCGGGGTCGCCTGATCCACAAGGCTCCAGAGCAGTCCCGAGGTCCGGTCGAATTGCGCCTGCCTGTCCACCCCATCCGGTCCGGTCACTGTAAAAAGGAAGGAATTTTCCTTCAGGCTGTCAAGGAACTGGAGACGGCTCATGCCTGAGTACTGGTTCGGCCCGGTGATGGTCAGCTGGTTTTGCGCCACAAAGACCTGGACATCGACCGTCTTGCTCGACGGCAGGTTCGGCACGAAATCAACCGCCACCGCGCTTATGTATGGAAACGTCGACGCGGTGGTCTCATCGCCCCGGAAGTACAGCTTGAACCCGATGCGGCTACCCACCATGTTGGTTGGCAATGGCAGGTCGGCGACTGGTGATGACAGCACCTTGCCGACGCGGACCCATGGCCCGTCATCCACCTTTGCGTAGGCCTCGATGTATGCCTTCTCGCTCATTCCCGACGTCGTGAACGTCGCGCGGAGAAACGTCTTCTCGATGTTGGCGGTGATGCCGTCATGATCTGGAAGCACCACGGCGGTGCCGGAGTAGTCCGAGAGCAGGGCACTGTCGGTAAGCACCGTCTTCCCGGGCCTGGGAAGGGTCACCGTATGCAGGGTCACTGAGTCTCCATTGGGGGTAATGGCACCCATGCACAGGACCGGGCTGGCCAGCACGCCAGCACTGGTGATGTGCATGCTGGTCACACGCTGACCCTGGATGTACGGGCAGACGGCATGCCAGACCATGGTCATGTCGGCCTGCTCCCTGGATGCCGGCATCTTCCCCTTGTACACGTAGGTATCCGTGCCATTCCAGAAAGCGGCATAGAGCCATTCGGGATCGCCGGCATACATGACGCAATGCCCGCGTACCGGGCTGGTGTTCCCGCGGATGGATTCCGGCCCGACACTCACCAGCGTGCCACCATCCGCATTCGGGAATTCGACGTAGAGGTACAGGCCCCGTGGCGTAGGTATGAACAAGTGTCCATTCCATATGCGCATGGTGCGACCATTATCAGGATCGGCATACCCGGAGCGCCGGTCGATGATCGGAGCCGGCACGCCGCCACCATCGGTATTGGTGCTCATCCGGTACACGGTCCCAGCACTGGTCGCGACAATGATCTGGTCGCGCAACGTGGCAATGCCCGTGATCCGGTGCAAGCTCCGGTTCAGGTTCAGGGTGCCAAGGTTCGTGCTCCAGGTATTGACAAACGGGTCCTGTTCCTGCTCGAGGTTCCGGATCGCCGCCGCCCGGAATGGGGAGTTGGACGCCCAGAGATACTCCCCGCTGGCGGTGGCGTTGGAGTAGATCCCGCTGGTGAAATGCGTGAGCCTCAGTGCCTCTCCGACGACGACTGGTGGGGTGCCAGCCGTGTCATCCCCGTCGTATTCCCAGACGAGCACTCCGGCGCTTTCATAGCACCGCACAATGGAGTGGTCACTGCGGACACCGATGATGACTGCAGTCCTGATCGCCAGGGTCTCGTCGTAGGTATAGGTCCACGGCGGGCTGGCCTCGGTGAAGAGCCTCCCGGCCAGGACGGTGCCGGTGCTGTTGCCGGTACCGCTCGTGTTCCGGTCACTGACCGTCTCGGTCACCCGTCCCGTGGTGCCGTCGACCGTGAAGTTTATGCGCCTCACGCATCCGTTTTCCATGACGGCATAGAGCGACGTCGAGCCGTCGGCAAAGGCAAACTCGAAGAAGTCGACGACCCGGCCATCCAGCGAGTTCAGGGGGTTCACACGCTTCTGCAATGGCCGGATGATCTTCCTTGGCTGGTCGGTCATT
>RGPS01000324.1 GCA_010084195.1 Terriglobia bacterium
ACGATTGCGGCACCCGCATCAACCCCATGATCATCGAAGGCCAGATCCATGGCGGCCTGACCGAGGGCTATGCCGTGGCGATGGGGCAGCTCTTGTCTTTCGACAAGCAGGGCAATATTCAGGGTAATTCGCTGATGGACTATTTCCTGCCGACCGCCGTAGAAACACCGCATTGGGAAACCGACCACACAGTCACGCCTTCGCCGCACCACCCCATCGGTGCCAAGGGCGTGGCTGAGTCGCCGCACGTGGGCAGCATTCCCACCTTTACCAGCGCTATGGTGGATGCTTTTGCACACCTGGGCGTGACGCACTTCAACATGCCACATACCGCTTACCGCGTTTGGCAGCAACTAAAGAAGGCGGGCGTTAACACCTGATACGCTGTATTGCGCAACACCGGGGCCGGTGCGTGCAAGCGTGCCAGCCCTTTTCCTTTTTTTAAACAGCAGAAAGTACACGCATGGAAGTCGTGATTGAAAAGCAGTACCCGGTGAGTGCGGGCATCCCCGCTGCCTGGGCCGTGTTGTCAGATATGCATGCCCTGGCCACTTGCATGCCCGGTGCGCAAATTACCGAAGACATTGACGCCACCCACTTCAAAGGCGGTGTGCGTGTGAAGGTCGGGCCCGCCGTGGCGGCCTTTGCAGGCACGATTGAAATTCTGGCCCTGGACGCGGGCACCTACACCCTCAAAATGTTGGGCAAAGGCGCGGACAAAGGCGGCTCTTCTGCATCTATGGAATTGACCGCTTCCTTGCTGCCGGGTGAAAACGGCCATTGCGTTCTGGCCGGTCATGCCGCAGTGATCGTGAACGGCAAATTCGCCCAGTTTGGCGGGCGCATGATGAACTCGGTATCCGACATGATCCTGGCGCAGTTTGCCGAGGTGTTTTCGCAAAAAGCCCAAGCCTTGCAAGCCAGTGCACCTGCGGGCGTGGCAGAGGCCAGTGCAGCGCCTAGCGCTGCGGCTGCCAGCCCCGAGACCACCGCCATCACCACCAAACCCATCACATCATCCGCCACCGCCGCCCCCAGAATAATGCGGGCTTCTCGTGTCGCAGCCACCCCCAAATCTTTCAAAACCCGTGCCGTAATCCCCACACTCGTCGCCGTCAGCGTTCCGGCAACAAACAGATGCGTCAGCCAGTGCGCGTTTGGCAGCATCCAAAGGCATACCCAGTACCCCAACGCCATGGGAGCCACCACCCCCAACACAGCCACCAGCAGCGACGACCACCCCACTGCCAGCAACTTCTTTAGGTCCGACTCCACCCCCACCTCAAACAGCAGCAGTACCGCCCCAATCTCCGCCAGCACCGCCAGCGGCTCACTGTTTTTCAACGGGTCCATCGCAGTAAGCCCCAACAGCCCCAGGTTCCCCATCACCACGCCCGCCAGCAATTCCCCCAAAACCGGGGGCTGGCCCAGCCGAACCGCGAGTTCTCCGCCCACCTTCGCCACCACCACAATCAGGGTGATCACCAACATTGCCTGCGTTACTGTTTCCAAAGTTTGGACCTGCACCTTAGCTTAAACACTTCCTCTATCAAATGTCCCAATGAGGCGAATCAGATTTTTCAACCCCGCCGATGCCATCCAATGGATATCATCAGTAGGTAGCCATCTGATGTCTCCTTCCCCACGCTCCTCCACCACGTCCCGTGTAGTCGTCGCTTCAACGGTCGCGCTCTCGTTCATCTCGTTCTGGCGCGGTGCCGCCATTGTCCTCAGCGATCTTGCCTCGTCTGCCTTCTATGCCGGTGGTATCGCGGAACAGGCCATCGGTGCCAGCGCACCCTGGTTCATCCTCTCCGTCATGCTGTTCAGCTTCGCGGTCCGCTCCGTCTACATGGAAGGCTGCAGCATGTTCGTCCGGGGCGGCGTCTACGTTGTTGTCCGTGACGCGATGGGACCCTTCATGGCCCGCCTGTCCGTTTCCGCCCTCATCTTCGACTACATCCTCACCGGCCCCATCAGCAGCGTCACCGCCGGCCAGTACCTCGGTCGCCTCCTCAATGAGATGGCTGAAATGTTGCACATGCAGGGCCGCGTCCCCCCCAACCTCTTCTCCGCCGCTTTCGGCCTCGTCGTTACCGCCTACTTCTGGTGGGAGAACATCAAGGGCGTCCACGAATCCAGCGGCAAGGCTCTCCGGATCATGCAGATCACCACCGTCATGGTCGTCATCTTCCTCATCTGGTGTCCCCTCACGATCCTCCTCAACGGCCCCGCGCAGGTTCCGCCTCTGCCCACATTAGAGACCATCAAATTCAGTGATGAGGGCCTCGGCTGGTTCAAAGGTACGATCTGGCCCACCATGCTGATTCCCGCCATCATCATCGCCTTCGGTCACTCGCTCCTGTCCATGTCCGGCTTCGAAACCCTGGCTCAGGTCTACCGCGAAATCGCTTACCCCAAGCTCCGCAACCTGAAGCTCACCGCCAACACCGTCTGCATTTACGCCGTCACCTGTACCGGCGTCATCACTCTCTTCGCCGGCTTCGTTATCCCCGATGCCATTCGCGGTCAGTATTCCCAGAACCTTCTCGGCGGCCTCGCCATGAATCTGGCCGGCCCCGAACCCCTCAAGCTCGCCTTCCACATTTTCGTCGTGGCCGTTGGTGTCCTCATCCTCTCCGGGGCCGTCAACACGTCCATCCTCGGCGCCAACGGCGTTCTCAACCGCGTCGCCGAAGATCGCGTTCTGGTCGACTGGTTCCGCAAGCCCCACCCCCGCTTCGGCACCACCTACCGCCTCATCGACTCCATCACCATCCTCCAGGTGATCACCATCATCTTCAGCAAGGGGGACATGTACATCCTCGGTGAAGCCTATGCCTTCGGTGTGGTCTGGAGCTTCTTCCTCAAATCCCTCGGCGTTCTTGTTCTTCGCTTTAAGCGTAAGGATCAGGAATACAAGCACCCCGGCAACTTCACTGTCGCGGGCATTGAGATCCCGTACGGCCTGTTCGCCACCACTTCCGTGCTGTTCATGGTCGCGATCGCCAACTTGTTCTCCAAGAAAATCGCCACCATCTACGGCATTGCCTTCACGCTCCTCCTCTTCGCCGTCTTCACCATTTCCGAGCGCATCAACCGCAGGCATAACAAAGCTGAAGGCAAGGGCCTCGAAGCCTTTAACCTCGAAGTCCAATCCGAGATCGGTTCCGAAAGTGTCCATGCCCGCCCCGGCTGCATCCTCGTCGCCATCCGCGACTATAACCACATGACGCACCTCCGCAGCATCCTGCGGAAGACCAACATGCGCCGTCATGACATCGTCGTCGTCACTGTTCGCCTCCTGACCACCGGCGTCGGCGGCTTCAACCTGAAAGACGAGCAAATTTTTGCGGACTACGAACGGGAGCTCTTCACCAGAGTCGTTACCCTTGCCGAAAAGGAAGGCAAGACCGTCGACCTTCTCGTCGTCCCCGGCACCGACCCCTACGACGTCCTGGTAGATACGGCGACGAAACTAAAGGCCTCTCGCCTCGTCACCGGCGTCTCCACCTCCGGCTGCGTCCGCGCGTCCGCCGCGCAAAAAAACGAGGCGCACATCCAAGCCGCGATGGCTGGGCGCCTACTTTTACGGGGACTGGAGCCTCGGCGTTGCATTACTTCACGGGGGCGGGTTTGATTCGGACCCGGATGGGTTCTGAGAAAACAATGTCCACAATGTCTTTCGGCGCTTCGGCCGCGGGGGCTGGTGCGGCTGGTGTGGCGGTCTTCGATCTGGCACGTCAGCGCTTCGAGTTCCTGGGCGGAGCGGGCGGCGG
>RGPS01000325.1 GCA_010084195.1 Terriglobia bacterium
CGCATCCGGATTCGGTCAACAGCAAACATTCCACATGCGGAACGGTTGATCGGCAAAGCTGCCGTTCGTGGGCAAGAGCCTCGACAAGCAGTTCGGCCGGTTTCTACGCGAACGACGCGGTGACGTCAGCTACGCCGTGTTCGCCCGCCGGCTCGGCATCTCGGCCTCCACGTTGTATCGGCTGGAAACGGGCGAGCAGAGCGTCACGTTGGGGAAGCTGGAGGATGTTCTGAAGCGGCTGAAATCGGGAGTGCGGGACGTGTTTCCAGAGTAGTCGGGATGGTTGACAGGCTTGATGTTCGGCGTAGGTTTCGACCGTTCAGGCAGCCTTACGTTTCTTCAATGCGGTTCCCCACCGCTACCTCCTTGGCGTAGGCTGCCTGAGCGTTCTTCCTCGGTCGCGCTAACTAATGACTCTGGCGTATTCCCCGCGAATTTGTTGGAGTATCGCCTTCATCGCGCGGAGCTCCTCGACAAGTGAGTTTTGGGTTGTGAGGCTGGATTTCGTCCCAGCGGGTGTCCCGATGGTCGCTTCAACAAGAGCCAGCAGATTCATCCCGATTGCAAACGCCTCCTCGGGAGGTTCCACAACCGGGTGCCACTCACGAACCCATCGGTCAAGGAGCAAGTCGAACCATGCGCCGGCAGATTGTGGCAATTCGACACCATCGATGACGCGATCATCGCATCGCCACTCACTGGCCCTGATTTTGATTGCTCGTTCAAGCCCTTCCCGCGCGCTTTGTTCGCCGTGGTTCAGAAATACGCGTTTCACTGATGAGTATTCGTGCTCGCTGTTCTTGTGGAAAAGGTAGTCGAGCAATCCAGTGCAGTCGGCGTGACCAGAGTAGAAGCCGGAGAGCTCTACAATCCTAGCCCTCACCTGCGAGTTGTAGATCCCCCAATCTGCAATGTTGACCGGCGCTCCCGAGTCTCTGGCACGTTTCGCCAACTCAGCGCCCGGAGTTCCCTCCCCTTGGTAACCGGTGAGAACCACGGTGCAGCTGGGGACGGGCAGCAGCCGCTTCAAGTGTCCGACTACACGCCCGCCTGTGCACATTCCAGCGCCAGCGATGATTATTCGGAGCGGTGGAGCTTGCACGTGGCTCCACGATTGTTCGTAATTTAGCGAGTAGCGGTCGAACATCTGAGTTGCACCCCGCACTCCAAACAATCGGTCCAGCAGGTCGAGGCATGCTCCGTTGGTCAACCCCAAGCGCGAGGGCAATTCTGGATTCAGGTAGTATGGCTTGCCTGACGGTCGAATCCGCCGCAGTTCTTCGGCAAAGATTTGCCCGTATTTCTGCGCTAGTGGGGAGTCAACCATCACCTCGATCTGTCGTGGAATCGAGTTGGCGTCACCCCGCGAGGCCAACTTCGTGAACACCCCCGATTTTCGCTTCGACAAAAGGCAGTGCAGGTCGACGATCAGTTCCTGGGTGCGCTGCAAGGAGAAGCAGGGGAACACCACGGTAGTCGGAGATCCCGCTGCCGCTGCGTCCGTAAGCACACAGTCCAAGGCTGCGATGCGTTCGGCGTAGCTTGTGAACACAAGGTCTCGGTTGCTTGCGCCATACGTCGACTCGCAGACGACGTAACCGACATGGGTGGAGGGATACTGCCGGCCGTTGAGGAGGGCTTGGTAGCAGTGGTGGTCTTGGTTGTTCCCAAGATCACCCGAGAACACAATCGTGCGGCGCGGGCGAGAGCCGCAACTCGACGGTTCAGCGAACTGAAACTCGAAACCCACGGCTCCCAAGATGTGGGAAGTTCGGATGATCGCGACGCTCAGATTCGCATCAAGTCCAGTGAACCTGCCAAACTGAAACCTCGGGTCATCGTCGAAGCATTTGAATTTCAGTCGTGCGACATCATCGCTGCCAAACTGAGAACCGGAGAGGTTGGCTGCATCCAGCAAAGCCAACCTTGCCAACTTCGCTGTTGCCCGGGTGCAGTAGATCGGGCCGTTGAACCCATGCTTTGCCAGCAATGGCAGCCGGCCGCAATGGTCCATGTGGGCATGTGTCAGGAAGACGGCGGCTATCGCATTCGGTTTGAATCGAAAGAGTCGCCCGTCAGGCTCATAGACGTTGCTGGCGGAACCCTGCCATGTGCCGCAATCAACGAGGTAGTAACGACCACCATGGTTCAGCAGTGTGCATGAACCAGTTACGCTTCCGAGCGCGCCAAGAAATTTGATTTTCATAGTGCACTCCTTTCACTTGGACTCCGCTAGATGGGATTGAATGCCCTCTTTCGTCGGGGGCGGAGGATAGGCCCTGACGTGTGTGAAAAATTCCTTCAGCACATGTTCTGCCCCCGGATACGACGCTGGCACATTGCCAAGTGAATAGAAGAGCATCTCCGCGCGATGCGCATCATCTTCCAGCCAGCCAGAGTAAGCGAAGTAGAGCCAGTGCCGAAAATTGTGAAGAGCACTGGCTTTCTCCAGATCATCGGTCTGCGAGTTGGATTGAATCTCGGCTTGCTCCAAAGCCTGATCCCTAAACCCCGGGAACACAAAGTCGTAGTCGCCATCATTGCCCTTCAGAAAGAACAACGAACGGTTGTAGGGGTGCACTTCGACCCAGCCGCGATCAAGTTGGCCTATCCATGTGCGGAAAAGCCGGGCTACTTCGCGATACCTCCGCTGTTCTTCGTTGAACTTCTCGGCGGACAAACCCGTAGGCTGGTAGAGCCCAGGCACAAAGGTGAAATATTCCTCCAATTCCTCGCAGTTTTGAACCAATTGGTCACCAAGCAGGTTATTCGAAGGCGGGTTGATGGCTGGCTGACAGGCGGCAATTGCTGCGTCAAACACCTCTTGCGCACTTTCCAGTGAAACGGACTTCTGCTGGTCGACCTCCTTCATCACCTGGTCAAAGGTCAGAAAGAAGAGCTTTCCCTCCTTCTCTTGAACTTGTGTCCATGGATTGCTTCTGAAGTAGCGGTCATTAAGCGAGAACCAATCTACCGCATACCCCGTGAAGATTCGCTTTGGGACCCGCTTTTTAGACAGAAATAGCCTGTCGCTGACGTTTCTCGGCGTCAAATCCACGAAGGGAAAGTCGGAACGAGGGCGGATCAGATCGGCACGTCCCTTGAGGCCGTGGTCACGCATGAAGGGTAACACTTTGCAGGCATACTCCTGCTGAAAACCAGAGAATCCACCCTCGAAACCTAGGGTCTTCGCGATGTGGTTCAGGGCTGTGGTATGAGGCAGTTCCGCGCGACCCCTGAAAGTTGTTCGAGCTTCTTCAGCTGCTTGTTTGAAAGCTTCCGGTGAAACGTCGGTGAGCGGGGCGATGTGGAAATCCCTGAACGGGATGAATTTGGCCGGGAGGCTGGAGGCATGGACAGTGTTGTTCATAGTTATCAAGTGTTGAATCGTTGTCCCCGGAAACGGATTCAGACTTGAAACACTACGAGCAAACTCTCGAACACCATCCTGACGATTTGTTTGCAGGTTCCGGGACTTACCTGCAACCGCTGGACTCGTCAGCTGCCGTTGGAACGATTAGCACAGGGTTAAAATCCCGCAACAAGAATTTGCAAGCCGTCCACGAATCGGAATTCACTATGAAGCCAAGCCCTCTCGGAAAGCTGAATCTCACACCTTGTCATCGACGGCTTGGTCTGCCCATCGTGCCACCAACATGAACTCTGACATCCGGAACTACCTGAAGCTGCAAACCGCCCTCGTCAGCGAGAAGGCGAACCTTCAGTGCCGCGACGAAAGCGAAGATGGCG
>RGPS01000326.1 GCA_010084195.1 Terriglobia bacterium
ACCGGCCTGACGGAAGAAAAATACATCCGCGCCGTCGAAATCAAGTCCACCGCCCGCGCCGCCCTCCACCACGTCCTCTTCTTCACCGACACCACAGGAGGCGCCCGCCGTCAGGAAGCCGCCAACCTCGCCGCCACCGGCCAACCCGGCTTCCCCGGCTTCGGCAGCGTCCTCATCCTCGCCGCCAGTGATCCCGCCAGTGCTCTCGCCGGTGGCCTCGGCGGTTGGGTCCCCGGAGCAACCCCCGATTTCCTCCCCACCGGCCTCGCCTACACTCTCCCCAAAAGCGCGGACCTTGTCCTCCAAACCCACTTCCACCCCGATGGCAAAGTCGAATCCGAAAAGACCGTCGTCGGCCTCTACTTCACCACCAAACCCTCCCGCGAGATCACCCAGGTCCAGGCCCCCGGCTACTTCGGAATCCTCGCCAATATCGATATCCCGAAAGACAAGGCCGATTACAAAGTTCGAGGTTCTTTCACTCTCCCCATAGACACAGAAGCCTTCTCCGTCTCAGCCCACGCCCACTACCTGGCCCGCAGCGCACGCCTCACCGCTACCCTGCCCACCGGAGAAGTCCGCGTTCTCTTCTGGATCAAAGACTGGGATTTCGCCTGGCAGGACACCTATCACTTCAAAGACGTTGTCTCGCTCCCCGCGGGCACGCGCCTCGATGGCGAACTCACCTACGACAACTCCGCCAATAATTTCCGCAATCCCAATAACCCCACCAAACAGGTCAAATGGGGCGAAAACTCCTTCGACGAAATGGGCAGTCTCATCCTCAACGTCGTGCCCCGCCAGCAGTCCGACTCCACCACCCTCCGCAACCGAATACTTACCTACACATTTACGCCCGCCGCACCCGTCGGCACCAAACCCTTCTTTGTCTCGGCCGGAATTGTAGATGGTGCCAGCGCCCAGGCCAATCCCGTAACCCCCGGCAAAGTAACAGTCTTCTATGGAGAACGCCTCGGCCCCACCGTGCTCGCCAGTGGCCAGATCGATAACGGCAAAGTCTCCACCAACGCCGGAGGCACCCAGGTTCTCTTCGATGGAACCCCCGCGCCCGTCCTCTACAGCTCTGCCGGACAGGTCGCCGTCCTGGCCCCCTATTCGCTCGACGGAAAATCCGGAACCCAGGTCGTCGTCAAAAATGGCAACAGCACCTCAGACCCCGTAGCCCTCCCCGTCACCGCGACCGCCCCCTCCGTCTTTTCCGCCAACACCTCCGGCACCGGACAAGGCGTCATCCTGAACTCCGACTCCTCCGTCAACTCCGCCACCAAACCCGCCGACAAAGGCTCCATCGTCGTCATCTATGCCACCGGAGAAGGCCAAACGGCCCCCGTAGGCATTGATGGCCAACTCGCCAACGGCCCCACCTACCCGGCTCCCGCGGCCAAATCCGTCACCGTCAACATCGGAGGCCTCCCCGCCGAAGTCCTCTACGCCGGAGCCGCCCCGCAACTAGTCGCCGGGGTCATGCAAATCAACGCGAAAATCCCCGCTGGCGTCCCCTCAGGCGACATCCCCGTAGAAGTCATCGTGGGCGAAGCAAAAAGCCAGGCAGGAATTACCGTAGCGGTAAAGTAGCTCAGAACGGTTGTGGGTCAGCTTGTTAAGCTGCACGGCGGTTGGCAACCCCCGAAAATCAGGCCTTCGTCCGCTGGCATCGTCAATGGAGCCAGAGTCCAGGCCACTCCTTCGCCCCTTGCCAGCGTAAAGGATTCTACCGACTCCGGCATCACCGTTACCGTAAAGCAGGCCGTCCGGCGATTAAAATAATGCTCTCCGCCAATGCGACAATGCTGCAGTATGGTGACGCTTCCAGTCGAGATGCCGCACGACGCGATAGCCGCTTTCTGTGCCCGGAACCACATCCGGAAACTATCGCTCTTCGGATCCATTCTCACCGACAGCTTCCGCACCGACAGCGTTATCGACTTCCTCGTCGAGTTTGAACCAGGCTTGGGTCCCGGCCTGCTCGGCATCGCCACCATGGAACCGGAACTCTCCGAAATACTCGGCCGAAAGGCAGACCTCCGGACCCCTCGCGATCTCAGTCGCCACTTTCGCGAACAAGTAGTCGCCTCCGCCCTCCCCCAGTATGAAAGCCTCCAACTTGGAGGCAATTGACCGCGTCCGCCTCGTACACATAGGCTGCGGTCAACGTCTCTCCTCAGTTCCGCGACTCATTGCCAATCCCCTGGGCACAGCTCCGAGGTATCACACCACCGTCAAAGATCTGCCGTTTCTCCTCATCATCCTGTCCGACATTCTGGGCGATACCGACGGGTGACCAAAGTGTCACCGCGAAAGACGGCACGCCCCTGATCCCCCACGTCAACTAAACTTCCTCCGACACCCGCCCCGTCGACTTCCGGTAACCTTCAAAAATAATGAGGTACAAACCGGCTCAAATTATCCGTAATCGGACTCCGCGACTCCCGAATTCCCATCCCGCAAGCCCCCTGATCCGTCACCACCCAACTCCCCACCACCGGGTAATTCCCGTCAAACTCCCTTATCCCCGCCGACGCCTGCCAAACATACCCCTCTTCCCCATACTCCCCGTCCGTCTCAAACGTCCCCCGCTCCGTCACCAGCATCACATTCGCACCCTCCCGTGACAAAATCGGCTTCCGCACAAACTCCTTCATCCCACCCGGCCCGTCCAGCCGAGCCTCCAGCAAATTTGGATGCCCCGGATACATCTCCCACAACACCGCCAACAAAGCCTTATTCGACCAAAGCATCTTCCAGATCGGCTCCATCCAGATATCGCCCTTCCCCAACCCCAATTCCAGCCCTGCCGGATTCTGCGAATACAGCCACTCCCACGGATACAGCGCAAACACATTCCCGATCCGCCGCTCCTCCAGATCCCGGAACTCACCCGCCCCCGCATTCCACCCAATGTCCCGCAACTCAATCGCCCGCGTCTCAATCCCTGCCTGACGCGCCACGTCTTCCATATACGCCAGCGTCATCACATCTTCCAGATCCTCGGTCCCCGTCAAATACAAAGGCCCCGGTCGCAGATACCCGCGGATCTCCTTCCACTGCGCAATCAGCTTTTCATGGATCGAGTTAAACTGGTCCGCCCCCCGCGCCTCATCCTGCATCCAGTGCCACTGAATCACCGCAGCCTCCACCAGCGACGTCGGCGTATCCGCGTTATACTCCAGCAACTTAGGATGCCCCGTCCCGTCGAAAGCCAAATCAAATCGCCCGTAAATCGAAGGTAGCTCACTCTCCCACGCCGCCTCAATCAGAGGAATCGCACCCGCAGGAATATGCAGTTCCCCATACCTCTTGTTCTCAATGATCTTCCCCGCAGCCGCCAGGCACATCTCCTGCAACTCATTCGTCGCAGCTTCAATCCGGTCCACCTCCACCGCCGAGAACTGGTAACAGGCCGATTCATCCCAGTAAGGAACCCCCTCGGGCGTATGAAACGTCAACCCCTGGCTGGCCACTATCTCCTGCCACCCCAATCGCGGTGTCCGCTTCTCCCGTCTCATCTACGCACCCCCGCCGGCAGCCATGCTGATAGATGGCGCACCGTCTTAAAAGCCAAGCGTGGCCCGCAGCAGGTGACCCGGGTTCCCGCGAAGCTCGCGAGCAAAGATCCGATCGCTTCGCGCCCTTCGCGCGTTCGCGGGCGCTTCACCGACCGCGGCCGTCCCGTCGACGGCGACGCCCTATGCCTGCTCC
>RGPS01000327.1 GCA_010084195.1 Terriglobia bacterium
CTACACAGCGCGTTGCAAGACGTGGTGAACACGGTCGTCCTGCTGAATACTTCGTTGAAGAAGCGCCCTATCGGAGCCAACACCTACGAGCTGCGCTACCGGCGTAACCCGGACTTCCAGCTCTATCACGATTTGCTCGAAGCCAGTGCCTTGGCTAGGGAGGATGAGCTGTTCTTCGCCTCGGCCGATCAGCGGTTCCGTGATGCCATCAACCATTTCCTCAAAACGCTCACAGAGGCACCAGACGGGGCGGAGGCAGCCCGCCTGCTCGACTACCGCCATTATTACGAATACGACATGGAGGTGGTGGAGGCGGACGGGCGCAAGACCAGCGTGGACCGGCACTCCGGCAAATTCAGCGGGGGCGAAAATCAGTCGCCTTACTTCATCGCGATCCTGGCGAGCTACCTCCGGGCATATCGCCGTTACAGTTCGCGCAAGCCTGAGCCCTCGTTGGGCCTGGTGCCCATTGACGAGGCATTCTCGAAGTTGAGCGGTGAGCGCATCAAGGACTGCATCACGGCCTTGAAGGCGTTTGACCTGCAAGGGGTGTTTTCGATGAGCACGGGCAACATCCCTTACGCCTTCGAGCACTGCGACTGGCTGGTGGTCGTGTCGAAGGAGGAACGACGGTTGGGGAAGCGAACTGAAATACGGAACGTCCCCGTGAGCCTGGCCCGGGATTCCGACGATGCGCGGCGGATCATGCGCGAGTAGGCAATGATCCAGCGCTCTCGAATCCTTCAGGTTCTGGCTGGCCAGTTTGCCTCCCGCAAGGCTGGCCGGACAGGAGCGGCAACCAATCGGCCAACTTTTCAACTCACGAAGCTGTTGGAGGCGGCGAGTTGTGCGGAGGGTGAAGCGAGGGAGCTGGCGGAGGAAGATTTGAAAGAAGCTGAACGATTGGGGGTGTTGGAGCGCGTGCCGTTTCACCCGCGAGATCCCGGTCGGATAGAGAAGATTCGCGTTCCCGTGGAGCAGGAGACGGCGCTGTTCACCATTGCGGGGTTGCCCTCCCCAACGCAGGAACGAGCCGCGCTGGCTGCGCAGTTTGTTGCCGCCGCTGAAGCCACTGTGCCTGATTGCTGGAACACAGCGTGGCTGGGCTGGTGTGAGCGGATGCGGCTGGCAGCCTTGGCAGGCAGGCCGGTTGAGCCATTTGATCGTCATCCCACCGACGACAACACCAAGCTGCTGATGCTGCTGCCCCAACTGCTTGCGTGGAGAGGTGAATCGCTGGTTCGCTTTGCAAGCTGCGTTCTATGCGGGGACTCCAAAGTGCTGGAGTCACTCTCCCAAGTAGAACCGGATGGCCCGCTTCGCGGCAAAATGCGCGGCAAGCTGGGCCGTCTGTTGGAGGACATTACCGCCGGAGAAATCCGGACGCTGGATGACATCGGCATTCTACCCAACCCACGCTTCGCGCTGGTGCATGGGCCGTTGAAGCTAAACTTCGCTGGTGCCTGGCTGGACCTGGGACAATTGCAGGGTGCTTTCCGGCTGGCTGAGGCTGACATCGTGAGAGCCAGTGGAGTGGAGACGGATGCGAAGCGTTGTCTGACGGTGGAGAACGAAGCCACATTCCACGAACTCGCCAAGCTCCAGTCGGGCGAACTGCTGATCCAGACGAGCTATCCAGGCTCCGGGACACTCAAGCTGCTCGAACGACTGCCACACGCAATGGAGTTCTGGCATTTCGGGGATAGCGACCAGGCTGGCTTCAGCATCTTGCGGGATCTTCGTGAGCGATCCGGGCGAGACTTCCAAGCCTTACACATGGAGCCGGGGCGAATTCCTCACGAGCAGGAGGCGTTGGGAAGGCCATCCAGTTCGAAATGGCCGTTCTACAACCACAGCTAGCCGGTGATGGTTCATGGCTGGCCAGGCGAATCAGCGAAACGATCCTCGTTAACAACAGCCAACCCAGCGTCCAGATGATTCAACCCAACAGGCACCAGAAACAGCCGTGGAAGCGTTCAGGCAGTGGTTGGGCATCAACGCTAGGAGTTCGAGGAAAACCGCCGAGGTAACCGTTTTAGCAAGGAAGACTCAGGAAACCGTTAATACAACAATCGGGAGAATCAGTTTAGCGCTTAAACACAACATTCCGAGTAAACCACTCTAAAACCTCCAAGGTTGGGTCGTTACCGGTTCAGGCGTCGAGGGAGGGGGACAGGGGAAAGATTCAACCAGGGCTGGTTAAACGACAGGAATGGGTATGTCCTCAGGAAGGGGAGGGAGATAGAACCAACCGGGGAACGGAATGGCATTATTCGATAAGGCTACCAAACATTGTTTAAGGCGGTTGGAGGAAGAAAGTTTGAGGCGAAATTCATCTCTATGAGAAGGTAAAGAAACGGTCGTTGGGTGTTAAAGGGTTAACTACTCTGGGCTCCGAAACATTGTTTAAGGTGATTGAGGCGGCCAAGTTTGAGGCGAAATTCATCTCTATGAGAAGGTAAAGAAGCGGCCGAGTGGCTTGTTGTTAAGAAGCTGATGCTCTTCAGCCGGAAGCGATGCGTCAGCGCCTCGGCGAGGCGAGTCGTGCCCCCTGCGGGGTAGCCCAGCGCGGTGGTCAGGCGCTCCAGCGCACCCGTGCGCAGCGAGGACGCGCTCAACGGTCGAGCTCGGCCGTGCTCAGGGGCTGCGCAATCCACGCCCCGCCGTTTCTGGGCGGCTGTGAACCGCCGGCCCAGCCAGCCTTCCAAGAACCACCACACTTCATGGTTGATGGTGAACGGGCCGGTGAAGTGGACCGAAATCCGACCGGTGCCCCGCTGCATCCACTCGGCATGGCTGAGGAAAACAATCCGCAACGATGGCTGGTTGGCTGGAGGGGTGCGGTGCAGGCCCGCGCTGGTGCAGATGGCCAGGAAGCTGCCAACGGGGTGCCTGACAGCGGTTTGCCGCATGGGTTTTAACTGTCGGTCACCGCGCGGCTGGCAGCGATTCGCCACTGCCTCGACCAACCACCGTCGCCACTCCCACCAACGCAGCTGGGGGGCCGCGATGATTTGGGTTGGCAGGTTGGCCGCAGGCAGACCCGTGGATTGAAACAACGGGCGGGTGAAAAACGATGGGTGGCAGGCGGGCAGCGAGGCCGGCCTGAGTAGCTGATGGTGCATTGTAGTATTGGGAACCGGCCCTGAAGCGAACCGCCGCAGGGCCAACAATGCTGCTGAACCGTTTAGGGTCAGCGGAACGGGCTGGCCGGAGAATCAGTCCGGCCAGCACAAAAGTGGTTTCGGTCTCACGGGCAGTCTTGAGCGATGATACGGAGGCAATCATCCAAGGACCGAGGGCCAAACCGGAAGGGGAGGCCTCCCGGTTTGGCCAGTTTTGGGTCTCAGTTGTTCCCCTTGGCATCGGCCTTGAGTTGGACCGCAGTCCCGAATGGCCGATCGATTGCTGCGGCAACGGCTTCAGGGGTTGCAGTCCGTGCCACCCCGAGCAGGCGTTCCCGTCCGGACGGATTCATGACCCAGAGGCCCGGTCGTTCTCCGTCGGGCAGGTTCACCGCCGGGGCCACCCCGCGACACGCCCCCGGGTGGGGAATGGCATACACATCGAGGAACAAGTGGTCTCCGAGCCGGCGAACCTGCTTGGTGTGCAGGTCGTGAGGCTGCTGCACCCGCTGGGGACGCTGGCAGGCTGAGTGCGCTGCTGTCTGATTCTGTGCCGACATAGAA
>RGPS01000328.1 GCA_010084195.1 Terriglobia bacterium
TGTTCGTCTGTGACTCAACCCGCCGAACCGCCGTATGCGGACCCGCATGTACGGTGGTGTGGGAGGGGCGGAGCCGCGAGGCTCTCCCCTATCCCGATCTAAGCGAAGAGTGTGCCGCGTCCCAGCAGGTTCTTCGGGTCCAGGCGGGCTTTCACCGAACGCATCAGGGCGATCTCATGCTCACTGAACATCAGCGGCAGCAGATCTTTCTTGCGCTTGCCCAGACCGTGTTCAGCCGACACGGTGCCGCCCATTTCAACTGCCTTGCGCGCAAAATCCATCATCAGGGTCTTGGCACGCAGCCACTCATCCTGATTTGCCGGGAGGATATTGGCGTGCAGGTGCGCATCGCCAATGTGGCCAAAAATGACGTACTGACCGGGAAACTCGCGGTCCAGCGCTTCGCGATAGACCTTGAGCATGTCGGCATTACGCCGGATCGGCACCGCAAAATCCGACCCCATCTTTGTCAGGCCCTTCCGGCGGATCAGATCATTGACGGCTTCCGGCACCGCATGTCGGAACTTACGAAATTTCTCGCGGTCAGCCGCTGATGTGGCGAACCACGAGGTTTCCAGCGCCTTCGATTTTTCCAGCCGAATCAACCAGGCATCTTCGGCATCTTCACCGTCATTGACTTCCTGTTCGATCAAAATGGCAGCTCGCGCATCCCCGGGGAGTTCCCGAAAGCGAGGCCGCAACAGGTCAAGTGAGCCTGCGTCCAGATACTCCAGCATCCGCAGACCACGGACTTCACGCCAATCATCAACAGCTCTGAGAGCCATTTCATCTGATGTATAAAAAATTACACCAGTGAACAGTTCTTTTGGCATCCGCATCAGGACAACTTCGGCTTCCACCACTACCCCGAGCGTACCTTCCGACCCAATAAAAAGGTCGATGTAATCCATCTCCGGGCGAAGAAAGTAACCAGCAGTGTTCTTCGTCGATTTCGGCCCCTCGATCTCGGGCAGCTCGATCGGAGGTTTTTCACCACGGCGGAGACGCAGTTTCTCCCCCGATGCCAGCACTACCTGCAGCGCCCGAACATGTCGGCGAGTATCGCCATACATGTAACTGCGCGAACCACTGGCGTTGGTCGCCACGGTTCCGCCCAACGATGCGCCCCACTCAGTCGGGTCCGGGGCGTAGTATTGCCTGGATGGAGTGGCCGCAGTCATCAGGTCTCGTAGCAGGACGCCGGCCCCACACGTAGCAAAGCCGGAGCCGATCTCCACACTGGTGAGCTTTTCGAGCGACAGCACCCAGCCGCCCTGGGGCACACGGCCACCCGTAACCCCCGTTCCTGCGCCGGAGATCGTGACCGGTTGGAGTTCCAGGTTCGCCTGGCGCATAACGCTGGAGACTTCATAGGCGTCGATGGGGGTGAAGACCTGATCTGCGGCCCCGGTGAATCCGGAGGCATCAATTAAAAAGGGGGAGTCGGACGAAAGAATAGGAGTTGGGGTCATTCGGGGCTTAGTGGCTCATCAATTAGTGGGTCATCGAATAGATGAGGTAGTTGGTGGCAATTCTCATGCCAAGGGAGGACAGTCGTTCAGGGTAGGCGGGATCATCAGCATGTTCCCAGGAATCACCCAGGTCCATGTTGTGGCAGATGGCCACCATAATGCGACCACGATCATCGTAGATTCCGCGCCAATGGGCCTGGAATCCGTCTTTTTCGTAGCTGCGGCGCGAGTAGAGTGATTGTGCGCCGGGGACCTGGTAGCGATCCTTCAGATTGTAGAGGACGTGGAAGATCTGGTCGTCTTCCGGAATATCAACGATTTTTCGGTCTGGGAAAACCTTATTCATCACGCGAATGAAGCCGGCCCATTCCTGGGTCCCATGGAAGTCATCGCACATGAAGAAGCCACCTCGAAGAAGGTACTCGCGAAATTTCTCAATCTGGGGCGGTGTCAAGTCCCAATACCCCAGTTCAACGGCATAAAGCCAGGGGTAGTTGAAGGCGTCGTCCACATCGTCCAGATCAATCACTTGTTCCACGGAGCGGACGTGCAGGCGGGTCAGGCGCCGAACGGCCAGGGTCAGGTGGCGGTCGGAGCGGGGGTAGTCGATGGTCCAGTTGGCCGCGCCTTCCTTCCAGTTTCCGCCTCCGCGGAACCCATAGGTCTCCAGCGCGGGATACATCAGGCGGGCGAAGACCCACTCGGTCTTTTCCTGGAAGTCGGGCGGCAGCGGGAAATCTTCGTATTCCAACCCCGGAAACGCTTTGAACGGCTTCTGCCACGCGACCGCACTGCCCAGGGCGACCAGGCAGAAAAGGGCGGCGAAGATGGCGTAGCGACGGGACATTTTGCGGGTTAGTTGGCGCTGGCGTCCCTGATGCGCTCGGTGAGCATATCTTCGAAGCGTTCCGGGATAAACCCAGTCATGCGCGAGGAGACGTTACCGCCGGGGCCGAGGATCAGAATTGTCGGGATCGAAGCGATGTTGAGGAGTCGCCCCAGACCTGCCTCAAAGTAGCTGGGACCTTCCCATTTCATTTCTTTGAGGAAGCCCGGCACTACGGTCCGGTCTTCGTCGGAATCGACCGACAGGAACACCACGTTGGGATCTTTTTCGAATGTTTTCTTCACGTTTTCGATCAGGGGATGCTGAATTCTGCATGGCGCACACCACGTGGCCCAAAAGTCCATCACGACGGTCTTCCCTTTAAGAGACGCAATCCGCAGCGTTTCGGTACCCTCCGTCCGGGGCAAAACGAAGTCAGTGAGTTCAGTGGCTACCGAATTCGGGTCTTTCTGCCGGAGGGCAGCGGCACGCGACGCCTTAAGCGCCAGATTCCGGTCGAAGGCCGCAAGAACAACGTCCCCCAGCCCGGCTTCGGATTTATTCAGCTTCCTCTGGAGTTCACCCATATGCGTGCGGTCCGCGATGCGCTCGGCATGAGTGGTCCGGACATCCTCAATGGTGAATGCATCGGCGAAGCAGAGCAGCGCCTCGCCGTCTTTGCCCTGCCGCCCCAGCCAGCGGGCACGCTCTCTGGCCGCTTCGGATCCGGGGAACGTTTCCCACGCGCGTAACGCAAGGGTGGTAGCTTCTTCCGGCTTTCCCAGGTTGCCGATAGCACGGGCTTCCAGGACAAGTGTGCGCGCCATCGCTTTATTGATCTCTTCGGCCCACTGGCCTTCACTCATGTGACCCTGTCCGGCTTTTCCACGAAGCGCCTCCACCTCACGCTGGTAGCGTTTGGTCCACGCAAGAGCCTTTTCCGCCGGTTCTGGCTTATCGGAATCAAGCAGCAGCCGGATCACGCGATCAATCAGGGCAAGGTCCGCATTGGAGGGTTCGGCCGTCAGGACTTTTTCCCCGTATAGCACCGTGCGGGGAACATCGTTCAGTTCTGTCGCTGCTTTGGCGATGGCCTTCTCGATGGGGAGTCGTTGCTTTGACTCCGGATATTTAGTCAGGTGTCGTTCGAGCGCCCGGATGAAGTCGATCTGACTCCCGGCATTCTCATTGACGGCACGGTTGAGTTCAGCCTGTTCCGTTTCCGCCGGTGTCTGTGCGGGGAGGGCTACGACGGCCAGAATCAGAGCGACAAGGAGCTTCATTTGGTGGACCTGATACTCTCGGCCAGCGTATTCGCCCGCGTTCGGGCCATGTGCATGTACGCCTCACTCTTGATCACCCGGTCCAGGAA
>RGPS01000329.1 GCA_010084195.1 Terriglobia bacterium
GGGAATTCTGCTGCGCTGCTGCCCGCCACCATTTTTCCCACCACCACCCTGGCTGCCGCGCATCTGGGGTTGTTGCCCGACAGGGAGTTCCAGCAGATCAAGAGCCCGACGCAGATCTTCACGCGACGCAGTGAGATCCTGCAGCAGTTCCGTCTCAAAATCAAAATGGATCACGAACGTTTTGTCACGGTCGGGCTTCAGGACCTTATCGAGAAACGCATAACTCGCCGTTTTTTCTTCACCCAAAACCCGACGCTGGCTATTGCTGGTATCAACCAGCAGCCCGATACTCAGGGGCTGGTCCGTCTCCCTGGAAAAGTAGGTAATCGGCTGGCTCACGCCGTTTTCCTGAACCGTAAAGTCCTGTTTCGTCAGGTTGTTGACCACCTTGCCCTGCTTGTCGCGGACCGTCGCGAACACGTTGACCACCTTCACGTCAGTCGAGAACGTTGCGTCCTTATCCTGCGCCGACAGAACGCCACTTGTCAGAGCAAGGAACGTAGTAACGAAGGTAGTCGTAATCACAGTGAAAGACACGCGCACACAAACCTGGATGCATCTGGAAGGGAACGCGTTACAGGCGGCCTGAATTCCCTGGCGGACGGCGGCACAAATGCTGCGGTTTGGGAGCAGAGACGCAGCCCCAGGTGCGGCTTTGCGATCAATATTGCGCTGAATAGACCGGTCGTTGGTCTGCACCCGTGGCCCGGGCCGCGCGGGTCAGTGTTGCTTGCAGGCCGCCGGAAATCACTTGGCCTTGGGATATCGCTTGCGAATCACCGCCGCCAGCTTGAGGTCTTTGTCAGCTTCCGGATCCCGACCCATTTGCTTCAGCATCACGGCATGGGCCTCCAGGGTGTCCGCGAGACTTGCGCTCATAATGCCCTGCGTCTTCTCGCGTATCTTTTCCGCCAGCTTAAACGAGGGATCCGCCAAACCGTACTTACCCTGCATCTGGTAGACGATTGCCAAACTATGCATGGCATCCCCCAGTTCTGCATTCACCAGGCCGCCACCTGCTTCACGGATTTGAGCACAACGCTTCAGAAGAGGCTCAGCTTCTTTGTAGTTTTTCTGGCCCCGGTAAACGTCACCCGTCATGCAGAGAACTGCCGCAGTCTGCAGGCTCTCGCCCCCCAACTGACGCTCGTACACGTTCTTGCAGTTCCGGAGATAAAGGAGCGCCTGTTCCGACTTTCCCAGTTCCAGAAGCACGGTGGCAATATTGAAATTGACGTTGCCAACGTCGATACTCTCCGGACCATAAGCGGTTTCCAGAATGACAAGAGCCCGACGAAAAGCGACTTCGGCTTCCGTAAATTTTCGACCCGTCTTGTAGACCAGACCAAGGCTGTTCTGGGTAGTACCAACCCGGACATCGTTTGGCCCGAAATGTTCCGCCTCATGCAGCGCCTTCAGCAGAAGTTGCTCAGCCTTAACGGTGTTGTTCTCACTCGCGGCGTTCAGGCCCTGCATCACCAGGTCCTGCCAGGCACCTTCGGCGGCGCCCTGAGCCAGCATCGGCAGGGCCGTGAACACGACCGTGAAAAGGCTGGCGACGAAAAGTCTTACAACCCGCGAACGTAACATCGTCTGTTTTTCCAAGAATAACAGGTGCGTCACAAATGCCAGCGTCGGAGCTAAGATGTTTCTAACCATGTTCAAATCCGGAAATTATGCCTTTGCACCCATAGTCCTGTTGTGGTGCACCATGCCTGCGCTGTCGGCCGCCAGCGAGTACCGCGCAGGCATAGCGGTGGTGGACATCACACCAACCGAACCGATCCGACTCTCCGGCTATGGGAGCCGTACAAAACCCTCCGAAGGGGTACTCGCACCCATCCACGCCAAAGCTCTGGCGATCACCCGGACCCGGGGGAGGAACGAACACGTCGTCATCATTACCACCGACCTGATTGGTTTGCCCAGGGCAATCACCGATGTGGTGGCCGCACGAATCCAGCAGAAATATGGTCTGGAGCGAGCCGACATCCTCTTCAATTCATCACACACGCACACCGGGCCCTCCATTCGCAGCAATCTCTCCCTGCTGTTTGAACTGCCCGACGCCGAAAAACGCACCGTGGATGCCTATTCCGACCGGCTCCAGGAAGCTCTCTTCGAAGTAGCCGGGCGTGCCATTCTGGATCTCGCCCCCGCCACCCTCACCAGCGGCCACGGCGCGGTCAACTTCGCAGTGAACCGCCGAGTCCGGGGCCCGAACGGGTTCTCCATCGGAGTGAATCCGCAGGGTCCGACAGATAGCGATGTCCCCGTCCTTCGAGTCACCGGGGCGGATGGAAAAATCAAAGCCGTCCTGTTCGGCTATGCCTGCCACAACACCACTTTGACCGGTGGAAATAATTTAATCAGCGGCGACTATGCAGGCTTCGCGCAGGAAGCGCTGGAGCGCACAAATCCTGGCGCAATCGCCCTGTTCCTGATGCTGTCCGGGGCCGATCAGAATCCCAATCCACGAGGCACCGGGGAACTGGCGAAACAGCACGGGGCGACCCTGGCAACCGAGGTCGGGCGCGTCCTGCAAGGCAAAATGAGTCCGCTGGCAGGCGCCCTCAAGGCAGCGTTCCGAATTGTGGAACTGGAGTTCGAGGCCAATGACAAACCGACCTTCGAATCGCGCCTGAACGATGCCAATCCCTACCGCGTCCGGCACGCCAAAGCCATGCTCGCCCGAATTGAGAGCGGCCAGCCGATTCGGCGCTATCCCTATCCCGTCCAGGCCATCTCCTTCGGCGGAAAATTCACCCTGGTGGCCCTGGGCGGCGAGGTGGTGGTCGATTACTCGCTCGCCATCAAGAGAACCTATCCGACCGCAGGCGTGGTGGTAGCAGGGTATTCGAACGACGTTATGGCTTACATACCCTCGTTGCGGGTTCTGAAAGAAGGCGGTTACGAGGCCTTTGATTCCATGTACTATTACGGCCTGCCCGCCTCCTGGGCGGCCGATACCGAAGAGAAAATCCTGAACACCGTCGCAACGGTCATCAAAGCCACCCGCTGAGATGCTGCACATTACCAACGGCGATTCGGTAGTGGAATGACTTCGGTCAGCAGGCCTGGCAGAAGAGTTTCTTGCCTGGCGCGACCCTCTGCATGACGGGCCGGTCCCGACCACCGATTCCCTGTCCCAACTTTCTGCGATCCGTGCCCAAACCCTCGCCGGGTTCGGCTGGGGGATTTCCGCCGGCGCGAGGAAGTTGTCCTTTGGTTCGAACACGACCTGTATGATCGCCTGCAGTTGCTAAAGATCCTCGCGTGGTTCGGTAGCCAGGAGTTCGGCAACACCCGGCTGACACTGCTTGAGCTGGATCAGCATCCGAAGGTGACGCCGTTTTATGGCCTGGGTCAATTGAACGGCCCGCAACTGGCGGCGCTGTTTCCGAGCAGAGTGCCCGTGACGGCGGAACGTTTGGAGCAAGCAGCGAAAAGCTGGCTGATTTTCACTTCAACATCACACGGAGACCGGAGAGGGCTGGATCGATTGTTGGAAGAATACCCGGGCCTGACCGATAGCCTTTCCAGAACAGAACGTCAGTTGCTGCTCGCCGCATGGGCAGGAGCGACTTCGAGAGGGGACCTTTACCTTAACCTTGCCCGCAGAATCCGTATCCCATAATTCGTTATAGCCCTACCGCTGTTT
>RGPS01000330.1 GCA_010084195.1 Terriglobia bacterium
AGGCCGAGGGTGAGGGGGAGGTCGGTGTCCCGCGAGAAGTATTTGAGGGTCTGGGGGCGACCGTTTTCGAGGAGCTGGAAATCGTCTTTGGTGAGGTCGTGGATCGGTCGTCCTTGTTTGTCGAGGACGTTGGCGAGGATGCTGACCACTTTGACATCGGAGCGGAAAGTTGTGTCGTCCTGCGCGAAGGCGGAAACGGCGAGGATGCCGAGGAAATAGCGGCGGTGCATGTGACTTCAGTTGTAGCGCAGATGGAGGCGGGAACGAAAAAGGCGACGTCCGAAGACGCCGCCCTTTTTCGTTTTGGGGTGGGCAGATTAGAAACGGTCGAGGTTCATCACTTTGGCCCAGGCTTTGGCGAAGTCCTGGACGAAGAGGTCTTTGCCGTCGGCTGCTGCGTAGACTTCCGCAACGGCGCGGAGTTCTGCGCTTGACCCGAACATGAGGTCGACCGGGGTGGCGGTCCACTTCACTTTGCCCGTTGCGCGGTCCACGCCTTCGTAGATGCCTTCGGTGGTGGTGGACTTGTTCCATTTTGTGGACATATCGAGCAGGTTGGTGAAGAAATCGGGGCTCAGGGTGCCTGGTCGGTCGGTGAAGATTCCGGTTGCAGTTTGGCCCGCGTTGGCATTGAGGGAACGGAGGCCACCTACCAGAACGGTCATTTCCGGGACGGTCAGGGTGAGCAACTTCGCCCGATCAATCAGCATGTCGGCGGGCGACATCGTCTGGCCGGGGCCGAAGTAGTTGCGGAAACCGTCGGCCTTCGGCTCGAGGTAAGCGAAGGAAGCGGCGTCGGTCTGGGCTTCGGTGGCATCGGCGCGACCGGGCTTGAAGGGAACGACTACGGTGTGTCCGGCCTTCTTTGCGGCCTGTTCGATGGCGGCGTTGCCACCGAGAACGATCAGGTCGGCGAGAGAAACCTTCCTGGTGCCGGCCTTGTTGAAGTCCTGTTGGATGGCTTCGAGACGCGGCAGGACTTTGGCCAGTTCAGCGGGATTGTTGACTTCCCAGGCCTTCTGCGGGGCGAGGCGAATGCGGGCTCCATTGGCACCTCCACGCATGTCCGTGGTACGGAACGAGGCGGCTGAGCCCCAGGCGATACGAACCAGTTCGGGAGCCGTGATGCCGGAGGCGAGGAGTTTGGCCTTAAGGGCCGCGATGTCTTTCGCATCTACGAGAGGGCTCGTGACTTTGGGGAGGGGGTCCTGCCAGATGAGGGCTTCGCGGGGAACTTCTTTCCCGAGATAGCGGGCGGCGGGGCCCATGTCGCGGTGGGTGAGCTTGAACCAGGCTTTGGCGAAGGCGAGTTCGAATTCCGCCGGATTGGCTTTGAAGCGGAGGGCGATCTTGTTGTAGCTGGGGTCGGCCTTCAGCGCGATGTCGGTGGTGAACATGATGGGCGCATGACGCTTCGCGGGGTCGTGGGCGTCCGGGACGGCGTTGGCGGCCTGACCGTTGGCCGGAATCCACTGGGTGGCACCGGCGGGGCTCTTTGTCTTCACCCATTCATAGGCGAAGAGGTTTTTGAGGTACTCCATGCTCCAGGCGGTGGGCGTGGCTGACCAGGCACCTTCGAGGCCGCTGGTGATGGTGTCGCCGGCGTTGCCTTTGCCGCAGGAGTTGTTCCAGCCGATGCCTTGCTTTTCGAGGGCGGTTGCGGCGGGGTCGGGGCCGACGCAGTTTGCGGGCGGAGCGGCACCATGGGCCTTGGCCATGCGACCGAAGGTTTCGCGGATATCGCGGGCTGCGAGGAGGGGGTCAGGATTGCCGTTGGGGCCTTCGGGATTGACGTAGATGAGGCCCATCTGGACGGCGGCGAGGGGGTTGGCGAGCTTGCGGTCGCCGCTGTAGCGTTCGTCTGCCATGAACTTCTTTTCAGGGCCCCAGTTGACGAGTTCGGGTTCCCAGTCGTCACGGCGTCCACCGGCGAAGCCGAAGGTTTTGAAGCCCATGGATTCGAGGGAAACGTTGCCGGCGAGGACCATGAGGTCGCCCCAGGAGACTTTCTGGCCGTACTTCTGTTTGACGGGCCAGAGGAGGCGGCGGGCTTTGTCGAGGTTGGCATTGTCGGGCCAGCTGTTGAGGGGTTCGAAGCGCTGTTGTCCGCCATCGGCACCGCCACGGCCATCGAGGGTGCGGTAGGTGCCGGCGCTGTGCCAGGCCATGCGGATGAAGAAGGGGCCGTAGTTGCCATAGTCAGCGGGCCACCAGGGTTGAGAGGTGGAGAGGACCTTCTTGAGATCCAGCTTGACGGCATTGAGGTCGAGGGTTGCGAAAGCTTTGGCGTAGTCGAAGTTCTGGCCGAGGGGGTTGGATTCGGCGGCGTGTTGTCTTAGGGGTGAAAGATCGATTCGGTCGGGCCACCAGAACTGGTTGGGGGTGGGCTGACCCTGAGCTCTGGCGGCATCAGCGGCGATAACGGGCAGGGCGGCCATCGCGAGAGCGGAGAGCAGGGATTTCAGATTGATGTTCATGAGTTACTCCTCACCCTGCAGGTTACGGGGTTCGTTTGACATCGGTCAATCCGAATGAGACTATACATGAGATCGGATCTGCCTATGGAAGAAAAGAATCGAAAGTTTGATCTGCGGCAACTGGAGTACTTCTGCGCGGTGGCGCGGTCGGGAAGCTTCACGAAAGCGGCCGAGGAGATGGGCGTGGCGCAGTCGTCTTTGTCCGAGCAGATTGCCAAGCTGGAGCAGGGGCTGCATGCGCCGTTGTTCGAGAGGCTGGCGCGACGGACGGAACTGACTCCGGTGGGGGAGGCGATGTTGCCGCGGGCGCAGGCGATGTTGCTGGATGCTGCGGCGTTGCCGACTTACCTGGATGGCGTGCGGGCGGAACGCGGTGGAGTTCTGCGGGTGGGAGCGATTCCGACAATCCTGCCCTACTTTCTGGCACCACGGCTGCGGGGATTCGTGGAGAAATTTCCTGAAATCGACCTGCACCTGCGGGAAGCGCCGACTGCGGAGATTATTCAACAGATAGAGGAGGGCGTGTTGGATATCGGGATTCTGAGCCTTCCGGTGGAAGGCAACAACCTGGTGATGCGGGAACTATTTCGGGAGGCGATCCATCTGGCGGTACCGGAATTCCATGTTCTGGCCGATGCGGAGAAGGTGCTTTTGCGGCGGGTATCCACCGAGCGCCTGTTGCTGCTGAAGGATGGGCACTGCCTGCGGGACGAGACGCTGACGATTTGCGATCGGGCGCGGACCCGGTTTGCGGCGCAGTTTGAGGCGGACCAGTTCGCCAGCATTTTCGAATTGATTCGGGCTGGTTTTGGGGTGAGTCTGGTGCCGGAGATGGCGCGGCAGGCTGCTGTGGGGTGCCGGTTGATTCCGATTGAACCGAAGGCGACGAGGCGGATTGGTTACGTGCGTTTGGAGCGACGGTATGTACCGCGAGCCCAGGAGACTTTTATGGAATGGTTGCGGGAAATTGCCGGAGTGGGTGTGACAGCGCGGCGGTAGGTCTCAAATCCAGGCGCAGCCGAGGTGGGTTTGGACGAAGGCGACGAGGTCGGCGGGGGGTGGAGCGGCGAAGGTTTCGGTTCCCCGGTCGGTGTCGAATTCGACCTTTGTGCAGTGGAGTGCCTGGCGGTCGAGGAGGAGCTTTTCGAGGAGGGCCGGGGTCATCCTTTCGCTCATGAAGCGG
>RGPS01000034.1 GCA_010084195.1 Terriglobia bacterium
AACAAACCCAAATCGTGCCCCGCAATGCCGACTGCCCCTGCGGCTCCCGTGAAAAATTCGAGCGCTGCTGCGGCAAAGACGCTCCCCCCGTGCCCGGCGACTGGCTCCGCAGCCTGAAACCCACCGCCTGATCGGGTCGAATGATGTCCCTTCTCCAGTCCGTATGCCCGACGTGTGCCTGCCCGGTCTCTCAGCGCATTTTGCGGTCGCATTCTGCGCTTCAGTCCTTTATCCTTGGCTAGTTAGTTAGCAAGAGTTTCCGAACTTTTCCGAACAAACCATTTGGATCAGGGGCTGTTATTGCCGCCCTCATTTGACGACTGGTTGCCGGGGGAGCCCCAGATAGCCGCAAGGCAGTAACGATCCTCCGGCAATGCCGGGGGAACTCCCTTGGTGATTAGTTAGACGAAGAACGGGAAGTTTGGTAGGCGCGGCAGGACTCGAACCTGCTACCACCGGCTTAGAAGGCCGGTGCTCTATCCAGATGAGCTACGCGCCCGTCCCTTCTCTAATTGTAGCTTGGCCAGAAACGACTCGGCGGCGAAAGCTTCTAATTCCCTGTTCCAATCTGCAATCCAGCGGTCGTGGCGGATTTGGCGGAGGTTCTGCAAGAGACGCAACCGGCGGTCAGCTTCTACCAATGAAGCCCGGCAGGCCGTGAGCGCCGCTTCAGCCTCCTGCGCTTGGGATTCAAGCTCGGCAATCTGCTTGCGCGTGGTTTTGTAAAAGGTACCCCACACGCCAAGCTCAACTCCCGTCGTTCCCCCGTGGTAGCCGAGGGCTCCCGTGCGCAACTGGCTCTCCAGTGCGTTGATATGGCGTCGAAGCTCCGCCGCTCGGGCCAGCGCAACCGCAAGCCGTCCCTTTTCCACGTCCACCTGGCTCGACCGCCACTTGAGAACCTGATCCAGACGAAACTGAAAGGCCTTCATGGAATCTTACGCCACAAGACCGGCGAGCGTCTCCATCTGCGTCAGCGTGTCCGGAAGGGGTGAAATATCGCGAGGCCCCTGGCGGAGAAATCGGATAATGTCAGTCCGGGCCTTGATGGCTGAATCGATTCGCGGGTTGGAACCGGACACATAGGCCCCCAAATTGATGAGATCTTCAGATTGCCGATACGTCGCCAGCGCTTCCCGTATCCGCCGGGCGCAATCTGCTTCCTGCGGACTGGCAAGTTTCGACTGGAGGCGGCTGACGGAATCAAGAACCTGAATGGCCGGATAGTGTCCCGCAGCCCCCAGTTCCCTTGCCAGTGTGATGTGGCCATCCAGAATTGACCGGACCGCATCACAAATCGGCTCATTGAAGTCATCCCCCTCAACAAGGACCGTAAAAAAGCCCGTAATGGAGCCGGATTCAAAGTTCCCTGCTCTTTCGCAGACCTTGGGGAGAAGACTGAATACCGAGGGCGTGTAGCCCTTCTGGCTGGGGGGCTCGCCGGCTGCGAGGCCAATCTCGCGCTGCGCCATCGCCAGACGGGTAATTGAGTCCATCACCAACAGGACGTCCTCCCCCTGATCTCTGAAAAACTCGGCAACCGCAAGCGCCACGAAGCAGGCCCGAACGCGCAAAGGTGCCGGCTGGTCGGAGGTCGCGACGATGACTACGGACCGGGCCATGCCTTCAGCACCCAGGTCATGCTCCAGAAACTCCCGGACTTCGCGATTTCTCTCGCCAATCAGAGCGATGACATTAACGCCCGCTGAACTGGATCTCGCCATCGATCCGAGCAGGGTGCTTTTGCCCACGCCACTGCCGCCGAAGATCCCGATCCTCTGCCCCTTTCCACAGGGGAGAAGACCATCGATCACACGGATCCCCGTGGGCAGGCGCTGATCAATGTGCGCTCGGGAGAGAGCGCTCGGGGGCGGTGCGTACAGTGGCTGCCAGACGGGATTTCGGAGTCGTGCCCCTCCATCCATCGGATTCCCAAAGCCATCAAGTACCCGCCCCAATAATTCTCGTGAGGCCTTGATGGCACCTTCTCCCCCACGCGCCACGATGCGGTCTCCCAGGCAGAGGCCACCCGTGTCCTCAAGTGGCATCGAAAGCACCTTGCCGGCACGGAACCCAATCACCTGCGTGCGGATCCGCCGTCCCGACCTTGTCAGGATTTCGCAAAAATCCCCGATTGCGGCAACCGGTCCCCGGGACTCAACCACCAACCCGACGAGTTCGACCACCTCGCCTTCCATTCGAACGGGTTCCGCCTGTTCCACAGCCTGAAAAAATCGTGCAAAATCAATCTGCAATCCTGGGCTCATGATTATCTATCCTTCCGCGAGGCGATCTGCCAGGCCGCGGGCGATCTCGTCAAGCTGTGCCTCCACGGAGGCATCAATCGTTCCCTCCTCGGACCGGACGATAAATGTCCCCGGAGCGCAGCCGGGGTCGGGTTCGATCCGAACCCTGGAACCCGAATTGCCCGTGAGCGATGCCTGCACGGCCTCCAGAAATCGCGGATGCAGGGTCAGAGTATACCCCTCTGAGCGCGTCATCCTGTCAAAGACAACCTTGGCCAAAGCGGATAGAGCATTGGGGTCAGTGGCAAGTTCGCGATGGAGTATACGTTTTGCAATTTGTACAGCTAACTGAACAACGTCCTTCTCCGCACTGGCTCGCAGGGTGCTCCTCGCTCCGATAGTGTCCGAGATGGCCTGCTTCATCTTCTCGACTATCGGCACCAGTTCCCGATGAGCTCGCTGCTCTCCCTGCTGGATTCCGGCATCAAATGCTTGTTTTCGGACCCCCTCCACCTCTTGCTCCAGGCCCGTTGCACGGCTTAAGAGAGCCTTGTTCTCTGCCGTTACACGAGCACACTCGGCCGCAAGTTCCTGTAAGCGCAATTCCGCTGCGGGCGAACCAATCGGGCTGCCGGGCCAGCCGGGACCTGAAGTCGCATGGGTCAACGGAGCCGCGTGGAAGGGCGCTGCCTCCAGTCCCATGGCATCCCGAAACGCGATCACTCTAGACAACATACTGGTCGCCGCCGGCGCCCTTCAGACTGATGACGCCTTCCGTTTCCAATTGGCGAATGATCCCGATAATTTGTTGCTGCGCACCCTCCACATCACGAATCCGAACGGGGCCGAGGGCGTCGATGTCTTCTTTGATCATCTCAACCGCACGCGCAGACATGGTCCCGAAAAAGTGGTCCTTCAGGGCGTCACTGGTACCTTTGAGTGCCAGCGTCAAAGACTTGCGATCCACTCTCGCCAGGACTTCTTTTAGTTGATTTGCGTCAATCGCCTGCAGGTCCTCGAACACAAACATCAACTGCCGAATCGTCTCTACCAGATTGGGGTTGTGGTTCTCGATGACATCCAGAATTTCCTTGCTGGTACCGGAGTCAAGGCGGTTGAACACTTCAGAAACAGCGCGTACGCCGCCATACGACTCGCGACTGAACTCTCCCAACGCCTGAAGCTTCTGGCCGATCACTGTGGCAATCTTGTTGACGATCTCCGGCGATATCTGGTCCAAATTCGCCATTCGCAGTGCGACATCGGCGCGCATTTCAGCAGGAAGCGAGACCAGCAGTGCGGCGGCCTGGGAGGCATTCAGGTGCGAAAGAACCAGCGCAATCGTCTGGGGGTGCTCGTTGTGGATGAACTTAGCAAGCTGCTGAGGATCGGCTTTCTGTAACAGGTCCACGCTGGCGAAGTCCGAGCCAAGCGCTTTGTTCAGCCGGTCAATTAGTTTCTTGGACGCCTCGGGACCAAAGGCTGTCATGAGCATCTTCTTCGCGAAGTCCAGCCCCCCACGCAGCACAAACTCATGCGCGATAGTCATTTGGTAAAACTCTTCCAGCAGCGCTTCGGCCTGTTCAGAGGTGATGGATTCGATACGTGCCACTTCACGCCCCATCACGTGCACCTCGTCCTCGCTAAGTTGTTTTACCAGCTCACCGCCAGTTTGCTCCCCGAGCAGGATGAGCAGCATGGCGGCCTTTCGCATCCCACTATCCGTCTCAATCGCCACTGATGCCACGCTGGAACTCATGCCTTCCGACCTTCTTTCTCAGCCAGCCACGCCCGAAGAATACTCGCCGACGCATGCGGGTCTTTTCCGACCGATTCCCGAATGTGTTTCAGCAGGACATCTGTGCGCCCCGTCGTGGCGGGAAGTGAGATGCGGGACAGCGCCTCGGCTTCCATCTTGTCCTGTTCCGCTGCCGCTCGTGCCAGTTGAGTTTCCAGCCGCTCCTCGGACGTCAGCTGTGGTCGTGCGGCAGGTGCCAGCCCTTCCGGCGCGGCGATCGCTCCCGGTGCCGTGTCCGTAGCCTTCGCGTCCTTCTTCTTGCTCTTGTTTGCCTTCTTGCGACGGAGGAGCAGAAATGCCCCTGCAAGCAGGAAGACCAGGAGAGCTGCCACGCCACCAATAAGTTGTGGCTGTTGAGTCACGGTCTTTAGGTCAAACGGCTTGGGCGCGGGCAGGGCGGTGGGGGGGGCAGCCGGCGGCGGGGTCGCGACCGTGCTCTCGAAGGGCAGTGATTCAACAGTGATCTGGTCTCCCCTTTGTTCAGTAAAGCCCACGATACCTGCGACGATGTCGTGCACACCCTTAAGAACTTCAGCCGAAGGCGGCACGAAAGTCCTCTTCGCCTTCGGCCCCGCGCCTTCCCAGGTTACGGTCTGATCAATAACGATCGCCGTCGAGACCCGCCTGACGGCTCCGCGAGGAGAAATAACATGCCGGACCATCCGGCTGGGCTGGAAGGTTAGATTTTCCGTGCGACGATTTACCCCTGTAGCTCCGGAAGCCGAGCGCGCTGCCGGGCGCGGAAGATTCGAGGCAGTACCCGGAGCACCTCCGGCTTGAGCCGTTGAATTGGACTCCTCGCTGGTTTGCGAGGCAAGCATGGCACCGGCACCTGAATCAAAAGTTTCGTTGTTCTCTTCTGTCGAAGTGAAGTCAAGGTCCACGTTGACGCCGGCACGAAACTTCTCCGCACCCAGCAGGGGCTCAAGGGCTGAGTTGATCCTTAACATCAGCCCGGATTCAATCTGCCTGCGGTACTCGAGATCGGCCTCAGCCAGCCGTGTTCCACTGTCCTCGCCAACACTGGGACGATTCAGCAAACGCCCACTGGAATCGATAATTGCAACAGCCTCAGGCATCAGCCCGTCAACGGAACTGGCAATCAGATTTGCGATAGCCTGAACGTTCTGCTGGGCAATGCGCGAAGCCCTGCGGAGTTGCAGGACCACCGTGGCTTTGGCTGGTTGACGCGCGTCCAGGAAGACGGAGTCTTTGGGAAAGGTGAGGTGGATACGTGCCTGCGCCACTTCCGCGAGGGTCCCGACCGTTCTTTCCAGCTCACCTTCGAGCGCCCGTCGATAGTTGACCTGTTCGGTAAAATCGCTCGCGCCCAGGTTGGCACGATCAAACAGTTCGAACCCGATCCGGCCTGTACGCGGCAGACCGGCTCCGGCCAGAGCCATTCGGGCCTCTGCAATTCGGGCCGCTGGCACGGAAACTGTTGCGCCAGTCTCATCCATGCGAAACTCGATGCCCGCCTCTCGAATCTTCTGCGTCACCGCCGAGGCATCCTCTGCGGAAAGACCGGTGTAGAGAGGGCGGAAACTGCTGTCGTATTTGTAACTGGTTAGGCCCCAGAACGCCACGCACAGCACCACCGGGACGACGATCAGGGAGACTCGCTGCCAGATTGTGAGGGAATTCCAGATCTTAAGTAGTTGCTGCATGGGGTCCGGGGCCAAACACTACATGGGCATCCGCATAACTTCCTGGTACGTCTGAACGAGCTTGTTTCGGACCTGCTGAAACAGTTCCATCGAGAGTTCTGCGCGTTGCGACATCAGGGCAACCTCATGGATGTCGCCTTTTCCCTTGATCAGGAGATCCTCCGTCCCCTGGCGCGCGACCGTTCGGACGCGCTCCACCTCCGAAACAGCGGAGTTGAGTATTGAGGCAAAGCTGACTCCACCCGGTGGGGAAGAACCAGCGGGTCCCGCCAGGTCGGACAGGCCCGCCGGGCGCGGGATGGCAGGAGCGATTACGGGGATAGTCATTTGTGCAAGATTCCTTTGCTGCTCTGATCCTTACCGAAACAGGTCTATAGATCGGGCGATCATGTCCTTAACTGAAGTGATTGCTGCCACATTCGCCTGGTATCCTCGGGACGCGCTCATCAGGTCGACCATCTCTTCGGCAGGGTTGATATGTGGAAACGAAACATAACCCTGAGGGTCGGCGTCAGGGTGACCGGGAAGATAGCGGCGTTCCGGCTCGGTGCTGTCAATAGTGATCTCTGAGACGGATACGCCGGAAGGGCCGTCCCCTGCGACATCCATCAGCGCGGCGGCGAAGGAACCCGATAACGCCTGCGAGGCGAAGACGGCGTCTTTTCTCTTGTACGGACCGCCTTCCGGCGTGCGTGTCGTATCGGCATTCGCGAGATTTTCGGTAATGAGCTCGGCTCGGGTTCGCTGTGCATCCAGGCCGGACGCGCTAACCGCGATGGCATTAAACAGACTCATGCGTTCTTGCCTTCAGCGATAGCCGAGCGAAGGCCCTTCAGTTCGCCGCGCAACATCTGCGTGACCAGGTTGAAACGAAGAGTGTTTTCTGCCAGGAGTCTAGCCTCTCTGTCGATACTGACGTTGTTGCCGTCATTTCTCTGGGCCAGATCCGGGGCCTCCACGGGATTTCCGAAGGAACTGGTAAGCACCTCAGCAAAGCTGGCAGGGGCTGAAATGTCGCGAGCACGATAGCCGGGCGTGTCGGCATTCGCGATGTTGGAGGCGATAACTTCCTGACGTCGCACAAGGTGTGTCAGGAAGCCGCCGAGCTCAAGTCCGGTACGTTCGAACATGACAACGAAGAAGCACGAGTGGGGCCATTCTCATCTGACTGAAAATAAGCCTCTTGCAGCCTCGCCTTGTATCTGAATCTGCCAGGATCATGCCCTGTTTTCGGCAAGATCCTGGCGTCTGCAATCAGCCGTACCGATTGAAGCCGGATGCCGCCGTCAGGCGATGTAGAGACTTGACGATATCGGCCCTGACCGTTCGTGCCGAGATGATGGCAGTTCTCAGTGCAAAAAGGTAATGCGTGGTTGCGACCTCACCTTGCGGTGGGGCCTGCTGTGGCAATAACGCGGTTAGTTCCTCAAGCCTGTCCCAGTCTCCGGACCGTGCGCAGACCTGCAATTCAGCAATCAGAGCGACCGAGCTCATCCTGTGCACGGCATTATCAGACATTTGAGCTCTTTGTTCCGTTATAAGCAGCAAAGAGTCCGGTGACATAACTGACCTGACTTTCGAGCCTGGCGATGGCCGCATCAGCTTTAGCCAACTGCGCCGTCAGATTTGTTTGGAGATTGGTTACGCTGGTCTGTTGTTCGACCATCTTCTTCTTTTGAGTGGTTATTGCTTCTGCCACTGTAGTCTCTTCACCTTTGAAGAGGCCAGTGACCGGATCTTCAAGCGCGCCGAGGAGATCTGTCGCAAGCTTCAGGAACCCACCAGTGGAAGAACTTCCCAGCGTTGTCAATAGTTGCGGGAAGCGAGTGCTTGCTGCCGCAGACAAGGCAGCGCTGTCTACCGAAAGATGCCCTTCTTTGTCGAGTGACACACCGAACGCTGCGAGCGAGGCCTCGGGGCCACCTCCGCTGTAGGAACTAAGCTGACCCAGCGCTCCCGCGAGCGAGAGCAACAGGCTCGACCCTCGCAGCGCCCCGCTATTCTCCCCGCGATGCCGGGCAATCGCATCCACCGAGTTATTGTAGGCCCGGGCGAACGAACTCAGGCCCGCAGCGATACCCGTGGCGTTGTTCGCCACTGTAATCGTTGTTGCCACGCCTGTACTGCTTTTGCTAAGCAGGTTGACGGTCAGCCCTGGCGCCAGCGTCACCGTACGGGAGTCGCTGGTAATCGAGGTTGCCAGGCCCTCCACCTTGTAGCTGGCGAGAGTCCCGGCAGTAGATGTGCCAATCAGGCTCACCGAGCTGTCAGTCAGATCCAGAGCGTCTGACCCAAGCTTAATCGCCCGGAGAGAGAGGCGGTAGTCCGGCGACGCAGTTGACCCGACGTTGACCAGGGTGGCCTGAACCTGATCCGAGGCCTGCGAATTGATCGCATCCACGAGGCTGGCCAGCGAAGTGGATGTTGGGGTGATGGTTGTTGTTGTGGTGCCGGTATGAAGAGTGAGACTTGTGGCCGAGGTGATCCCGGTTGCAGACGGATCGGTCACCGTTATCGGGCCCGCAAGGCTCACCGCTGACGAAAAAGATCCGAGATTCTCGACCTCGATGTTGTATGTCCCCGCCAGAGCCCCGCTCGAGACTGTCGCTGAAACAATAGAGCCATCAGACACTGAAGAGCTTAGTGTGTTCGACTTTAGAATACTCTGAAGAGATGTCACGCTCTGCTGCAGCACCAGAAAGCTGGCGTCCAGGGTTTGCAGGGCGCTTTGTCGTTCGCTCAGTGTTGTCAGGCCTGCGTTCAGCGACTGCAAAGGCAAGGCTGCGATTCCCACCGCCCTGTTCAGAACGGACTGCAGGCTGGTCGCGTACTTGCTCACACCGGCGAAACTACCGGCGATTGAAGATGACAGCGATGGGATTGGTGAACTGGACATCCTTTACCTCCTTGCGTCCGGCCAATGCCGGACGCACTAACTCAACTTGTTAACCCTTCAGGAGTGCCAGCACCGCTTGCGGCGCGGAATTCGCCTGGGCCAATGCGGCCAGCGAAGCCTGCTGCAGTACCTGCGCTTTTGTAAGATTCGCCGCCTCAGCTGCCACATCAGCATCGCGGATGCCCGCCTGGGCCGCAGCGTAGTTGGTGATTTGGGACTGTGCCAGGTTCACGGCGTAATGTAGTTTGTTTTGCCCGGCACCGATCTTACCCTGGACCAGGCCCAGATTCGTGACGGCTGCCTGAAGGGCAACCAACGCCGCAATCGCGTTGCCGGAATTTGAAGCGGAACTCTGCGCTGCGGTTACAGTCTGCGCGCCGACCGTGCCGAAGGCACTGCCGCTACCGCCGCCCGCTCCCGCCGTAAATGCCGTCTCGTTCACACTGAAAGAAGCGGTACTCTGGATGGAAAAATCAGTACCATTCGCGGCCGTGACCGCATAGATTCCGGATCCAGCCAAAGCGGTATTGATTGTCGTGAGCGCGGCCGTCAAAGTGCCTGCATTCGCGGCCGTCAGGTTGATTGTGTAAGCGCCAGAAGCGTTCTGGACGACAAACGTTTCGTCTGCAGCCGTGCCGCCGCCTGCTGCGAAAGCAGCGAAAGTGCCACTCCCGATGCTATAGTTTGCCTCGTTGACTGCCGTTCCCGTACCCGCAATCGGCCCGGTTCCGGCCGCTGTCGTGGTCACCGTGAAGGCAGTTGACCCGCCGAACTCCAGCGTTCCATCGCTCCCGATCGCCGCAGTCAGGCCATAGGCCTGGAGTGACGTATTCAGGTTCGAAATAACCTGCGTACCCGAAAGTCCTCCACTGCCGCCGGTCACCGAAACGGTAACATCCTGGCTTCCCGTACCGGTATTCAGATGGAATGTGAAGCTCTGACTCGTTGCAGTCAGAAAAGTAACGGCCGAATTGTCGAGGCGGACCGTGTTCCCGGCCAGTTGTGTACCGCCTCCGGCGACACTCGTCGTCGAAATTCCGAGTGCCGTTCCGTCCACCGCGTTGTTGGTACCACTAAGATCGACCGAAATCTGGGCATTCGCCGATGTCGTACCGCCGCCAACGTAGGTTACGAGGTTGGTATTGTAAACGCCGCCGGTATTCAATTTGACGTTCGACGCCTGACGATCAATTTCCAACAGGAGTCCCTGATACTCCGTGTTCACTGTAGCTCGATCACCGGTAAAAGTCGCGGAAGCAGATTGAGTCGCCAACGTCCGCAGGCGGTCCAGAATATTGGAAATATTATTCAGCCCTCCGTCAATTATCTGTAGGGAACTGATGCCGTTCTGAGCATTCAGCACGCCCTGGGTGAGTTCGGCAGTGTCGCCCCGGTACTTGTTCGCGACAGCCAGGCCCGCCGCATCATCCGCTGACGAATTGATGCGAAACCCCGAGGAGAGCTGATTGATGGTATCGCTTTGGAAAATAGTGTTCACGCGGATGTTGTTCTGCGCTGTCAAAGATGCAACGTTGGTCTGAATGGAGAGTGGCATTTACTGGCGTCCTTTTGCCGCATACATACCCGGCATCATGCCGGGCGCAGGTTCTCGCGGATCAACGCGATGCCCGCTGTATCGCTTCGTAGTTATTGATCGGTCAAACGGCACCTGGACTTTATAGCAAGGAGGGAGTATTCCTGAGGAGCCGAACAATATTCTCCAATCCACTTCCCGCAACCGCCAACGCAGGTGCCTGTTTATTCTCCGCAGCAATGGCGGACGTCTCCCGACGTGTCACAGAAATAGTTCGGGGTGCCCGAACTCCCAGCTTGACTCTGCTCTTTGAGATTTCCACTACTTCGATCTCGATGTCGGGCCCCAGCAGAATTGCTTCACCAGCCCGCCGACGAAGGACTAGCATACCGGCTCCCAGGTTCCATCGACCGTCAGTCGGCGTGATCCGTGACGAGGTTCGAGCAGAATCTGAGCACACCGATAGTTGCGCAAATTGATTACAATCGGCGCGTCCAGATTCGTCCTGACGGTTTCACCGCAGGGCAGCAACAGCGCCAGACAAAGGTGGTCTTCCCCCATCACCAGATTCCTCCCTGGATCAAGATCCAGACCCGCCCGATCATCCTCAGAGATATCGGCGAACGGGGCGTCGACGATACAGGAGACGGGCAGGCATACAAAGCAAACGTCCGGGGATCGGACGCTTTGAAGGAAAACGAGTGGCCGCCGGGCCGGGATCTCGACCGGAAGCAGAACATGCTCCGTTTCAAACCCAGGCAAACCCGCCGGGAGGAACAGTTCGCTGCCCTTGTCCTGCGATATGTCACCGAGGCAAGAAGACAGGATCACCCTTCCAGGTACCGGCTCCCGGACGGTAAGTGGGGTCGTCATTCCGGCACCCTCAGAGCCTGCCCTGCAGCTGTTGGCCGACGCGGAATGCGGCACGTCGACCGGAAGCCACCATCTCACCATTGAACTTCTCCTTGCCGTTGAGCGTCATTGTCAGGGCGCGGTTCGCTGGATATTCAAAGCTCACGACATCTCCGCATTCCAGATTGACAAGGTCCCGAAGGAGGAGTTGAGGTCCGGTGAGGAGGACTTCGGAGTTCAGCAGTGAGGGACGGATCAGGTCAAGCACCCGCGCCTGTTCACCCTCCGTGGAGACGCTCTTTCGAAGAGACCATTGCTGGTCGAACTTCTGGCGCATCATCTTGATGATGATGGAGGGCATTGCGATGTTCATCATCCCAATGGAATCGCCGATACGGATTTCAATCGCCACTGCCACAACGGCCTCCGTGGGGGCAAGAATCTGCAGGAATTGCGGCTCCGTCTCGATCGTATCAATGGCGAAGTCTATTAGAGTCACGAAGCGCCAGGCCTCTCCCAAATCGCGCAGGATGATCCGGAACAGGCCGTCAAGCAGGACCTGTTCGATCTCAGTTATCTCCCTCTGTGAACTGAACTGAAGTTTTCCGTCGCCGCCCAAAAGGATCTCGAGTATGGGAAAAATGAGAGATGAGTTCAGTTCCAGAACAGCGTTCCCGTCGTAAGGTTTGAGGCTAATGGAAGCGATGCAGGTAGGAGAGGGAAGGCATTCGAGAAACTCAGCGTACGACAACTGTTCCACACTCACCAGATTTACGATCAGGTATGTCCGGAGGTACGCCGACAGGCTCGAAACAAGGCTTCGAACGAAGCTGTCGTGAAGCTGGTGGATGGCTCGGAGTTGCGATTTCGCAATGCGGTCAGGACGCCGGAAATCGAACGGAACAGCCCGCCGGGAGCCCTGTGTTTCCGGCCGTCGGCCCTGTGTATTTTGGAATACAGCATCGATTTCCTCCTGGGTTAGTTGACGGCTCATGTTTACCCGATGTAGTCGAAGAGGCTCTTTCGCGGCACGGAGGCCTGAGCCGAGAACGCCGCAGACTGTGCAGTGCTCTGGAGGCTCAGATCTGTAGCTGCCTGCACAATGTCAGTATCCCGAAGCTCAGAAAGACGACTCCTCAGGCCGGTAAGGAAACTGTTGGCGAGAGTTGTTTCATCGGCAATCCGTCTGGCCGACGCACCATATCCGGCCTGCTTCTGATTCAGCCAGTCGGACCCGGCCCGGAGTTGGGACAGAGCACCGGAAACCGCCGTCGGATCGTTCGAATTGAGTGCCGTGACCAGACTGTTTAGTCCCGCAAAAATATTGGTGGCAGCGGGGGCCCCCGAAGCGTCTTCAGCATCAAAAATCGCAGATGCCGAGCTGGCCGCGAACACTGGCAGGCCGTGGGGATCCTCAATGATCCGCGAAGTGGTTTGGGTTGTAAGACGATCCGCCCCTCTGGCGCTGCTGGCATCATACTGATATGGCTGCGCGTCATCCTGGTCACCGCCGAACACAAACCTGCCCTCAACCGTCGTGTTTGCGATCCCCACAATCTGCTGCTGGAGGTTGACAACTTCTATCGCGATGTTTTGTCTGTCGGCGGCTGACGTTACTGAACTCGCCGCCCGCACCGCAAGTTGTCGAGCCCTCTCAATGAGAGTGATGCCGGTTGACAATGCCGTGTCGACTGCTGATGCCTCTGCCCCCACTCTTCCCAAAGTCGCCAAATATTGCTGGGTTGAGGAGATCGAGGTTCCGAGGCCGATCACATTTGCAGTGTCTTTCGGGGAGTCGGCGGCATCCTGGATGCGATAGCCAGACGAGATCTGCTTCTGGGTCTTCGTTATTCGTTCCTGAAGGCTACGGACCCCATCAAGAAACCACGCACCGCTAATCAGGTTGTTGGAGATCATCGAATGAGGTTGATCTCCGTGGAAGTGAGCGAGTCAAGGATGCCCACGAGCTTGGCATTTGCCTCAAAGTACCGCTGTAGCGATGTAATGTTGATGGCCTCCTGGTCCAGAGAAACGCCTGAGATTCTTTGCCGCTCAGCGACAGCCGCAGTTAGGGAACCCCGTGTGACGGAGACCTGGTCTCTGGCGGAGGCCAGTGCGTGGCCGAGACTCGTGGCTATGGATGAGAACAGGTTCTGTGCAGACACTCCCTGGATCCAGTCCGCTGCGTCCGAAGAGCCGAAAAGCCTGGCCAGCGCGTTGGCTGCGCCATTGCTCTGAGCGGGTGGCCCCAAACTACCGAGGGCAAGTTGCGACGGCAACACAGTCGGATCCAGGGTGATCGTGCGAGCGACATTCTGATCGTTTGCTGCGTCGTAGGAATAAACAGGAAGGCCACTTGTGCCCGAGGGAGAAACGGCGTTCGAAAGCAGACTGTTTACCCTCGACGCAAAGCCTTTTGCCAGCGTGTTCAGGGATCCCGTGTCGCTGCCGCCCCCGCGCAGCGGAGAAAGTGTGTTGTTCTTTATATCAAGGAGAGCTCCGAGCTTTCCGGAATATGTACCAGGCGAGTTCCCTCCTCCCGCCGAGCTTACCTGTAAAAGCGGCGCGGCGGTCGGGTCTACTGCCAACTGATAGACCTGATCTCCAAAAACCAGAGGCTGCCGCCCCCCGGTCAGCACGGATACCGACCCGTCGGACGCCACCGAAGTAGTGATGTCAATCAGAGAGGCCAGATCTTCCAGGGCAGCGCGGCGATTGGCATCTACCCCAGGATCCGGGACCGCCTGCCCCCGGAGTTGTACGTTGAGTTGCCGAATCTGATCCGTGAGACCATTGACCTGCGATGCTACACCACGGATATCCGCATCGATTTGCAGGGTCTGAGAATCCAGGCGAGCTGCTGCTTTTCGAAATTCAGCAGCGACTGCCCCGGCGGCGTTCAAAGCCGTACTCCGCAGCGTCTGGTCGTTTGGCGTAACTGCCAGATCCGAGAATGCGGAGCTGAACTTCTGAAACGCAGCCAACAAGCCGGACCCACCGGTAATGTCGAACAGCTCCTGGATCGACGAAAGTGATTCTGTTCGGTTCTGGCTCCATGCAGCTTCCGAGGTAGCAGCCTGAACGCGCGCATCGGCATGGAAGTCCCCGGCCGAACTAATGCTGATGTAGTCGGAACCAGGCACCGCAGCCCCGGTTCCGATGGGCTGAATGCTGGAACGAACCGCAGCATACCCGGGTGTGGCCGCATTCGCGACGTTGCCTCCCTCAATATCGATGGCTCTGCTGAAGACATTCAGGGAAGCTGACGCGGTGCGCAAGGCTGAGATTAGCGACATGTGTTAGCCCCCGGCATGCCGAATGATGGCCTTTCCGATATCCCCGGAAGAGGGCAAATAGGTCCCGTTGGATACTGCTTTGCTGAGGGCGTCAATTCGAGAGGCCCGCTCGCTGGAGAAACGGTGCAGGGCGCTGGAGGCTCCAGACACCCGCACGCTGTCTCCACCGGATCCAGTGTCGACGGCCCGACCGCCTGCCTGCGCCCGGGTTGCCGACGGTACCGGTCCGGCAACCGGTGCTTGTGCCAACGAATTATCGAGACTTAGCTTCATGAGAGATTACCAATTCTAGAGTTGCGTGAACCCCGAAACCCCCCTGCTGTGAAGAGCTTTTTTTAGCCGAATCAGAGCTTTTTGATGCAGCTGACAGACCCGGCTCTCGTTGACGTGGAGTTGTGCGCCAATCTCCCTGAGCGTGAGTTCTCCGGCGTAGCGCAGTCGAACCAGAGCACGATACTTAGCGGGTAACCTCTCCAGTTCTTCCTGGATAACTGCGGCTCTTTGACGAGTGAAAAATGGGGATTGCGGGCAACTATCCCCCGAAGCCGGAATCTCTGCGTCACCTGAACTTCTGGCCAAAGCGCTGAAGGTTCGAGTATCGCGCCCGAGGTGTTTACGCACCAAATCCAACATCTCGCCCCGCACCCGAAACTTGGCATAGCTGAGAATGGGTGATCCGATACCCACCTCGAATGCCTGGACCGCCTTCAGCAGACCGACATTCCCGGCTTGTACCAAATCTCCGACATCAATTCCACAGCCCTGTGGCAGCCTCGCGTGAAGGCGTCCGGCAAGGGCGCGAACCATGCGATGGAAGTCTGGTTCCAGCTCGATTGGAAGTGAAGGAACCGGTCCGGCCAGCGAATTCGGACTGGACGGCGCGGCGGAGGCGACCCCGGCGGATCTGATCGAGACACATTTGGTGGAAACTTTGTCCGTCATATAGGCAACTGGATATAAAGTGCCGATGCGGCGGATTTTTCTCACCTGGGGAGCAACAAATCCTTCAACCTCCCCGGCTTTTTTATATGTGAGCGAAGCCAAGGACTGGAATCCTGTTTCGCATACCAACTGCGTCGGACGTCGGCGCCAACGCAATTCGAACCTCAAATCGCTGCCCTTCGGCGCGAAAGCCCATGGCAACACCTTGAAGCGCGGAGGCATTTCGGAATTGGAAGTTCCGGCCGTGGATCACGGTCGGCACACTGATCGCCAGAGGTCCCGTCACGACCTCCAGAGCATTCTTGACGTTTCCAATCATCATATTGGTAACCTCAGCTACCACGTCGAGAACCTCGTCGTCGATGCCCTGCGCGTCGTTGGCATCAAGGCCCAACATCCGCGAATAGAGCAGGGTAGCGAAGCCGGGCGGGCAACAGAAGCTGCCGGATCCACCCCAGTCGCCGGTAATGCCTACGAGCGAAATCAGCCCCGATTCCGACGGCCTGAGGTCGCTGATCAGGCCCGTGTACTCCACCTCCATGTCCAGCATCATGGAGAAGACCTCTGCAGTCGCGGACGTCACACTTGTCACCAGAAGTTCGTGATCTATCATCAAAATGTCCTTTCGGCGACCTGACGCAGCCCAAATGCACTACTCTCATCCGCTCAGTGAAGTCATCGGCCTGGGAGAACAGGAACTTTAGGCTCGGCACGAAATATTCTTCGAAAAAAGACTAAAGGTTTTTGACTTGATGTCGATAGAGATGTGGATACCGAATCCACATGACCCACTCCCTGGAAAATCCCTCTTATGCACATGGCGACTCGTTCGCCGCCAGAACCTCTGACGCCGTGGTACCCGGAAGGCCGCTTCTGATAAGTAGTGGTGCCCGTTCCGCAGAGTTTGGTCAGGCCAATGGCGCCTGGCCGGGTGGTTCCAGCGGAGCGCCGCCGCTCGTCGGTGCCAGTCCCGCGATCGCGAGCGTAACTTCGGACGTCGAGCTGGTGGCAAGTCGCACCTGTAATGTTCTAATCGAGGGCGAGACCGGAACGGGCAAGGAGGTCGTCGCGAGGGCCATTCATGCGCTGGGATCGCGGAGCAAGGGCCCATGGGTGGCTATCAACTGCGGCGCAATTCCCGAGGCCTTATTGGAAGCCGAACTGTTTGGGCACATTCGCGGGGCCTTTACGGGCGCCATCCAGTCCAGAGCCGGCAAGTTCGAGATCGCTAACCGCGGCACGATCTTTCTGGATGAGATTACCGAGATGCCAATGGGACTGCAGGCCAAGCTGCTTCGGGTTCTGCAGGAACGTGAGTTGGAACGCCTGGGCGGGAACGAGAAGATTCGGCTGGACATACGTGTTGTTGCGGCAACAAATGCGGGATTGAGCGAGCGAGTTCGACAGGGGCTTTTTCGGGAGGACCTCTACTATCGCCTGAATGTGTTCCGCATCTGGGTACCACCGTTGCGGGACAGACGGGATGACATTCCCCTGCTCGCCCGGCACTTCATTGAAAAGATCTGCCGCGCCGAAGGGTGCCGGATCAAGAACCTGGAGGGTGCTGCAATGGATAGGCTTATGTGCCACACCTGGTCAGGCAACGTGCGCGAACTGGAAAATATCATTGAAACAAGCATCATCCTGAGCTCGTCAAGGGTGAATATCGCCGCAGGCGATATTCGGTTCTACTCATCACCGTCAGAGCCCTTGCGGCGCGTGCAGATGACCGCGTCCTCCGGCATGCCGGAAGACGGGCTCGATTTCCAAAAAGCGGTCGAGGAGTTTGAGCAGAGCCTGCTCACTCACGCTCTGACGCGGGTGCGAGGTAATAAGACGGCAGCTGCAGAGTTACTTGGACTAAAGCGAACCACCCTCGCCGCGAAGATGCGGGCCCTCGGGACCCGCATGCCCCGCCTGGTCGCCTGAAAATGAATCAACCCAAAAAACGGCAGTTGAGCGGATCTTCGGCATAAGGCGTTCCCCAGCATCCTCTTGCACGTAATGCAGTTTTCACCCAAATGGCGGACGGTCGGAGCAGATGTCGCTCCAGCCAAATCAATGATTTACCTTGGCCCACGGACGCCAATTGCCGTTTTTAGGATCAATTGGATGGCTAGTCAGGCGTTTGAATCACTACCGGCTTAAAGCCGGTAGAATGCGTGACGACTGAAAGTCGAGGAGTGCGGCTGAAGCCGTCTCAAGGGGTTCCGGCTGAGAGCCGGCTCAAGGCTCGGTGGACACTGTAATCTTGAAGCCCTGGTCGTCTTCGTCCTACTTTTGGCTCTCTATATAGGCTTTGATCGTGGCCTCGTCCACCGCGCCCACCGTCGCGCAGAAGTACCCGCGTGCCCACATATGTTGTCCCCAATATCGCTTTCGCAGGTCCGGAAGCTCCGCCTGCAAATGTCGGCTCGACCGGCCTTTGATGTACTGCGCCAGCTTCGCCGGCGACAATATCGGAGGTGCCGACACCAGCATGTGTATATGATCCGGCGACACTGCTCCCCGTATGATCACCACGTCCCGCGCCTGGCAGATCTGGCGGATCAGGTCGCGCACACGCTCAGCTACTCGCACGCGCCGTATCTTATACCTATACTTTGTGCAGCAGATTAAGTGATACTTCAGCTCGAACACCGCGTGCGCGCTATGCGTGTATGCCGCCATTTCCCCCATTGTCGACCTTCGAAATGGGGCCGCTGAAAGCGGGCCACCTAAAAGGCGGTGGGATTAGACCAGGAGGACGGAGGTAAACGCAAAGGTACATCTCGGGCTGATCCGCACCAACTGGAAAGGAATGCGGAAAAGATTCCAGAGCCTCCGTAACAGGAACCGGCACTCCGTACTCAAAGTTTTCGTCCGGCATCCACGCCGACATAAAGGTCCCGCATGCCACGTTAGCCAGTTCCCGAACAGTGGCCTCGATTTGTCCGGGCCCAGGCAAGGCAGCTTCACAGGCCAGAAACTCGGATGTCATCCTGCTGGTAAGGCCCCTGCTGACCCTCAAGGTGAATTGTCCCCGAATCGGCCCCGTAAACCAGACTGACACCCCAAGGGAGTCTATTTCGGGTAACGCCTCACCCTGGTAAATGGGCGACATGAAATACATGGTCTCGAGTACCTCAGTCATTGCTTCTGTTATCACGGCTTGTGGAATGTTCACTGAAGGGCCTCGAGAAATGAAAGTAGTTCCCGACGAAGGACCTGCGGCGTAACCGGTTTCATCAGGTAGGTGAAGGCTCCGCAGCCCAGGACTTCGGCGGGCCTCGCCGGAGCTGGGTGGAGGCGTGCATTTGTTCGATCAGTTCCGAGCCGCTCATCTCCGGCATGTTCAGATTGGTAATGACGAGGTCCGGAACAATGTCCAGCGCTGTTTCCATACCTTGGCGACCGTTCTTGGCCTCATAGATAGTCGTCTCAAGGCCCGTCATTTGCAACGTCCGGGCGACATAGCGCCGCATTACCGGCGAATCGTCTACCAGTAGAACTGTCATCGTCCGCTCCCTTCCGCGAAGACTTGTATTCGGCCCGGAGCGAGGACACGGCCAGGGGCAGTGCCCTTTCGAAGATCCCCTTGTCCGGTCCCAAGATCGAGGCGCACGGAGTGGGATTCGTTTCCACCAACGTCTTCGTTGTCCACAAAGATGCCAGCTCTCCAGAACGCCTTCTTTATGGGCATGCGGTTTCGCTTGCCCATCTCGAAAGATGCCGAATCCGCCATCATGTTGGCCCCTCCGGCCATGCAACACCTGAGTCTGGATTTCGAAGCCCCGCCGACCTCCAGCCGACGAGGCAGTTCGGGAACCCCTGTATCCACGTAGAGAAAGGGATTTCCAGCGGCCCCCGACGCCGTTCGGTCAATTGCCGAACCCGGCAGCATCACATGCAGAAGCTCTCCGAGTCTGAGCTTCCAATCCCATGCAACTACGGCAATGCAGGATCCCAGAGCATACGTCGTCAGGGCACTTACCGGCCATACTGCCGTCCGGCAATCGCCTACGCCTACCACTACTTCCTGTTGCGTCTGTAGTAGCTGAGGGCTTGAAGATGCAGCCATTCAGCACTTCCTGTAGGTCGCCGGCTGAACATAAGTGAGACTTTGCGGCAACCGCAGCAGGGTTTCTGAATGCCCCGTCAAAAGGTGGCCCCCGGGGATAAGTTGTTGCACCAGACGCCCCACCAAAAGATCTCTGGTCGGCTGCTCAAAATAGATCATCACGTTTCGGCAGAAAATAACATCGAAGGTTCAAGCTTCCGTACAAGGGTCCAGGAGATTGAAAGCCCCAAAGCGCATGCAGGAACGAACCTTCCTGGTCACCCGCCACTTCCCTGAGTCCCTGTTGTCCACCTCAAAGAAGAGATTCTGCCACCCCACCGGCAGAGCTTCCAGACGACTCTCTTCATATTCACCAGCTGTCGCCCTACTGAGGACTGTTCGTGATATATCTGTAGCCGTAATCGCGCACCGTACCCCGGCGTCCAGACAGCACATGGCAATTGTGTACGGCTCTTCCCCCGTCGCGCAAGGTCACGAACGAGTCGCGACATCTTCCGGAACAACGTTCCAACCGCGACCATCCGCATCAACATCGAAGTCTTTTGGACCTCCTGTAAAACGCGGCCTAACTGCATCAGGTTGCGAGACAGAAGAGCATCCCCGACCGGCCTGGTCTCGCTGCGAGAGAGCTCCGCAACCCGGACGGCACTGGACCTCAGGTCGTGGGGTATCGGCAGCGTAAGGTAGTCATTCAGGGTACTCAGGAGCTGAGCTGCGCCGGGTCCACCCTCATCGGGGCCCTGGCTCTCCCCGTCAACAGGGGATGTCCCCCTCAGTATTCGCTCAATCGTCGCCGCCGGCAATACGCTCGTTTCGGTCATAGTCGTCCGCTTTTCAGCAGATCGGCTGCAACACGGGCGGACTTTAGGACCGAGGCTATGATTCCGTCCGGATCGTGAGAATCTGCCCAACCCGGGTGAGAAGTCGAGCCTCACTGGTTGCAATCCCCAGGCTGGAAGCCACCGTTTCGGCAGCAGAACCGCTGCGAAGCATTTGCAGAGCCTGGGACCGCACAGACAAATTCAGGCGCCCGCCCCGAAGAGACTCCTGCGCGCTCACCATCCCGGTCTCGAGCGCATGAAGAGCCTCGCGCAACTCGCTGACTTCACTCCCACAGTTTGCCTGCACCCTCTCCACCTCGGTGCGCAGCTCCGTCGCATCACGGTGCCACAAAGTGCGGGCGCGTGACAGCAGCCACAGCGACGTCATTGCCGCCGCCAGGCCAAACACACTCATCAACCATCCGGAATCGCTGTTCATCTTCCTGCTCCTGCGGTCTTTACTGAGCCATCCATCCCGGTTCGCAACCGGTCTTCACGGCTTGCCAGATGGGTGACCCGAACCCCGTAATTCCCCTCAACTACAACCACTTCTCCGCGTGCGATCACGCAGTCGTTCACGATCACATCCACCGGTTCCGTCACGAGCCTGTTCAATTCCACAATTGATCCCGTATTCAGTTTCAGTACCTCCCGAATGGGCAGCACCGTCTTGCCGAAGGAGATAGACACCGGCAAGGCGACATCAAGAAGCAAATCAAACGTCTTGGAAAATGCGACGTCGGAAGTACCGGCTGCCGGGGCGGCACGCGGTTCGTACAAAGCGGCCAGAACCGCAGACCATGCCACACCAAGCTGCCAGCTGACTTCCCCGCTGCTTGCCGTAAGAAAGGTCGTTGAGACTTCCGGCATGGCCCCGATATCTTCACCCCGGGCCGAACTCACTTCCTGCTGAACATCGCCCGTCACCCGCATGGCGAGACCACCCATCGTCTGGCCCGCGATCTCAAACCAGGTGGACCGGCAATCCTCTTCGGACGCAGAATCAATGCCGACGGCGGCAAGTACCATGCTTCCCGCCGCTTCCCACAGATCCCTCCCGACCGCCAGCCATACCCCAGGCTCCGGGCCTGCAGAGAATGTTTGCTGCCAGACTATCGGTTCGTTCAGGTCTTCTGCACCCGATGACCCGGGCGTCACGGTGAACGTCTGCCCCGTCATGCTGGAGAGTGATTCCGAAAGCGCAGAAATCAGATGCTCCAGCAGCCGCCCGTTGCCCGTCGATGTATATTCCTGTCCCATGTTCTTCCTTACGCGATCTCCCCCGGATTGCCAGAGCCTAGGCCCTCACACCGGGCCACCGCGCCCCGATCGAATTCCGAAGTCGCAGAACCGCCTGCGACTTGATCTGCGACACTCTCGAAAAGTGAAGGCCCATGACGTCCCCAACCTCCCGCAAAGTGAGTTCCTCAAAATAGTAAAGACTCAGTACCGTGCGCTCCACTGCCGGAATTCGCTCAATCGAAGCCGTGATCAAACGCTCCAGCTCAGCCCGTTCCAGCTGGACTACCGGAGAGTTCTCTTCCGGATCACTAACGTAACGGTAGGCAGCCGGCAGGCCGCTGTCATCCCGCAAATACTCCAGCTCGCCAACATCCAGGGCAGCCACCTCGTTGAGCCGCTGCCGGTATTCCCCGACGCCCATCTTCAATTCCGCCGCAATCTCTGCCTCTTCAGGAACACGCCCCAAACGCCGCGCCGCAACCTCCAGCGCGCTTTCCAGGTCCCTCGCGAGGCGCCGCTTCATTCTGGGTGCCCAGTCCGACTCCCGAAGGCTGTCGAGGATTGCCCCCCGGATCCGAAATTCCGCATACGTCTTCAGCCGGACATTCTGAAGCGGATCAAAGTTATCAATCGCCTGAATCAGGCCGACAACGCCAGCCGACATCAGGTCCTCAAACTGGATCGTGTCCGGCAGGCGCTCGTGGATCCGGCGGGCAATCAGGCGCACCTGGGGCAAGTGTTCCAGGATGAGTCGTTCACGCTCATCCTCAGACCTTACCTCCTGATGAAAACAGTACGCCGCAGCCGCCACCGGGTAGCCTCCTTATCCTGCCGCCGGGACGGCCATGGCACGTTCCGTGCAAACCGACCGCGCCAGTCTCGCGATATCCAGTTCTTCCAGATCATCCGGGATATCCTGCCCCGTCCCGCTAAATGTAGACCCCAGACCCGTTGAAATCATCGTCTCGACCATCGCTCCCGTCGTAAGAGTTTCTTCCGCCCCTGTGAAAAGCAGCCGCAGGTTTCCCAGGGCAGAAAACCGTGACACCATGTACGCAATATCGGCGGATCTGGCGTCGGCCCTTAGGACCAGGTGACGCTCAATTTCAGGGCGGCGCGCAAAAAACCGCCCCAGATCCTGCAGATCCCCCGTCGCTGCCGGTGAAATCCCCGGCGTATCCAGCAACACCAGCCCCTTCCAGCCATCCCCGGTCAACGACAGATTCAGACTCTCCAGCGACTCGCTCGCAAAGAATGGGACCCCAAGAATCGTGGCGTACCGCGCCAATTGCTCCTGACACCCGACACCATGGCTTCCCACCTGATAAATCCGCACCGGAACACGGTGCGCGATGCCGAATTTGACAGCGACCTTCACCAGACTGGTCGTCTTCCCGCGGCCAGCCGGGCCAACGAACGCCAGCATTCGCGTCTCCCCGGCATGCCACTCTTCGAAACGCGACGGGGCGATGCGGCGACAAATTTCGTCGATCAGGTTGCCCTGTGTGTCTCCTCCCCGCGCCGCAGCTGCTTCCACCAGTTCACGCGCCAGGCTCTCGGAGACACCGTTCCGCTGCATTCGCATCACCATCGGGTTGTCATTGTCTCTGCCCCACGCCCCCGGAAACGGTACCCGCGCAGGCACAACAGCAGCCGGTTGCCCATACTCAGAGCCTCCCCCAACGGCTGCGCGAAGAGCTTCCACCTGTCTTCTGAGTTCTTCAAGGTCGTTGTCTGAACGGGACGCGCGAGGTTGCCGTGATGCTGCCGGTACCGCAAAAGGGTCCGCGGGCCTGTTTTGTGGCGTTGCAGGGCGTGTTTCCGGCCGAAACTCCGACCGTGCGTCCGAACGTGCGTCCAGGCGGGGCTCGGGCCCCAAGTCGAAACGCCCCCCCGGACGTTGCACCTCTTCCCTGCGTGGTTCGTAGGCAAACGTCACCTCTAGCCTGCCAAAGGCCCTCGACTCCGCAGCCGCCGGTTTCGAATTCAGGAGCATCGCCTCGGGGCCGAGTTCCTTTCGGGCCACATCCAGCGCCGCCGGTACACTGCTCGCAAAATATGTCTTGGTCTGCATTCTTCAGATCTCCTACTGGATTACGCCCAGGGATACTACCTTCACCCCGGCAGGAACCTCTCCATGCGAGAGGAAATATAAATTCGGTATCGCCGACTCGATCATCTGCCGCATAAAGTATCGGCACCCGGAACTCGTGATCACGACCGCCGGCGATTCAACCGGACCTACGCCCCGGTTGATCCGATCCAGCAGGTCTCGCAGAGAATTCGGGGGCACCGAAACTGTGCTGTTCGATTCCCCGTGCTCCACGGCCCCTTCTACAAAACGCTCAACCTGCGGGTCCACAAACCACGCCGACAGATCCCCGTTCGCGTTCATGTAGGGCTTCACGATGCTGCGCCGAATCGCCTGCCGGACAAACTCCGTTAGCAGGACAGGATTTCTGCTCGACGGTGCAGCTTCTCCCAGTGACTCCAGGATGGATACGGCGTCCCGGATAGAAACCCGCTCCCGAAGCAGGTTCTGAAATACTCGTTGAACCGTCGCCAGTTGCAGCAGTTTGGGGACCAGATCTTCCACCACCCGGGGGTGCTCGGCGGCAACACGGTCCAATAGCTTCTTCGCCTCCTGGCGCGTAAACAGTTCATGCGCAGAACGCTTAATCAGTTCCGCCAAATGAGTGCTCATCACGCTGAGCGGATCAATTACGGTGTAACCCATTCCCCGCACTGCATCGGACTGCGAAGAGGGTATCCACCAGGCATCGGCTCCAAAGGCGGGGTCCTTCGCTGCACGTCCCTCCGGTGGCTTCTCCCGGGCTGTTACGGCAATTGCAAGGTCACAACCCATGGGAAGCTCAAACCGCGCTACTTCAATTCCTTTGAAGCTAATGGAATATTCACGTGCCCTGAGATTTAGATTGTCTGTTACCCGGACAGCCGGAATAACGAAGCCCAGTTCGGAGGCAAGCTGTCGGCGAATCGCACCTATCCGCCGCAGTAAAGGAGAGTTGGCTCCATCCGAGATAAAGGCCACCAGGCTAACCCCGGTCTCCACTGAAATCAACTCAACTTTCAACAGGTCTTCGATATTGTCTTTAGGTTTTGCAGCGGCCGCGCCCACCTCCGGCGCAGCGTCCGCCGGGCGGCTCCGCAGTCTCCAGCCAACCATGCCGAGGCAACCGCCCAGGAGCAGGAACGGTATCTTCGGCAAGCCGGGAAACATGGCGAGAAGAACCATCACACCGCTCGACAACAGTAGCGGTTGGGCTGCGCCAAACAGCTGCCTCTGAAATTCAACGCCGACACGATTTTCTGAACTGGCCCGTGTAATGATCATGCCGCCCGAGATGGAAATCATCAGCGCGGGAATAACCGTTACCAGGCCGTCGCCAATTGTCAGCACCGTGTACGTCTGCAGCGCCTTCATCACATCCAGGCCATGGTCGAAGACACCAATCAGGAGCCCGGCCACAATGTTGATTCCGGTGATGAGCACGCCCGCCACCGCGTCACGCTGAGTAAACCGGCTGGCACCGTCCATCGCGCCGTAAAACTCCGCTTCGCCCGCCAGTTCTTTGCGCCTCAGTTTTGCGGTCGGTTCATCAATCAGCCCTGCGTTCAGATCGGAGTCAATCGACATCTGCTTGCCGGGCAGCGCATCCAAAGTGAACCTCGCTGTTACTTCAGAGATTCTGACCGCGCCATGGTTGATGACTACATACTGAATCGCGATCAGCACCATGAAAATCACTGCCCCGATAATGTAGTTCCCGCCCACAACGAAGTTCCCAAACGCCTGAATGACATCACCAGCGGATGCTGTTCCCGAATGCCCATTCAACAGAATCAGCCGTGACGACGATACGTTCAGTGCCAGCCGGAACAGGGTGAGCAATAAGAGCGTAGTCGGAAAGACGTTGAACTCCACCGGCTTCGTGATGTACAACGCCACCATCAGGACCACAACCGACATCATGATGTCGAAGACAATCAGGAAGTCCAGCAGGATCCCCGGCATGGGGGCGATCAGCGCCACCACGATGGCCAGCACGGAGATGGGGACCGCAAGTTCGCCGAGTGCTTTCAGCGAGAATCTTGCCCCCCCCAGGGGACCTGTATCGCGTGCTGGTACGGAAGCGGTCAATTAGGCCTCCAGCCGCGCGGATTCGCGAGACGGAATACGTATGCCAGTATTTCTGCCACGGCACGGTACAGATGCGGGGGAATCTCCTGGCCCACCTCTACCGTCTTGTACAGAGCCTGGGCAAGGGGTGGATTCTCCACAATGGGCACTCCGTTTTCCAGCGCGCGATGTCGAATACGTGCCGCCAGATAATTCCGGCCCTTCGCCACCACCTTCGGTGCCGCAAAGCCACTGTGGTCATATCGCAGTGCCACCGCATAGTGAGTTGGGTTCACAATGATAGCTGTCGCGGTTGCAACATCCTTCATCATGTTCTTGCGCCGCAAATCTCTCTGGAACTTGCGGATCCTGGCCTTTACATGCGGACTGCCTTCGCTCTCTTTGGACTCATCCCGAATCTCCTGCTTGCTCATCTTCAGGCGCTGGTTGTAGCGAACCCTCTCACGCGCAAACATAACGGTACCCAGAAGAATCAGGGCCCATGAGGCTTTCTTCAATGCCTCATGGATGAGCCCACCCGTCATCTCTGCGGCCACCGTGGCAGGCATCAGCGGCAACCGCATCAGCTCCGGCAGTTTGTCTTTTACCAGGTTCCAGGTAATCCACAACATCACCGGGACCATTGCCAGTGCCTGCATCAGACTCGCCAGATTATTCGAGGGCATATCCCGGAGCTTGCCCATGGGATTGAGCCGCGACATCTTTGGTGCAAGGCGAGCAAAACTCAACCCAACATTGGTGGAAGCGACCTGCAACAGGATAGTCAGAGCCAACAGACCTCCCCCGAGAACCGCGAGGGGTTTCATGGTTACAATCGTCAGCGTAGTGAATACTGTTATCAGTTCCCCGGGACCGAGCGATTGTCCGAAGGCACGCGCCACGCTGGCGCGCATCACTGTCTGTAGTTCCTGCAGCCAGCCAGGGAAGTAACTGGCGGCCATCGTCACGAAAGCGAAGAACTGGACCGAGGCGACAAACTCGCGGGCTGCTGGAAAGTCGCCATCTTTCCGTGCCTTCTCCAGACGTTTCGCGGTCGGCGTTTCTGTCTTTTGGGAGTTGTCAGCCACTTAGCGCGCACTCCTCAACATGCCTTCAATAAACCGAATGCACTGGGACATCGCCGAATCGAAAAACCTCGGCTGCACGCCAATTCCGGTCGCCAAAAGCAGGGTGGTTGCCAGCAGCTTCACAGGCATTGTCAGGCTGACAAGCTGAATCTGCGACTGAACTCTGCCCAGCACCGCCAGGGCAGTATCTGCCAATAAGAGCAACGCAATCACGGGAGCCGCCAGCCGCAGCCCGAGGCCAAAGATGGAACCCGAAAACCGAATCATCGCCTCGGCCCAGTGAGCCTTCAGATGGAACATTGTTGGCGGCACCAGGTACATGCTGTCGCCAAGGGCGTGGATCAGCATCCGGTCAGCGCCGGAGGTAAAGAATAAAAGGCCTGCCAGAATCTGGGCCAGTGTCAACAATACCGTCGATTCCGCGCCGCTGGTCGGGTCAATGGTCGAGGCAAACCCGAAGCCCGCCTGCACGCTGATCATTTGTGCGGCTATCTGGAAAACTTCCAGCACAATGGCCACCGCAACTCCAATAGCGAGACCTAACGCCAACTCTGACAGGACTCCCGACAGGATGACTCCAATGGAAGGAAAGCCCTTTGGTGCCTTCCAGAGAGGCCACAGCATCAAGGTGAAGCCCAGCGCAAGCACCACCCGCACAGGTTCCGGGGTAGCCTTGAACGCGGCCAGCGGCAGGAATGCAAGGGCCCCGGACATACGCGCCAGTGTCAGCAGAAAGCCATAGAGCATTCCACTTTCAATCAGCCTTGCCAACAGTGCGTCAACGGGCATACCGGTTCAGCTCCCCCAGGATTCCAATGGTGTAGGCCATGCTCTTGTGCACCATCCACGGCATCAGGACGAGGCACCCACCCAAAAACGCAACGAGGCGCGGAATGGTATTGAATGCCGTATCCTGGATGGACGTCACAATCTGCACCAGGCTGATTAGAATCCCGGCCACGAATCCAATAGCCAACAGCGGTGCGGAGATCCAGAAAGCAGCCAGAAACATCTGTCCTACCATGTGTGCCGCGGCGTCCGGAGTCATTTAGTAGAACCCTTTCATCAGACTGCCGATCGTCAGGTTCCAGCCGTCCACAAGGACAAACAGCAACACCTTGAAGGGTGCCGACACCATCACCGGGGGTAACTGCACCATGCCGATGGAGAGCGTGACCGAAGCGACAATAATGTCGATCAGCAGAAATGGCAGGAACAGCACGGCACCAATCTGGAAACCCGCTCGCATCTCCGACAGGATGTACGCGGGAGCCAATATCGTCATCTCGAGGTCTGCCGGTGTCCTGGGAGCCGGAGCGTGCGTCATCTCAACGAAGAGTCGGATATCTTTCTCACGTACAAAACGCGCCATCCACGTCTTCAGAGGTTTTGTTCCGGCATTCCAAGCCTCTTCCGGGGTGATCTTGCCGGCCTCGAAGGGCTCCAGTGAGTCCTTGTAGACCTGAATGGCGGTGGGCTGGATCAGGACGAGGGTCAGAAACAAACTCAGGCCTGCGAGTACCTGATTCGAAGGTGCACTCTGGGTTCCCAGGGCCTGACGCAGAAAGTGCAGAACGATCGAGATCCGCAAAAACGGTGTAAGTGACATCAGGATGGCTGGCAGCAACGTCAGCAGCGTCATCAGGATGATGATCTGCATCGGCGTTCCCAGTTCTTTCAGGCCGGGAATGGGAACCGACTGTGGGGTGGCCGCCTTCGTGGCTGCCAGTAACATCAGAGAAGGCATCATAGCCCTGCCATCCTTTTCCCGTTTCCCGGAGCTTCGTTCGTATTTGTTTCCAGTAACAACTGGCATCCGGAAGGCGAAGTCCCGAGCACGACCTGACGCTCTCCGATTCTTACCATGTAGAGCGCATGATGCGGACCAAGCATCATACGCTCCGTCACCTCCATGGTTTTGAGTCGCCCACTCTTCATCCCGAAATTCAGTACTGCATTGCCGCGGTTGCGCAGCACCGCCAGGGTTCCGCCCAGCAGGACCAGAACGAAGACAACTGCGACGATGGAGTAAAGGGATTCCACTTGTGTTAGTGATCAATGCGGAAGTCCGTTATACGGACCCCCATTGTGTGTTCAATAATTACGATTTCGCCGTAGGCTGCCACTTTGGACCCCACAAGAATGTCCAGATTCTCACCCGCTGGTCGATGCATCTCAATCACGCTCCCCGGTTCCAGAGAGAGTATCTCGGAGAGCTTCATGGGTCTCTGGTCCAGTTGTACTTCGAAGTCGATCAGGACATCGCCTATATGTTGAATTTCCTGTTGTGGTGTCATCAAATGTGCCAAATTTTTAACGCTTCAAGGCCACAGTTTCCTGCAAAATATCGTCCTGTGTGGTGACCACCTTGGAGTTCGCCTGGTAGCCACGCTCGTAAGTCAGCAGGTTGGTAAACTCCTTAGCGATATCTACGGTCGAAGTCTCCAGTGCGCCGCCCGTTATGGCACCGCGAGATCCGGTTCCGGGCAGGCCGATCGCGGGAATCGAACTTCGGGATGTTACACCAAACGTGTTGTCTCCCAGATCCTGCATAGAATCAGGATTCAGGACCGACGCAATCGCCAGTTGTGCCACCGCAACGGCATCGCCGTTCGAGTAATGAGCCAGAACCTGACCATTCGAACCGATACTCATCGCCTTCAGCTGTCCGGACGGCGTACCGTCCTGTGTGCTGCCCAGGTTGGCTGAGGCCTGATTGTACTGCGTGAGAGTGGCATTTCCGACCGTGTCATAGAGATTCCAGGCCATTGTCATGTCGGAGGCACCGTTATTGAAGCCAGTGATCGCAATGGACACGGGACTATTTACCGGAAGCGGCGTAGCAAGGTGGCCCAGCCCGTCGAAAGTGAGGGTACCGGTTGCTAGTGTAGTCGCCGTTCCTGTCCCACCGACTATCGCAGAACTTGGAATTGTTGCCGTGTAGTTCCAGGTATTTGCTGCAGACTTCACATAAGTCAGGGTCACAAGATGACTATTGCCCTGAGAATCGACTATAGGAATGGGGGAGCTAAATGTAGCGTCCGGTGTTCCTACAACCGCCGACGCATTCATGTTGGCAGTGATTGTGAACTGTGATGTCGGACTTGGTTGCCGGAGACTGGAGATCGGTACCCTGATATCGGCGATCCCGGTGTTTGAACTCAACACTCCGTTCTGAGCGTTCCACCCCTGGAGGTTCTGATTTTGCTGGGTCAGCAGATGCCCCGACGCGTCCACTTTGAAATTGCCCGCTCTTGTATACACCTGCTCCGCTTTGCTTCGGAGCACAAAGAAGCCGTTCCCCTGAATGGCGGCATCAAAAGCCTGGTTAGTCGACTGAATCGAACCCTGCGAGAAGGATCTGGTTGAGAGTGCGACCGTCGAGCCCCCAACGGTAGCGCCCCCGGCACCGGTCCCCAGACTATCGTTCACCAGATTCTGAAACGACACCTTGCTCTCCTTGTACCCGTAGGTATTCAGGTTTGCAAGGTTACCGCTGATTACGTCGATGGCGAAGGCATTGGCCTTCAAGCCGGAAAGTGCATTTGAAAACGTTATGGACATCGGTTATACCGCCTTGTGAAGTTTGGTGGTCGACGCGGTCGCGCCATCTTTCGCAGTTGTCCCGGCGTCCATGCCGGACATATCTGCCGTTGTGTTCTGACGTATCCCGATCAACTGTTCCAGTTGACTGAAGGCAGTGAGTTGGGAAACGAACTGGCTGGTGTCAGGGGGATTCAGAGGGTCCTGATTCTTTAGCTGCGAGACAAGCAACTTGAGAAATGTTTCCTGATTCGCCAACGGATTGCCCGCTGTTGTTGGTGGTGACACGGGGGTGGATGTGGCCCCTGTGTTTGCTGCCGTGGCATGCGCTACTGCTGTCATAAAACCTCCTGCGGAGACTCGTTCAGGGTTGCCTGAAACATGGCACCGGCCTTGCGCTCTTGCCGTTCAGCCGGTTGGTATTGTTCGCGTTGCTGCCGCCCGCCGCGTTCCTGCGATGTCCAGGCTTCTGCTTCATACCCGGCTCCCGCGAGGGCATTCGCCAGGTCACCGATGCCGCTGCGGAGTTGATGGTTCAGCTTCGCGTCGCTGGAATGAAGTGAAACGTGAACTTCTCCGGCGCGTTCCGACAACTTCAACTGGACATCTGCGGAGCCCTCCGGGGAGAACTCCAGCGAAATGGATTTCAACGGAGCTTTCGGCATCGGCTCGGGCGGGATCAGTTCGCCGGGCACAGGCCGTACCTCCGGGGTCGCACGGCCTGGTATGTGGCTCGGCAGTTCAGGCGTCCGGGCGGAAAAAACCGGGGCCACGGCGGATTCGGTTTGGCTGCGCTCGGGAAGTGTCTCCGCAGGAGTGTCACGGGTCACTGGAGAGGGCTTCCTCTCATCCGGCGGACGTTCCCCTTGACGCTCCGAGCCATGATGCGCCATCGGCCGGGAATCCGGCGAAGCAGATTGTATTCGGATATTTGTCTCTGCTTCCAGGGGCTCGCCTGGCTGCGTAGTGGCGGGGGCCACCTCAACCTGGCGGTTCCGGACCGCCTCGGGTCTGAGTGATCCTGTCGGCTTCTGTTCGACGGGCTGCTGCTGCTCGACTCGTGTCGGGCGCAGTGCTGCGGATTGCGCAATCGCAGTACCTTCCGCGGGATCTGGCACCTGCTCCGGCGGCGCCTTTATCCGAAGATGTACGGCGGCTTCCGGCGCCGGCATGGTTTCCGGGGCTGCCGGAGTTGCCGATAGAGTCACGCCTGCTTTGTCCGTCGGGCCACCACCTGTGGCTGGGCTTGTCTCGGGCATCGGTCGGGCTACCGGCGGCGGCACGGGAAGCAGGATCCTCACCCCCCGCCGATTCAGTGGTCTGCTGGTCCGGCCTGACACTGGCAAATACGAGTTTCTTCAGATCCTCAGCCCCGGACCCCGGATCGCTTTCCTCAACTTCAGGCGTCAGCAGTATCTCGGCTGGTATGGCAGGAGCGCCCTCGACCGCTTCAGCCTGGACGGCAAGCGCGACTGGCGTCGGCCCCGGAGCAGTTAGTAAAGCAACAGGCCACGGAAGGGCTTCCGGACCGGTGCCTGTCCCGATGTCCGCAACTGCAGGCCCCCTCTCTGCTTGTATTTCCGCTGCGACTGGTTCAACGGTCGCTGCCTGGGCGGCCTGTCGTCCCGGCCCCATGAGGACGCTGGCCCCCTTACCGGGTGTCAGTTGTGCCGCTCCCCGATGTTCTGTCCCCGGCTGGTTTGTCACCCGTTGGTTTGTCACCCGCTGGAATGAACGCGGGCGAACCAGGGCTTCAGTTTCACTGACCTCCTGCGCTCGGTCCAGAACTTCGCCGAAGGTCCCCTCATCCTGTAGTCGGTCAGGACGCGCAGCAGTGCTTCCATCTCCCGCAGGAGAAAGGAGGAACGTTGGCGTTGCGAATGCGATTCCCGTCACGCAGGAGTCATTGCACTCCGCGCGCCACTCCCCAATCCCAATAATTCAAGGCGTTAGCGGTTATCTTCGCGCCAGGATCCTGGCAGAGGCCGTCGGTTTCGGCAAAATCCTGGCGATTTCCGGGAACTATTCTTAACTACCTTATCGGCCATCTGATTCAACTTTTGAGCACTTTACGAAGAATATTTGCTTTCGGGCATCTACCTGCTTTCAGGTAGCGCAGACATATGGACGCCATCTCTATTTCGGCAGCAAGCGGCATGAGAGCCCGCATGGAATCGCTCGAGTTGCTCGCGAATAATCTTGCCAACGTGGAAACCGGCGGCTTCAAAGCCGACCGCGAATTTTATAGCCTCTATAGCAGTGCCGAGGCGGGAGAAGACCCGCGCAATGGCCAGTTCACGACCCTTCCCGTTATCGAGAGCCACTGGACCGACCTTCGTCAGGGTGACCTGAAGAACACCGGAAATCCTTTTGATCTTGCGATTGACGGGGAAGGCTTCTTCGCCGCGCAAACCCCACAGGGCGTTCGCTACACAAGGAACGGCAGCTTCAGGGTATCCGCCACCGGGCAGCTGGTTACCGGCGAAGGCCACCCCGTCCTTTCAAAACTGGGAACGCCGATTGCTGTGCGCCAGGATCTCCCTGTTGAAATCCGTCCGGATGGCAGTGTGGTCCAGCCAGGTCAGACTACCTCTCAACTCGGCATCAGCACCTTCGACGTCGGCGCTGTGAATAAGGAGGGTCACAACTACTTTGCGGCGATTCCCGGGGCCACACCAAAAGCCACCACCGCCGCCGTCCACCAGGGAAAGCTGGAAACCTCCAACGTGGCGGCGCCCGAATCTGCGGTTCGCCTGGTCGCCATCATGCGGCAATTTGAGATGCTGCAGCGCGCCGCAGGTGTCGGCAACGAACTCAACAAGCGAGCGATGGAAGAGATCGCTCACGTAACCACATAGTCCACTAAACCCGAATAACAGCCCACACCGGAAGGTAGTCAAATCAATGATCCGAGCACTCTTTAGCGCCGCCAGCGGCATGACCGCCCAGCAACTCAACATCGACAACATCGCCAACAATCTCGCCAACGCCAATACTTCCGGCTACAAAGCGCGCCGCGCCCAATTTCAGGATCTCCTCTACCAAAACATGGTGGCTCCAGGCTCCTCGGCCGGCCAATCCACTGTCGTCCCCACCGGGCTTCAGCTGGGCCTCGGCACCCGTGCCTCGTCGAACGAAATCATCTTCCAGCAGGGCGATTTCGCCGCCACCAGCAATCCTTTGGATCTCGTCATTCAGGGGCGAGGTTTCTTCCAGATCAAACGCGCTTCCGGGGAAACCGCGTATACCCGCGCCGGGAGCTTTCATCTGGATCGCGATGGCAGCATGGTTACCTCTGACGGCGACCAACTCCAACCCCAGATCACGATTCCGGCTACCGCCCAATCTGTAAATATCGCCTCCGACGGAACAGTCAGTTATATTCTGCCCGGTCAGACCCAGGCGCAGAACGCAGGCCAGATCACCCTGGCCAACTTCCAGAACCCGGCGGGCCTCAACTCTCTCGGCCACTCTCTCTATACCCCAACCGACGCCTCCGGCGATGCCACCATCGGACCTCCCGGCGGCACCGAAGGCCTGGGCAGCCTCCAGCAGGGCTACCTCGAACAGTCCAATGTCAGCGTCGTGGATGAGTTCATTAATCTCATCACCAGCCAGCGTGCCTACGAAGCAAACTCCAAGGTCGTCAAGGCCGCCGACGACATGTACCAACAGGTCAACAATCTGACAAGGTAGGTCTTCTCATGAACCGCGCCGCTCTCATTTTCGTCGTTGTCCAAACGGTTTCCGCTGCCTGTATCCCGATCACCGGGGACCGTATCTCCGGTGCCGATCTGGCGACGGCGGATTCGTCGCTGGCCGTCTTTCCCGTGGCGATAACCGTCGCCTTTTCTCCACTTCCCGGAGCCAGTCTGATTCTGTCTGGCGCAGAGATTGCGCGTATCGCAAAGCTCCATGCCGTCGTACTTGCCGCCCCTCCGTCGGATGTCTGCTTCGCCTTTGCCATGCACAAACTTTCCCGCGAAGAGGCTGTTGCTGCCATGCAGCGCACTCTCCCCTCGGGGGCCAGTGTCGATATTGTCGAACTGGCGGCAACAGACCTGCCCGTCGGTGAGCTTCGTTTTTCGCTCACCGGTCTGGAACCTGCCACTTACCCCCGTCAAACAGATGTTCAGGTGTGGCGCGGCTTTGTGCAGTACACCCCGACGCGACGCGCTTCTCTGCTTGCAAGAGTGCGTGTCCGGAATGGCCTCGAAGAACTGGTTCTCACCTCAGATGTTCCGCGAGGAACGGTGCTCACAAAAGAGATGTTTTCTAGCACCCCCATACCAGGCCTGGTGCCCAGACAGCCCGTGGCCACCCGCCCGGAACAGGCCCTCGGCAGAGTGGCAAAGACCGACCTGAAGACCGGCCAGCGGATTCCTCTAGCTTCGGTCGCCTTGCCCTTTGCCGTACAGCGCGGAGACATTGTCAGCGTTGAAATCCGCAGCGGTTCTGCTCGTCTGCAGCTCGACGCCATTGCCCAGCGAACCGGTCGCGACGGCGAGGTCATGGATTTCCTGAATCCCCTGAGCGGTAAGACATTCAAAGCGCGGCTCGAAGGCTCCCGGGCAATCATCAACCTTGGAGGTTCACTATGACTCTCGCTCTAATCGTGATCTCCCTTTCCTTCACTTGCGTCGCCTCGGCAGGTATTTTCAAAGGTTTGCCGAAGAAGAAACCGGTGGAGCCCACCCTCCTCGAACAGTACATTCGAAGCGCCACTGCCAGCGACAAGGACACTCCGGGCGAGATCGCGCCCGGTGCCATCTGGTCCCCCTCCTCACGGCTCACCGATCTCGGTCGCGACCTTCGCGCCAGCCAGATTGATGATGTCGTGACGATCCTAGTCAGTGAATCCGTCAACGCCGTCGCCAGTGGGGGCAGTTCCAGTCAGCGAACTTCGTCCGCCAACGCCTCAGTCAGTTCCCTGGCCGGCAAGACATCGGTGGCCGGTGCTCTCGCCAACCTCGCGGGCCTCTCCGGCGACCAAAAGCTGAATGGCCAGGGTACGACTACGCGCAATTCCACTCTCAATGCAACGTTGACGGCCCGGGTTGTTCGTGTCCTCCCAGGCGGCCTCCTCCTCATTGAAGGCGACAAGAGCATCCAGATCAACTCCGAACAACAAGTCATCTCCGTTCGCGGCATCATTCGCACCATTGATGTCACAACCTCCAATACGGTCGCGTCCACCCAGGTCGCCGACATGGAGCTTCGGGTCAATGGCAAGGGGATCGTCGGGGATGCCATTCGTCGACCGAATATTCTGTACCGCCTGCTTCTCGGTGTCCTGCCTTTCTAAATTCCTATGCGCAACCTTACTTTTATTCTCATCCTCGCCACGAGCCTTCTGGCGGTAACGCCCGCGCAACGCGGAACCCGCCTGAAGGACCTCGTTACGGTGGAGGGTGTACGGGATAACCAACTCATTGGCTATGGCATCGTAGTCGGCCTCAACGGCACGGGCGACAAACGCACCACCATCTTCAGTACGCAAAGCCTCGCCAATATGCTGGCGAGGATGGGAGTCGCGGTTGCACCCACCGCGATGCGGGTCCAGAACATGGCTTCGGTAATGCTGACCGCAACACTGCCGCCCTTCGCTCAGCCCGGGTCAACGATCGATGTAACCGCCGCCGCGGTCGGCGATGCCAGCAACCTCCAGGGCGGTCTTCTCGTGATGGCCTCCCTGCGTGGTGCCAACGGTGAGGTTTACGCAGTTGCCCAGGGCCCGGTCGTCACCGGAGGTTTCGTCTCCGGTCGAGGTGGCAACACCCAGAGCGTCAATCACCCGACCGTCGGACGTATCCCCGGGGGCGCAACGGTAGAACGGCTCGCCCCCTCGGTTGCCCCCACCGGCGAGATCCGCCTGCAATTGCGGAATTCCGACTTCACCACCTCCTCCCGGGCAGCCGCCGCCATTAACCAGAAATTCCCGTCGCGGACACCAATCGCTCGCGCCCAGAACGGAGGCCTGGTTCGCGTCGGCACCCCTCCGGAATGGAAGGAGAAGGTCTCCGAGTTTATGGCCAGCCTGGAAGAGATTGAAGTAAAGGTGGACCGCCGCGCCCGCATCGTCGTCAATGAGCGTACCGGCACAATTGTCATTGGCAAGGACGTCCGCATCGCCGCCGTCGCCATTCTGCACGGCGGGCTTTCCGTCGAGATCCAGACCAGCCTTCTCGTCTCCCAGCCCAACGCCCTTTCATCCGGAACCACTGAAGTCGTCCCCCAGCAGACTGTTACGACGAAGGAGGAACCAACCCGAAACGTTGTCCTTAAGGATGGGGCCACCGTCGAAGAATTAGTCCGCGCCCTCACCGCCGTCGGGTCAACCGCACGAGACATCATCGCGATCCTGCAAAGCCTGAGAGCAGCAGGCGCTCTCGACGCAGAACTGGAGGTTATCTAGTGGCACCTGGCACCATATCTCTTTCCACCAGCATCCCGGACGCGCCCCTCGACACCGAGAGACTCAAGCAATCCCACGCCGCAGCTGACTTTGAGAGTCTCCTCATTGCCCAAATGCTCAAATCGAGCCGAGCAGAAGGCTCGGGTTGGCTTGGTTCCGGCGACGATGGAGCAAGCGATACCGCATTCGGTCTGGGCGAGGAGGAACTTGCCAGGGCCCTCGCGTCAACCGGAGGCTTTGGCCTGGCGAAATTGATCGAATCCGGACTCAGAGCAAGAGAAGCCCACTCCACCCCGTCGGAATCCACCGCTACTCCGAACGCGAGAGGCTAGGCCGAAACAGCGAACCGGGAGCACTCACCCTCTGCCAGAGGAACGTCTACCCACGCCGGTTGTTCCTGCCTCCGCCGATCCGCCGCCGTCAGCCCGTCCCAGCCCTCTGCCAGCGTTGTCAGCAGCATCAGAACTTCAGACAACGGCTCCTCAACCTGGTTCAGGTTCGCCTCAACCAAACGGCTCTGCATATAGCCATACAGGCGGTCCAATTGCCCCGCCATGTCGGGGGTCGCGTCCCGATCCAATGAATTGATCAACTCCAGCAGGACAATCCATGTATGATTGATCGCCCTGGTGCGCTCTGCAATCTGACCTGCTTTCAGATGCTCCCGGGCGTCGCGAACTCCACGAATGGCGCGCTTGTACAGAAGACAAACAATTTCAATTGGACTTGCCGAAAGGATCATCTGGTCGATGTACTGATTCATTGCTGGTCTTCCCCGGGGACATGTATCACTGAGCCGTCTGCGGCCAGTAGTCTATCGGTTTCCCGCCCGGCATACTTTAGGGCGAAGCGTTCAAAAACAGGCTCCCTCGCCTTCACTCCGGCTCTGGTAAACTCCGTTATGCGTCACCGCGCCCTCCTCCCACTAGCTCTGTTCTTTTTCGTACTCCCTGCTTTCTCCCAGAAAAAAATCACCAGCCCGAAGGAAGCCCTGGGCTTTAACATTGGCGACGACTATCAGGTCGCCAACTACACCCAGCTCGAATCGTACTGGAAGAAACTGGCCACCGAATCCGACCGCATGAAACTGGTCGATATCGGCAAGACTGCGGAAGGCCGAACCCACTACATGGCGATCATCACGTCGCCCGAAAACCAAAAGAACCTACAGAAGTATAAGGACATCGCCCGGCGCCTCGCCCTCGCCGAAGGCGTCACCGAGGCCCAGGCCCATGACCTCGCCCAAACCGGCAAAGCCGTGGTCTGGATCGACGGCGGCCTCCACGCCACCGAAACCGTCGGCTCCCAGCAGTTGATGGAGACCGTCTACCAGCTCGTCAGCCGCAACGACCCCGAAACTCTCCGCATCCTCAACGACGACATCGTCCTCTGCGTCCTCGCCAACCCCGACGGCCAGGAACTCGTCGCCAACTGGTACATGCGCGAAAAAGATCCCCTCAAGCGCAGCATGACGAATCTCCCCCGGCTCTACCAGAAGTACATCGGGCACGACGACAACCGCGACTTCTTCCTCTCCAGCCAGGTCGAAACCACCAACATGAATCGCCAGATGGCCATCGAGTGGTTCCCCCGCAT
>RGPS01000331.1 GCA_010084195.1 Terriglobia bacterium
ATGCCAGTGTCGAAACCAAGCTGGTTGGTCACGAACGGGAAGAGCAAGCTCGTGGAGCAAGCATTGAACTTGCTGCCAGCCAGCGTGCTGGTGTTGGCACCGACAACGAAGTTCGGAATCTTGGTAGATCCGACCGTCGCGAAGGCGACCGAGACACCGATACCGGTGGTCGCACTGGCACCGTTAGCAGTCGTTACGACGTAAACCGGAATGTCGTAAACATCAAGGCTGTTCAGATCTTCAGTGATTACTTCGAAGGTTGCCGAGCCAGCACCCGAGGTCAGGGAAACAGCGGCCATAGTTTGGAGGTTAACGGCGGCGGTGGTGGATGCGGACACAGTACCGAATACGGTACCAGCAGCGCTGGCGGTCAGGCGGAGTGTCGCAAGGCCTGCGCCGTTGTTGGAGGGGACCGCAATGGTGGGAACGTAGAGGGCGACGCCAGCGGGAACGTTCGAGAACGCAACCGAGACGCGAGTACCGTCAGTCACCTTGTTGCTGGTGGCGGTAAAAACTTGCGACTGCTCGCCCGCACCGGCAGTTTGCACGCCAGCGACGTAGCCGTTGTAGCGAAAGGCTGAAGCAAAGTTTTCGCCGACCCGGACGACAAATGCGCGAGAGGCGGCGACAACAGTACCGGCTAACGCGGTGGCGAGGTTCGGCTGGTAGGCGCGGCAAATCACGAAGTTGCTGCTACCTGAGGTAAGGTTGGCAGTCACGGGAAGGATGCTTGTCGATGACGAGTCCGCTTTGAGCACTGAGGCTGCAAGACCATTCTGCGCGAACGCTACCTGAGCGGCGCCCAGAGCGGCCGGAACCAAACTACCAGTGCTGCCGCTGATGAAGGTGGTAGCACTAATGGAAGGAGGCACGCCGCTGCCGACACTGAGCGAGGTGGCGTTCACACGGATGTTAGAAACCGTGATAGTGTAGGTCGCTGCGGCTGCGGTTGCAGGCAGGGAGATGCCAGAAAAGTTCAGGGTGGAACCGCTGACAGTGGCAGAGTAGAGGGTGGCATTACCGGAGACGACCGCGACCGCTTCCGTTTCGCCAGTGGTGGTGCTCAGGACCTTGCTGGTGACCGGAAGCGCGGGCGACAGGAAGACCTGAAGGGAACCCGTGCCGACAGCCGCACCGCCAGCACCAGCGGTGCAGGTGATGGTGATGGGAGCTACCAGTTCAGTGGTGCCTTCCGCGCGGATGATTCCGGTTGTCGCGGTCTGAGCGCAAGTCGCCTGACCGAATGCCATGCCTGCGAACATTGTCGCGACACCGGCGAGGCCAAATACTTTCTTTGAGATACTAAACATTTTCTCTCCTTGAGAAATTTCTTTAAGTTGTGAATCGCCTGAGTGCTTACGCAACCCGAGCCTCAACTACAACGAGTCACCGATACTACTTGATTTGGCTCCGTGTCGGGCGGAGGTAGGGCGTGCCGGCATTCCTGAAGCGGTCTGCCTGAGCGGTACATCTTGTTGGGTGTGGGCCTCTTTTAGCTACCGGGCCCACTACCGAAAAGCAAACTCGTAAAACAAAACCTTTGAGACCAAACACCTTGATAACGCAACTGCACAGGCGCTGTCAAGTGAAGGAATTTATAGCTCTCCCTCCAGCTTGGCCTGCAAGTAATCAACTATAAAGGGTTCCCGCAAGCGATGCAAGAGGTAGAAGCAGTTTTTTTGCAAAATGAACGGGATTTCATCATTTGCTGCTACTGCAGGGCGATCAGGACGGAATTACTGATCTTGCCATCGGCCTGGATGGTCAGCCCCGAGGCGAGCCCTGGAGCCGTTGTGGCCGGAATCTGCACATTAATTTGGTAGAGCCCCACAAACCCCGCGACCGCCCCCGCCCAGGAGGTGGCCAGCGGCGGGGCCCCGTTCAGAGAAACCGTAATCGGCGCTACCGTGGCCTGCAGGCCATTGCGCAAGGCGGTAGCCCCCCCGCCTGTTGCGTAGACTGAGACAAAACTGCCGCGGGCTGCCGGGTTGTCCGGGCTGTTCAGAGTTCCGTCCTGGTTCAGAATAGCCCCCTGCCAGCCCCCAGGTCGGGAACCAAGGACAAAAATGGCGGGCCCCGTGGCCGTTACGTAGAGGTTGAGCGTGGCGCTCCCCAAAGGCCCTGTCACGGAAAGGGAGAGGGTGCCCGGCACCACGTCGGCCGGAATCACCGCGTTCATCTGAAAAGGCGAGACATAGAGAACCGGCAACGTCCGGCCACCCAGCGTCACCGTCGGGGCCTTGCCACCCGCGCCCAGGCCGGTTCCGAAGATAGACAGGATGGAGCCAGGTGCCAGCGCGGTCCCGAAGGCGGCAGCGTCCGCGACTGAGGTAACGGTCAGCCGCTGCGGGGCCACCGTCAGGGCGGAACTCGCCACGTTTATCGGGAGGGCGACCTGGAAGGCCGCGTGCGCGTCCGCCGGCACCGGAACCTGCGTGCCCGTCACGAGATCCAGCACACTGCCTCCCTTGCCGGCCACCAGATCCAGCTCGTAACTGGCCCCTTTTTCGCAGTAATGGAAGCGCAGGCCAGCGGTGCCACTCGCGTCACCGGCTTCATGGAGATCGAGGGCCGTACAACTGCCCGGCCCGGAACCTGCCAGGGCCTGCGCGGCGAGTAATGCCTGGGCCGATAAGGGCGTGGCGAAACTGAGCCGGTTCACCGCCGGGACGCTGGCCGTTAGCCGCAGCACCCCGCCCAGCGTACCCTTTACCAGGGTGCCGCCAACGGAAAAACCGGTCAGATAATCTGCTAATGACGTGCGGGCCAGCGTGGGGTCCGGGTCAGAGATCGCGAGAGACCCGTCCGCATTCACGCCGATGGCAGCCACGAAGGTGGTCCCGGCCGCTGCGCCATTCACTTGCAGCGTCAGCGCAAGAGCGACCGGCTGACCTGCGGCGACGGCATCCCGAACGCCATCCGGATTCGCCGGGTCCAGCACCAGACCCGCCCCGGCGAAACCAGCGCCAACCCAGGGATTGGCCATCAGGATGGCGTGGTCCGATGGCGCGTAGCCATTGTTAGCTTGCAGGTACTGCTCCAGGCCGGCCACAGTAGCGAGGCCGCGGGGCGCACCCAAAATACCCTGATTCTGTTGGTACCGCAGCAGCGACGCCAGCGTGGCCGCCAAAGTGCCCCCCGCGGCGCTCTGCGGGAATGCGGGAAATCCGGCCAGAGCCCGTGCCGTGGCAAGCGCACTGAAACTGACCACCTTCCCCGCCGCCGAAACCGCACCGAGGGAGACGCCCTCGTGCGCTGGCAGCCGGACGAAACCACTGGCCCGGCCGTTGGCATCCGTCACGGCGTCGCCAGTCACTCCGCCGTCGCCTGCACCGTAACCGTTCCCGGCCTGGCGGTGGCCGGAACGAGGATATCCCAGGCAAAAACTCCCGCCGGAACCGGTACGGTAAAATTCGCCTGGCCCGTGACGGAGAAGTTCAGCTTCGAGCCCAGCGCAAAGCTCGTAGCACTCACATGCACCCGCCCCCCCGGCACTACCGTGGCCGGAGTGACCGTAATCGTCGGCTTCCGCGCAAAAAAGTGCTCTACGGCAACCGCAGCCCCCGCTGGCAGGTCAATATAGCCCGTTTCAAAGTCCTGCCGGCCATTCGCAAGATCGCTGACCGG
>RGPS01000332.1 GCA_010084195.1 Terriglobia bacterium
GACCGGGGCTTCGCCCTTATCGTTCGGCTTGACCGGGGATGGGCGCGCCTTGAGGCCGAGGCGATGGGCCTTGCCGATCACCGCATTGCGGCTGACCCCGCCAAGTTCATCGGCGATCTGGCTGGCGGTGGCGCCGCCTTCCCACATCTTGGTCAGCTTCTCGATGCGTTCGTCGGTCCAGCTCATGCGTATCCGTTTCCTGTCTGTCCGGCGCGACTTGTGGCCGGCGGCGCTTGCCTTGCGCCCTGCCTGCCGATAGGCGCGACCCGATGGCCGATCAACCCCAGCTTGAACCGCCGACGACGGGAGCAGGAACACCTGCGCCAGCCAATGCGGCCGCGGGCCTGCACCGCGCGTTTCCCGAACAAGGGGTGCCCGTGATTCACCGGATCAACCGGCTGGGCTTGTGGACCCTCTATATCAAGGAGGTGCGCCGCTTTTTCAAGGTCCAGACCCAGACGATCTGGGCCCCGGCGGTAACCACGCTGCTTTATCTGATGATCTTCACCGTTGCGCTCGGCGGCGGCAACCGGACCGTGCTCGGGGTGTCCTTTGCGACGTTCGTGGCCCCGGGGCTGATCGCGATGGGGATGATGAACAACGCCTTTGCCAATGCCAGCTTCAGTTTCCTTGCGGGCAAGATCCAGGGCACGATCATCGATTATCTGATGCCGCCACTGTCCGAGCTGGAACTGATGATCGCGCTGATCGGCGCTGCGGTGACCCGGGCGGTGCTTGTCGGGCTGGCACTGCTTGCTGCGATCCTGCTCTGGCCGGGCGTAAACCTTGGCTTTGTCCATCTGTGGGCGATTGTCTGGTTCGGGCTGATGGGTTCGGTGCTGCTGGCGCTGATCGGTCTGCTCACCTCCATCTGGGCGGACAAGTTCGATCACAACGCGGCTATTACCAATTTCATCATCACCCCGCTGACGATGCTTTCAGGCACGTTCTACGTGATCGACAATCTTTCGCCGACGTTCCAGGCGGTCAGCCGCGCCAATCCGTTCTTCTATGTGATCTCAGGCTTCCGCTTCGGCTTTCTTGGGCAGAGCGACATAGGCGATACCAACACCGCGGTGATGGCCGGCGCGGTTGCGCTGGGCCTGCTCAACCTCGTTCTGGGTGCGGTAACGTACGTGCTGATGCGATCGGGCTGGAAACTGAAGGGTTGAGGCCAGCCCGAAGCCGGCAGTTCAGTGCGTAAGGCCGCGGCGCAGACGATAGCGGCCCGCCTTGAATTCGTCGAACAGCTGTTCGACCGACGGATGCTCGACCGGCCCGCCCACGCCGTCAGCCACCAGATTCTGCTGGCTGACATAGGCGACATAGGCATTTTCACCATTCTCCGCGAGGAGATGGTAGTAGGGCTGTTCGCGGTGCGGGCGAATGTCGGCCGGGATCGCCTCGTACCATTCCTCGGAATTGGCGAAGACCGGGTCGATATCGAAGATCACGCCACGAAAATCGAACAGTTTGTGGCGCACGACATCGCCAATGCCGAAGCGGGCATGGGAATGACGCGGGGTATCAACCAGCCGTCCGGCCTGCGTAGAGAAAAAACTGGAGCGCTCGATCCGGTCCATGACGCCAATATAGGATTGTGCGGATGCGAAACAACCCGGACTTTGCCATGATCCCCGGATTTCGCGGGATACGCCGCAACTGGGGCTTGGCAAGGCGCCGGGCTTAAGCTAACCGCGCGGCTCTTCGACCGGACGGCCCCCTTCGGGCCGCTCTCGCAAGTGCTTCGCGGAGAGGTGGCAGAGTGGTCGAATGCACCGCACTCGAAATGCGGCATACGGGCAACCGTATCGAGGGTTCGAATCCCTCCCTCTCCGCCATACATATAATGAAATCAATGGTTTATAGAGGGATAACGCCCTCTACCCACCTTTCAACCCACCTTATGGATAGCGCTTGATCCGCTTCCGAATCGACACACCTCCACCCCCATCAGAAAAATCCGACCGGCAGTCAGACCCCACCGGGGTGGCACCCCCCGTTTTGCTCAGATGGGACCCACAGGTTGGGTATGCATAGCAATGTGCTCGTTGGATGGTAGCTCAAAGCGATGCAACTACGAGCCGGCAGGCAGTTCGCCAGGAGAGGGATTAGGGCCATTAAAGGCGGGTGGGGCGCTTTGCTGCTTTCCTGAATTTTCGACGCGCTGAAACACGTACCGGTACATCTGCGGCTCGGTTACGATCAGTTCCGACTTTGACGAATTTACCATCGGGATACCGCCGCTGCTAATAATCTGAACGATCTTGATGCTCAGTTCGCTGCCCCCGTTATTGGGCAACACAAGCGCGTAAAACTTCAAGCCCTTGTCGGTGGTTAGACCCTTGTCACCTGTAGCGCCTCTGCGCCCGCTGATCTGGCCTGTGGCCCGATCAATCACATCAAGTTTGTACCCACCTTCCCTGAACACGGAAACCGTGCGGTCAAACGTCTCTTCAATCGCCATGCTGTAGGAAAAGTGCTGGTAGTTGTTGTCCAGAGTGAAGATCGAGCGGTCCGGTTGGATGACGGGCCCCCCTGCACATCCAGCCAAAAGGGCAATCGGGGCTAGAGAAGCTGACCAACGTGCGAGAAATCTCATGCTCAATCCTTTTTAGGCCTAGTCACTTCTGAGTTGATATAAAGCGGTTTATATTCTTCGAGAAATATGGCGGCAAGACTTCGGGGTGCGTTATCCGCACTCATGCCCAAGCCAGTAGCGATCCCAGCGCAGTGCCCAGCCTCCCTTGACCATGGCGCAGGATACATCTCCACCCACCGGAGATACACACCAAGCCGCAGTCCTGGTTCAGAGCATCCCTTGCCTCAACCCCACCAGCAGCGGGACAGGGCTGATTATCACGGCAGGTCTCATCTATCTCTCGGGCAGCAATCCCGGCCAGCCGTACATGAGGGCCTTCAGCGCACCATAAAGGCCCATCACCATCCCACACCCTCACCGGGGTGCAGGTAAACACCTCACCGGCTGGGACAACCGGCGCTGCGGCAAGGAGAAGGAGGGCGCTGAGCATGCGGTGGCTACCTCGCGAAACATAATGCCAGCTACAGACCACCGAGCATCGGCGCTTGCAACACCGCAAATCACTCAGAATATTTTTCGAACCCCGATGTTAAAGCCGCAGTTGTTAACCCGGTAATATGAGATGTTTGAGCCATTGAGGGCGCAGAACGGATTGAGGGTAGGCAGAAGCCCCTTTACTCTGACCCGGTCCGAACTAATCACAGCCCCCACATAAAGCGCCTTGTCGGACCGTCTTTTTCCCCAAAATGGGTCAGTGCTCCAGAATTGAGTTCTGTAAGGGTAAACAGTCGCAGCCACAGTAACCCGCTTGAAGTTGAGGGCAGCTTCAAAATCCAACCCTGCGTTGATGTACCGCTGCTCAGCAAATGAGGCGTCACGAAATTCAACTCTCGGACCGATGGACAAGGCCATGGCAGGATTGAAGGTGTAGGTGGCAGGAGCGGACAGGCGGTAGTTTATTCCCGAGAGGCCGCTGCCAGCCAAAAAATGATAGTTGTAGGACTGTACGGACTCGCGGGACATCATTCATGCTGCTGACTGGCAGCCAGGAGGATGGA
>RGPS01000333.1 GCA_010084195.1 Terriglobia bacterium
GCCCAGCAAGACCATGGCGATGGCCTTGATGATGGAGCCCCGCGCCAGCACGATCGCCGCCACAAGGCCGCAGAGCATCAGCGAGAAATATTCCGCAGGCCCGAATTGCAGCGCGAGTTTGGCCAGCGGCGGCGCCCCGAAGGCGATGACGAAAGTCGCCACCGTGCCCGCAAAGAACGAGCCCAGCGCCGCGATGCCAAGGGCGGGCCCCGCCCGGCCCTGCCGCGCCATCTGGTGACCATCAAGGCTGGTGACCACCGAGGAGGCTTCGCCGGGGATATTGATGAGGATCGCGGTGGTGGAGCCGCCATATTGCGCGCCGTAATAGATGCCCGCGAGCATGATCAGCGCCGATGTCGGCTCCAGCGTGAAGGAGATGGGCATCAGCATGGCCACCGTCGTCACCGGGCCAATGCCGGGCAAGACAACCACCACCGTGCCAAGGAACGAACCGATGAGGCAGTAAGCGAGATTCTTGAGCGTGACCGCGACCGTGAGCCCCAGCCAGATATTGGAAAACACATCCATCATGGGACTTCCTAAAGGCTCGGCCAGACAGGCAGGGGCAAGCCCAGGATGAGGACAAAGATGACGAGCGAGAGCAGGGTGAGGCCAATGCTCAGGGCCACGGCCTCGCCCATGCGCACCTCTTCACCCGCAAAGGCGCAAAGAAAGTACGTATGGGGGGCGATTCAGGGGTTCGCCGATATACTTGAGGTGTAGTTCAGCACTTCCCTAAATTCCATGGCAACAACTGTTTCTTACAAAGACGCCGGCGTCAATATTGACGAGGCAGACCTCGCGGTCGGATCCATCCGGAAGATGGCCCGGGCGACGTTTACGAAGGGTGTCCTGACGGACATTGGGTCGTTTGGGGGCTGTTTTCAGCTCCCTAAGATGAAGCGCCCGGTTTTGGTCAGCTCTGTGGATGGGGTTGGCACGAAGCTCAAAATTGCTTTTGCCACTGGTCGGCATGACACGATCGGCGAAGATCTGGTGAACCACTGCGTGAACGACATTGCGGTGCAGGGGGCGGTGCCTCTGTTCTTTCTGGATTACCTGGCGACGGGGAAGCTGGATGCGCGGGTGGCGGTTGAGGTGGTAAAGGGCATGGCTCGGGGGTGCTCGGCGAACGGGTGCTCGCTGATTGGCGGCGAGACGGCCGAGATGCCTGGGATGTATCAGGACGGCGAGTATGACCTGGCGGGCACGATTGTCGGGGTGGTGGAAAAGACGAAGATTCTGACGGGCGCGAAGGTGAAAGAGGGGGATCCTCTGCTGGCGCTGGCTTCGACGGGGCTGCATACGAACGGGTATTCGCTGGCGCGGAAGCTGTTGTTTGAAGTGGCGAAGTATTCGCATGATTCGCATATTCCGGAGTTGGGGGCGGTGCTGGCGGATGAGCTGTTGCAGGTCCACCGGAGCTATTTGAAGCCGATTCAGACGCTGGCGAAAGCTGGGTCGTTGTCGGCGGCGGCGCATATTACTGGTGGCGGGATTACGGATAATCTGCCACGGGTTTTGCCGAAGGGTTTGGCGGCGACGATTGATACGGGGACGTGGCAGCCTCCGGCCCTGTTTGAGTTGCTGCGGGGTATTGGGCAGGTTCCGGAAGATGACTGGCGGCGGACGTTCAATTTGGGCGTGGGGATGATTTTTGTGGTGCCGCAGGCGAAACTGGCGGCGGCGCACCGGGCGTTGAAGAGACTGGGCGAGAAGCCGTGGGTGATTGGGGAAGTTTCGAAACAGCGGCGCGGCAAGGGGCGCGTCGAGTATCGCTAGTCTGCGGCTGGGGGTTCTGATCTCGGGACGGGGGTCGAACTTTGAGGCGATCTCGAACGCCATTAATGTGGGGAAGCTGGACGCGGAGATTGCGGTGGTGATCAGCAATCGGGCGAGCGCGGCGGGGTTGGAAATGGCGCGGGAGCGGGGGATTCCACTGCGGGTGATTCCTTCGCAGGGGATGGACCGCGAAAAGTATGACAAGCAGGTGATTGAGGAACTGCGGACGCATGAGGTGGATTTGGTGTGTCTGGCGGGGTTTATGCGGTTGCTGAGCGCGGCGTTTGTGCAGGCGTTTCCGAATCGGGTGATTAATATTCATCCGAGTTTGCTGCCGGCGTTTCCGGGGCTGGATGCGCAGAAGCAGGCGTTTGAGTATGGGGTGAAGATTGCGGGGTGCACGGTGCACTTCGTGGATGAGTTTTTGGATTCGGGGCCGATTATTTTGCAGACGGCGGTGCCGGTGCTGGATAAGGATACGGTAGAGAGTTTGTCGGCGCGGATTTTGCTGCAGGAGCACGGGACTTACTGGCGGGCGATTCAGATGATTGCTGAGGAGCGGGTGAGTGTTGAGGGTCGGCGGGTGGTGATTGGGGAGGCGGCGTAGGGCGGTTTCACGCAAACGGCGCAAGGAAACATTGGGATAGGCTGCGTGAAACCGCGCGGGGGGCTGTTTGAGCGTGGGGTGAAGTTTGCGGGGCGGCCTGGAGTTGGGTTTTGGTTTCACGCAAAGGCGCAAAGGACGCAAAGGAAGACGTGGACAGGTTGCTGCGGCAGTATCGGGAGCTTTTGGGGGACGGGATTATTCCGTTCTGGATGAAGGCTTTGGATCTTGAGTTTGGGGGTGTTTTCTCTTGTATGGCGGAGGACGGGACGGTCCTTTCTACGGAGAAGTACACGTGGTCGCAGGCTCGGATGGCTTGGGTTCTTTCGGCGCTGTATCGGCGGTTTGAGGGGCGGCGGGAGTTTATTGTTCATGCGCGGAAGACCATCGATTTTCTTCTGGCACATGCGCGGGATGAGCGTGGGCGGTTTGTTTACCGGACTTCGCGGGAGGGTGTGCCTCTTGAGGGGGCTACGAGCATTTATTCGGATTGCTTTGTGGCGCTGGCGATTGAGGAGTATTGTAAAGCCGTTCCGGATGCGGGTTTGTCTCGGGAGCGGGATTCGATTCTGAGTCGGGTTTGCGCTCGGGTGGAAGAGCCGGATTTTGCGGAGACGGCTCCCTATGCTTTGCCTCGCGAACGGCGGGTGCATGGGATTCCGATGATCCTTACGGGCGTGACGGGGTTGGATGTTTATCCACAGACGGTGATGGACAGGTTTGTTCGTCCGGAGCGGAAGCTATTGCTGGAGCATCTGGGGCGGGATTATTCGGAGTTGCCTGGGAGTGAGGGGCGCTTTGTGAATCCTGGGCATGCGATTGAGTCGATGTGGTTTGTGATGCATTGGGCGATGCGGCGCGGGGACAAGGGGATGATTGCGCGGGCGGCGGAGGTGGTCCGGTGGCATCTGGAGGCGGGTTGGGATTCCGAGTACGGCGGGATCTTTTTGGGGCTTGATGCGGAGGGCGGGGAACCGTTTTTGCCCAATTCGGATAAGAAGGTCTGGTGGCCACACACGGAGGCTTTGTATGCGCTGTTACTTTGCCACAAGTTGACGGGTGAAGCGTGGTGTATGGAGTGGTACTGGCGGGTGCATGAGTGGGCGTTTGCGAAGTTCGCGATGCCGGAGGTGGGGGAGTGGCGGCAGCGGCTGGATCGGCAGGGTGAGCCGATTACGGAACTGA
>RGPS01000334.1 GCA_010084195.1 Terriglobia bacterium
CGCCCGGTTTCTGCCCTCCGCCTGCGTAACTCGATGCAAGTGAGCAATAACCACCTTTTGGGCACTTCCGTGGCATACCGCTTCTGCATGATCCCTAACGGCCTGCTCATTTATCATATAACCATGTCCAAACAAACAATCTCCGTACTGCCGCCATCCGTTTTGAAAAGAATATGGCACAACTTCGCACCGAATTTCTTTAGCTCGGTCAGTAATCTGAGCGTAAATCCGACATGCCAATGCTGACACAATTGCTCGGGGAGACTCCATCAATGTAAACAATCTGTTCTCGTGGTTTCCCAGCAAATAAACCGATGGCTCAAAACGCGATATAAAATTTAACCCATCGTTCAAATCTCCTTCCGGGTCGGCGGCATCGTCTGCCGTTCCCATCGCCCCGGCCCTCAAGCATGCCAAATCAATGTGGTCTCCCAGTGCAATGCAAGTATGCGGCTTCCACCTCTGCTTAAACGCAAGAACCTGCTTCAACAGCGACTGGTCAACGAGATGGCCGTGCGTGCAGCCCACTGCCATGAATCGTTTCCATTTGCGTGTAATATTCATGCAAGTGCTTGTTTCTACATGCCTTAGTGTTTTTATTCGGAGAAGTCTACAAAGCTCGCAGCCGAATCTACTAGAGAAACGAGTTCTTTTTCAACGACTTCTGGCTTCTTTTCACTCATGGTCGCCACATTCCCGCCCCTCTGGCGCATCAAATGCACGAGCATCGATAACGAATCCAACGCATCGGGCGACCCAAGCCGGGTCCTCTTGATGTAATCTTTCTTCGACTCCACCCGGACCAGTCCCTTGCCCTTCTGCATGTAGCGCCGGGAGATAGCCTGCTTCGTCAGGTCCTCATTGCGAAACCCGGGGCTGATCTTGAGCCACTCAAACTCGAGGTATTTGCCCAGCGCAAACAGCAACTCTGTCACCAGCCCGTTGTACAATTCATTGGCCTTCTGACTGTCGTCCCCCATCACCGGGGTCTCCGTAGCCGCCCAGCTATAGTTCAACCCCATCACGTCCGCCCCAAACGTCGAGCACAGCACATCGTGAATCCCCGCCCCGTTCCCGGTACGGTCCACGCACAGCCATCTTGGACCGATCTTCATCTGCTTGCAGAACTTCGTGATGGCCTGCGCCTGCTCGAGCGTAGCCGCCTTCGGGAATGGCATCTGGCTGTCGAGCTGCAACATCGTCCGGGGCCGCTTGAACTCGTGGAACTTCCCAGAGCGGTCCGTCCAACCGTCGCTCAGACCAAACCGTCCGTAGGAGCAGAGCACTTGGTCAACACCCTCCAACGCCAAGTCAAACGACGCCAGCGGTACGACCGGGCCAGTGAAACGGATGATGCCCTGTGCGTTGTCCATCATAGCCGGGGTGATGATGCTCATGGCTATCCCCTCCTCTGGGAACCAGCCTCGAGCCATCGTGCTGGCCTCCGCCGTCCTGCCCTTGGACACATATGCCATGAACCCCTCATACGTCTGTAGCCCGTGGTACACAACCCGGCGCTCCTTCACGTTCTCACAGTCGGCTGCGTCCAACCTGATCACCTGCCAGTCGTCCCGGCTTCGCCAGTCCCGGTCCAACTCCATGTCTATGCTGCCCCACCCAAACTTCGGCTCGCACCGCTGCCCGAACTGGCTGGTGCGGTCTCGAGGGTTCGACGCCGCAAACACCTTAATGCGCCCCGGGGTGCTCGAGTCAGCAGCCGTCAGACAGTTCATCACGCCAGCCCAGACGCCGTCCGGGACCTCCTCCGCCTCATCCAGTACGATGTGCGTCCGGGACACCTTGCCCCACCGGGTATGTGCCGGGCCAAACCGGGGCGACGGATGGAACCCACGCAGGCTCCCGTGGCCGCTCTCCCCCTTGGGTATGGCCACGAGGTGGATGCCCTGCTTGCTGTCAGTCGTGCTCTGAATGCTTGTGGCAAGGTCGTCGTCCATGCCGCCCGGGCGGATCAGCGCCGTCCGATGAAACGTCTTGATCGAGGCGAAGATGTTCCGGGTAGCGTGAGCCGCCGTCAAGCTGACGACCTTGATACACGTCCAGTCCGGGTCCCTGTACCAGTCGAGGTAGAACCAAGCCGCTGCCCCATAGGACTTGCCCATACTCCCGGCTCCCTGCACCAGCAGCTTGTCGGTCCCCATCAGACCCTCCCATACCCGGCGGCAGGACTCGGGCCTCCAGTCGAACGCCCCGGGTCCCCATAGCAGAATGGCCGCAGGCTCGAACAAATCGGCGTCGAGCAGGTGCTGGACGTAGCCCCGGACGATCTTCTCCGCCATTGCCTCGGTCAGCGCCAGCCTGCCACGGTGCTGGAGTGCCGCCTGTGCGATGTACCCGGCGCAGCGGATCAGCCCACGCTCCTCGCTCGAGTCGGCCAGCTCCCGGGCCTCTGTTGCGATGCGGATCGCCCGGGCCACCGGGGGCGGGAGTGTCGTCAGCAGGTCGTCTGACATCAGAGCAGGTGCTGGTCAAAGCAGGTGATGACCGCAATAGCGAACCCGGCGAGCATCGACAGCATGACGAAGTCGCTCCACATAAAGCTGGTGGACATGATCATGGGCGCAGGATGATACGGCCATTGCTCCGACCCAGAGGCTGCACAAACAAGCCTGTAGCGTCTTGGCGGACCCGCAGGCGCTGGGTCTGCCCAAGCAGCATGCCGGGGTTGGCTGTGGCCCCGCTGCCCGTAGGCTGCGTACGTTTAAAGACGGCGAAGGTCGGAGTGACGGCTGTGCAGAGGAACGTCAGGTCGGGCATGACTGCGGCCTCAGTGTTGTTCTGCACGTCGTAGGGGCGCAGTCCGTAGTTAGTCAATGAGTTGGTGTAGGTGTTACCCTCGGTGAAGTAGGTCGCCATATTAGGTGTAGGTTGCTGATTGGTTGGTGTTTACGAGTTGAAAGTAGTGGGGTTTTCCACTCCATATGACTGCTATAGTATTGTGTTATATGGAAGTGGTTGTTTTTGCGATACTTACAAAGGTGACGTTGCAGACTGCTTCAGGATATCATCCAAACCGGGCTGGTCCATTGGCGCGGACTTGTACGATAGCTCTGCGGCCTCTGGGGCGACGACGACGGCCTCCATCCATTCCCGAGGCGGATTGGGATGATTACGATGGTAGACCTCGAACGTCAGCTTCACGTCGGACCCGGCGTCCAGCGTCACGTTGTCGGCCAGCTCCCCGGCGAGTTTGGCGTCGGCCATTAGAGCGCCCAGACGGTCAAAGGTAGCCTCGATCTTCCCGTCAGCCCGTTTGACTACCTTGGTCGGCACAGTGCCTTCGATCATCTGGCGCAGCAGGTCCCGCTTGTTATCGATGGCCATCAGGGACCGACAGTTGACCTCGGTTTGGATCTCGGCGATGCGGGCTTTGATGTCGGCCTTCTTGTAGAGCTGGTAGCCGATCTGCCCCGGGTTGTTGGCATGCGGAGCCAACTGGGTGTAAGCAGCTTTACGGTCCAGCCCTTCGGCGACGAGCCAGCAGAATCGCTCGTGCAGTCTGTTGGTAAGGCGAGGCATAAT
>RGPS01000335.1 GCA_010084195.1 Terriglobia bacterium
CTCGCCATCTTTGTCGCCTCATCCGCGCCCGTCGACCAGTACATCGTCGAACACCCCGAATACCTCTTCGGCCAGTCGCCCGAAAACGCCTTCGTCAATCCCGACAACCTCGAACTCCTGCTCAATCACCTCAAGTGCGCCGTCTTCGAACTCCCCCTCCGCGACAACGAACTCTTCGGACCCCATGCCATCGGTGACATGTGTAACTTCCTGTCCCAATCCGGCATGCTCCACAACTCCGGCGGAGCCTGGCATTGGACCTCCGACTCCTACCCTGCCGACTCCATCAGTCTCCGCTCCGTTTCCAGCGATAACTTCGTCGTCATCGACATCACCGGGGAATCAAAGATCATCGGCGAAGTCTCTTTCACCGCAGCCCTCACCACGCTCCATGAAAAGGCAATCTACCTCCATGAAGCGAAGCAATTCCACGTCGAGCGCTTCGACTACAAGGAACGAAAGGCTTACGTAAAACGGGTCGACTGCGACTATTACACCGACGCCATCGACTACACCCAGGTCAAAGCCCTCCGCGAATACGTCAAAGAACAAACCATTCCGGATGTGGAAACTCTCCACGGAGACGTTCGTGTCAATCGGCAGATTGTCGGCTTCAAGAAGATTCGTTTCTACACGGGGGAAAATGTCGGGGCAGGAAACTTGTCCATGCCCGAGCAGGAAATGCATACCAGCGCCTTCTGGTTGCACTTCGGAGCGCCGTTCCTTGCAGGTTTGGGCGACTACACCCCCACCGAGCGCCAGAACGGCCTGACCGGCCTGGGCAACGGCCTCCGCACCATCGCGTCTCTGCTGTTGATGTGCGACCCGAGGGACCTCGGAGTCGCCCTGACGGAGGATATCGCCGGAAGCCTGACCGCCTGGGAACCGAATCTGTATCTCTACGACAGTTACGCCGGAGGCATCGGACTGAGCGCTCCGCTCCACCGTCTAAGCCAAAAACTCTTCGCCCAAACCCTCGAAATGATCGACACCTGCGACTGCGATCAGGGCTGCCCCGCCTGCGTGGGCCCCGTCGGTGAAATTGGAGAAAAAGGCAAGAAGGTTGCCCGGGTGATTCTCAGCCGTCTGCTAAATCAGGCCGTCACGCCACAATCTGGAGACCAGGATGCGTAACGAAAGGATCAAAGTCCCGGTAGGAGTGCAGCAGCTTGTGCCCTTCAGCAATGCATTTCGTAGTGATAATCGGTATCGCTTGTCTTCCGGACGGTAATTCCTCGACTCCGAAGAAACATGCAGTGTTTTACCACTCTTGTGCAAATTAGGTTTTCAGGAATTTGAAGGAAAGTGGGTGGGGTGAAGGATGGAACAGGCAGCGCTCCTGCCAGCGTTGGATCTGGTTCGGCGAGAACCGAAACAACGGGCACAAGGGAGGCCCTGCCATGACACGAGTATGCAGCATGTTCAGTCAGATTTTGCGATGGTTCCCGCGAGGGGAGTTTGACGCGGCGGTATGAAGAAGACACGGAAGCACTATACAGGCGAAGAGAAAGTGGCAATAGGCGAAGATCAGCGTTCCCGGAAATCTTCAAACCGACCGCTGAGATGACAACACCGTAGCGCGATGGTGTTGTGGGTACTATTGAGGGTCCAGTGCATACCGGAGCGTTTTAGCCTTGTTCCGATGGCGATTTTGCATCCTGCTTCGAGGACGCCTGAGGAAGTACAGAGACCCAGCTTGTGGAACTGTGGGTATCGCATCCGGTGACGATTGCGAACGATGTATGTCCTGCAGCGTGTAGCCTCTGTGCAGCTTTTTGCATGGGGGCGGAGTGCGCGGACTATGACGTTCAGTTTGCCCTCGTCGAGTTCGCAGCAGCGCTGTGTTGCCCATTGTTTAGCCTGGTCGCCAGGCGGGCCGAAGATCGCCTGTGCGGTTCAATGCAGAATCTGCTTTACGTGAAAGCGGTCGACGCTCTGGATCGCGCCGGGTAGCAGGTCCCTCGTAATGTTCCAGATCCCCGGTGCGCCGTCGGCAACCACGGCGATGCGCGGTGCCTCACCGAAGCAGCGCCGGTTCGTCTCACGCAACACACGTTCCGCGAAAGCGGATCGATGTTCGGATGTGTCGGGTGTAGCTGCACTCTCGATAGCTGCCGAGTAAGAGACGGAGCCCTCGTCGCAGCCCCGGTGGTAATTGCCGCCTGGCTTCTACGTCCAGGAAGTTCGCCACAACGACGCAATCCTCGGGGGCACCACACTGACGCCGGACCCTTACAGTCAGGCCCAAACCCTCACGATCACGCTCTCCAACAAGCCTTCCGTCATCACCGGCAGAGTCCTCAACGTCGACAAACCGCTGCCTGAAGCGCACGTCCGGGTGGTCGCCTACCCCCTCCCCGACGGCCCCCGCCGCAACTGGCGCACCATCCAGACCGCAGCCGATTTGGAGGGTCGCTTCTGCTTCTCAAACCTCCCCTCCGGCGAGTACCGGCTCATCGCCGTCGCGCCCGGCGGCCGTTACACCCTCGAAGAGCCCCACGTCCTTGAAAATCTCGCAGAGCACGCTGAAAAACTCAAAGTACAGCCAGCCAGCGCCCAGAACATCGCCCTCAAGTCAACTCCTGCTAAACTGACGTACTAAATGCGCAGGCTTGCCGTAATCAACATGAAGGGCGGCGTAGGCAAAACCACCTCCGCCATTCACATCGCCGCTGGTTTGGCCGCTTCGCCGGGCAAATCCGGTAAACGCGTCCTGCTGATCGATGCCGATCCCCAGGGCAACGTCAGCCACACCCTCGGCATCCGCCCCACCCGAACCTTCGAAGAATTCATGGGCGGGGAGGCGACCTTTGAGGAAGCCGTGCTCTCCAATGTCCGCCCCAACCTCGACATCATCGCGTCCACGCCTGCCGCTTTCGCCCTCGAACGCCGTATCGCCGGCGAAACCCAGCGGGAGACCATCCTTTCCCGGCGCCTCCGCACCGTCACGGGCTACAGCGCCATCGTCATGGACACGTCCCCCGCCATGAACCTCCTCACGTACAACGCGCTCCTCGCCTCCGAAGAACTCATCATCCCCGTGGGCATGGACATGATGGCCGTCATTGGGGCGCGCCAAACCCTCGCCGGAGTCGCCCAACTCTCCGACCTCTGGCCTGACCGTCCTCTCAAGGTCCTCGCCGTGGTCCCCACTTTCGTCCACAGCGGCACTTACGCCACAAAGGCTACCCTCGAAGCCCTCGATTCCGACCCCGCTACCTCCCCTTTCGTCTTCCGTCCCGGCATCCGCCAGTGCATCGACTTGAGCTACGCCACCGCCAGCCACCAGACCATCTGGGAATATGCGCCCCGCAGCCGCGCGGCCGCAGATTACACTAGCCTTATCAGGCATATTCAGCGCGTCTGATTTTGCCAGCCAGAAAGCCCCAGGGAGCACAAAATGCCGGAAGATAAAGAACCCAAGCAGGCAAAATCCAAAGTTCGCACCCGCCCCAGCTTCAGCGCCCCCGTTTACGCCACTGAATCGCGTGCCGCAGGCTGGGTTGATATTCCTGTGCCTCCCTCAACCGACCCCCTGGT
>RGPS01000336.1 GCA_010084195.1 Terriglobia bacterium
GATAGTAGCCCCGGCGAAAGCCGGAATGGGGACCAGCGACAGCTCGAGCCAGTTGCCTTTGGTGACGGTGATAACGCCGGTGGCGGCTTCGACGGTGTATTCCACCGGGTCGACCCCGACGCTAACCGAATCAAGTACGCCGTCCAGGGCGAGCTGCAGCGCATCGTTGCCGAGGGCAGTGCGGCTGATCTTGGCCGAGAAAAGCATGCCGGCGTCAGTTTCGACGCGATCGGTCACGACGCCGACGGCCATTGCGCTGTCGTGGTACATGAACAGTTTGGGGGCTTTACCGTCGGTCGGCAGCGAGCCAGGCGCGAATCGAACCTGTGTGCCGTCCGAAACTGTGGCCACTTCGTTGTAGGGGACTGCCACCCCGGACACGACGCGGGAATCTTCGCCCGGTGCGGCCTCGATCGTGACGGAAGGACATGTGAAACGAATCATGCAAGTGCCTCTTGTGTGTTTTGTTGCGGCATGTCTGCCGGGTTCATTGAATCGGGAATTGTTGTCTCGAGAAGGTATTTCTCTGCATCAAATTCGACGTAGGTGCCGCGTGGAAGTTGCTGGCTAAGCGTGTCCTCGATGCACTGCGCATATACGGACGTGCCGAACAGCCACAGATCGCGGCGGGCCTGTTCGCTGGACTGGTACGAATAACTGCCAGTCGAAACACCAACCAGGTATGGCGGGACGTTGCAAACGCGGGCCATTTCAAGTGCGCTGTAATTGCTGGATTCGATCAACAGCATTTTGTCGGGCGTCGCCGTCGACGGTTCGTATGTCAAAAATTCGTTGAGGGCCGCCGTTTGGTTTGTTGCCCTGGCTGTGTTGAACGCTGTTGCGATTTCGGCCAATTCCTGTGCGCTCAAGGGCTCGCCCCCAGTCTGGCGCAGGACACCAGCAGGAATCGCCGAGCTGGCATTGCGATTGCGTGCATCTTCAATCTTGAGCGCAGTCTGCATAGCATTTGTGCCCGAATAAATGATGCCCTGCACCGGGCTGATGAATTGCACGACGTTGTTTACGTCAAGCATGCCACCCTGGAAATAAAGAGCTTTCGATTTGCCGAACCAAACGGGTCCAGCCATATCTTCGGAAGTCACCGAGCCTGCCGGTAGACGCGTCGCCTGGGCCATATAGCCGTCAGCTGTGCGGGCAGTCACGTACAGAAAAGCTCTTCCAAAAAACATTAAATCATCAAGCAACCAGGCCCACAGGTAGCTGTTCGGCATTTCTGGGTCAAGTTGCCGCAGCCAGGAACGCGGGGCCAAATAGACCTCTTCCATGTCCTCGCCGTTCCACATTTCGTTATACATCTTCAGCTCAAGGTCGCACAAGATCGAAGCATGAAGATCGCGAGCACGCGAAACCGTCGGAATCTGCATGAACTGGTTGCGCAGCTCACCCTCTTGGTAACTGTAGAACTGGCCGATCATGTTTGCACCGCCGTAGGCGCTGATCGAACCCGCGGCCGCGGCCTTTGCCGGGGCGGGACTGATTGCCGCCTTTTTGACGCGATTAAAAACAGCCATGTGTTTAGTTTGCCACGATTCTTTAGGGAAGGGTGGACCCGACTCGAGCGCTACAGCCCAGACCATGCACCGGGCAAGTGTGATGTCGCCTGGGCTTTTTGTACTCGATAGACCGATGCTGCCCTGGTTCTTGACCATGACGGCGCGTTCGACGTGTTCGGAAAGACTCGCGTGCCCTTGGTGTGTGACGCGGTTATCGATGATCAGCGACCGAACGTGCAACGTCCATTTCAACAGTTCCCGGTAACCGACGATGACGCGGCGACGTTCAAGCGCCGGCGGGCATTGCAGCTCGAGGGCCGGCACCAGGGCGAGACGCAGCTGCGGATTATCGGCCACACATTCGTTAACCAATCGCCACATTTGGGCTTGCGTGTCACAGTTAAATTCCACCCCGACGCGGATTCGGTCGCCGTCTTTCACGGCCCGCACACCCATAAACCGTGATTCGTCAGTTGAACAATCAATTGCCAAAACGCCGTTCGGCGGCATATCGATCGGGTCAGCTAGCTCGGACCACAGGCCAGCCTCGAGCCAAGCGTTCGACGCAATCGTGAACAGGTTGACGTGGCCGCGCAGAAACGCGTTGCGGTTCGGTGATTTAGCCCGGTCGTACAACGTGTCGAGGCTGATGTGGCGGCCCAACGCAGGGTTGGCATACGCCCAGGCTTCCGGGGTCATCGGGTCCAAACCTGGCGGCGGTTCATACGACGCGAAATACAGCGGCCCCGCTTCGCCGGTGTCGATCTGCCGCAAACCTTGTTCGCGCCATTTCAGCATGAGTGTTGACGCGGAAGTACCTGCAGTTGAGAACATGGCCAGCATTGGGTTCGGTCGCGCAATTTGTGCCGGGCTGAAACCTTCGTCGACACATTCTTCAGAAACCGACCAGGCCTCGTCGACCACGCACAAGTCGATCGAATAGCCGTGACCCGCCTGCGGCGTGGCGGCCCTAACAATCCACAGCGAACCGTCCGGCATTGTCAGCTCTTGGCGGCCATACGACCGGGACACTTGCGCCCCCAGTTTGGCCTCAAGGATTGGTGCCAAGTATTTGAACAGGGCCGCCGCCAAGTCCAGTTTGTGAGCTGTGGAAAGGACGACCTGCGGTTTGCCGCGGGCACTGCCCTGGGTCGCCAACCACCAACCGATCAGCGCAGACATAAGCGTGGTTTTGCCGTTCTGTCGGGCGACCGAAACCAGAGACTGCCGGCAGACCCAGTTGCCGTCGACCTGTTGCGTCATGCCTTCCAAAACGTGCAGCTGCCAAGGCTCGAGGGTGACACCGAGTATTGCCTGGGAGAAATCCCCAATGGCGGCCGCGGCTGATTGCGCACCACTTAGCGTGGTCGTTTCTAGTCGGGGTCGGTCAGCGCCAGTTAGGGCTAGTTCGGCGTGACGACTTGCTCGAGCTGGTTGCGTTCTTTGCGTACCCGGTATGCCTGGCCGCGGCGTGCGTTGCATGGTTTGCAAACTGGGCGCAGGTTCTCGAGGTCGTTGGTGCCGCCAGCGTCCATTTCGATGATGTGATCGGCTTCTGTGGCTGCGTTGACGCCGCATAACACACACACGGGGTTATCGCTCAAGATCAAACGCCTGTTGCGTTTGTAGTCGGCGTGGTTTCTTATGTCTGCCATGTGTGTGTTTCCTTCCTCAAGCGAGACCTGGACTTACAGTCGAACGGCCTTGTGCTGCATTTGATTGTCGTCGTGCTAGTGGCTACATGCTGGGCAAGGTTCAGGGGCCGCGTACTCGATCGGTTTGCCGTTGTATGTGAACGTCACGTCGGTGTCACGCACACGGATTGTCTTATGCGTGGTGAACGGGTCGCCTTCGAAGGCCTTGCTTCCGTCGGCGTGACGGCCGCCTGGTGCGTAGTGAATCCACC
>RGPS01000337.1 GCA_010084195.1 Terriglobia bacterium
GACCAGAATGTCGGGCCGGCCGTGTTGCGCGACAAGGGCGTCGTACCAGGCCGGGATGGCAGGTGTATCGAGGAGGTCAAGCGGGGCGGTGGGGACTTTGAGTTCATCGGCGATGCGCGTCAATTCGTCTGACTGGCGGGCGGACAGGATGACCTTCGCCCCGGCGGCCAGCATGGCTTTCGCGATAGCCAGGCCGAGGCCTTTGCTGCCTCCTGTAATCAGGGCCAGACGGCCATCCAGACGGAAATTCAGTTCAGTGTTCATCGAGGTCTGAAACCAGCTTAGTAAAGTGAAGCGAGTAACTGGGTGAAACCGGCGTGGCGAGCGCCAGATCCTTGATTTCCCCGGGATTTTTGAAGCTCCTCTGGCATTGCGGATTATTGAACCCGAGCGACTGGGTAACATCAACCCCGGCGAGGCGAATTGGAAGGGGCGATTGCGAAGTCTTTCCGGGCGTGTATGGCGCTTCGCCGCCGTTGGGCGGAGGATGAACTGGCCAAAGTTATGGGGCGGGGAATTGGCAATACGTGAGCCTGGGGGTGGGCCTCGAGACGTTCGCTTACGGGAACCCTTACCCGGATGCAGGTGTTTGACGTGGATCATCCGGCGACGCAGGCCTGGAAACTCGAGCGCCTGGTGGGGGCTGGGATCCCGAGTCCCCCCGGTGTCCAGTGTTGTCCGAGCGGACTATGAGAGGGAATCGCTGGCTGCGAAGGAATTCCGGCCGATGAACCGGCTTTTTTTCGCGCGGCTTGGGGTGACATTTTCCCTGAGCTGTTAAGGGGTGACAGAATCCCTGAGCAACTTCAAGGGTGCAGCCTAAACCTTCGTGAGACCTTCGCTGTCGAGTCCGCGCTCCACCGAATGCCGGCAGTGGCTTTCCGATCTCTGAACCGAATCTCCGGCGTCTGGCGATGGCCTGCGGGTGAAGGGTAAGCTGGCGCGACTGGTGCGTGCGGGAGTTTAGGACAAGCTTGAGTTGTATCTCCACTTTGAGCGAATCGGCGAGGTTTGGTCCAGCGTGGCGCAGCGCCGGTCTGGTTCACGCGGCGCGATCGTGAACGGCAACTTCCAGCCGCTTGCCGATGGCTGGAAAGGCGGCTTCCATGAGTGTCAGGCTGGTTTTGAACTTCAGGTCGAATAGTTGGTCCACGTTGGTCTTGGGGATGCCCATCCGCCGGGCCAATTCGGCCTTACGGACACCGGACGCCTGGAAGGCGCGGTAGAGTTCAACCTTTATAGCCGCCAGGGCCGGTAAGTGAACTGGTCTGTACCGCTTGCCTTTGTAGACCTTTGGATCACGAAGCGGGTCGCCGTTCCTGATGTGGATGGACATGGCGCAGAGGAGGAAATCAGCGGCCATTTCCATGCCGTCCGCCTCGTTTTCTCCCTGCGTAGCGCCTTCCGGGTGGGGGAAGGTAATGACAAAGCCGCCTTCTTCGGCTGGCTCAAACTGCGCGTAGTAAACCATGGGGTTCTCCTTCATTTCCTGAGGCCCAGCGCTTTCAGGATGCCCTGAAGCGTGCCGGTCTTGATTTCCTGCGACGGATGGCGGGGATGTGGTGCAGGCCTGGTACCAGGGGCGGTGGGGCTTTACCAGGTGAACTTTAAAGTGCCGGAGGGGTTAGCTTCCGGGACGGCAAAACTTGTGGTGAGCCAGGCTGGTGCCGAAAGTAACAGTGTGAGCCTGCCCGTCGGGAAATAGGGCCTGATTCATTCGGGTGACGCAAGTGACCCCCTCTGGTTGCCGAATACCGGCCACCAGCGGGGGTTTTTATTTGTGCGAATTCGAGTTTCGACACGGGGGACATTCGGATGCAGGGCTATAGGGAATCACTCTTACCCAAAACAGCATGTGAGCTGAAATAACGGACTTCGGCGGGTCTGGCCCACTTCGATACTGTGATTCGGCCCACGCCTGAAGTTGATGTTTTGCGTTGTCGGGGCCTTGGAGTCGAGCGTTGATGTTTCGCGGAAGGGGTGGTAGGCCGGGAATATGGATTTGTCCCTGCGGATGGGGCTGCGTCTGTCGCCCGGCGGTTTGGTAGAGCGCAGCCCGAGTATTCAGGTCATTCCAGATCGACGTCCCGAATTGCTTCGGTCATGTTCTTGCGGTGGGGAAGGTCAAGCGATCGACATATTTTCGAAACTCGCCTTGCTCGGCACCGCCGTCTGCGAACCGAAGTAGTTGCGAAAAGTCATCTGCAGTTGGGCTGGGCCTTCAATCGAAATATGTCGACAGCGGGGGACAGGCTAATAATTGTTGGGGCATTCTTCAAGACCCAACCCCCGTTTCAAAACCAAATGGAGAGTCTGGTATAGGCTGTACCCCCCCGGAGTAGATCGCAGGCGTGCACGTTAGGGCTTTTCGGTCTCGAACGTGATGCTGGTATCGGCACCGAACTTGCGATAGTTGCGGAAGTCGATTGTGTTGCGGGTGCAATCGCTGGAACCCCGCGTACAGCTCAGGGCTTCAGAGTGGGTCGGCAGCAGGAATTTCTGGTCGCCGACGAGAACGAAATCGTATTCCACGGCAGATTCAACGGTATCGAGAGGGAAGCCCTGCGGCATGTTCTTCGAAGCCATTTCAATGCGCAGAACACGGTTGGTCTGCTTATCGACCCAGATGGCACCGGAATAGGCTGGCTTGTAGGTCTGTGAGGCTGCGATGATGTTCCAGTTGGAGTTCTGCTGCTCCACCGTGTAATCGTAGCGCCAAGCCTGGCGGCTGCCGATGGTGCTGGTGCGTTTGGCGTGGAAGTCGGCGTCTGTACCAGGAGAGAGCAGGTTCAACAGGATAGTGGAAAATTCCCCGGTGGACCAGGAGCCGCTCTTTTCCACGTCTTTCGTGGGCTTGCCGTTGATCTGCAGGTTCTTGTAGGATTCCTTGCCGTTCTCGCTGACAACATCGGCGGTGACGACGTCGAGAGCCTGCCATGAGGTCCGGTTCCCACGCGACGTTTCGGTCTGGTAACGAGTTGTGAACTGCTTGACGATGTAGTTCGGGAGGGTGTCAGCCCACTGCCAGGCGGCCTCGCGGGCGGCGTTGATGATGGGGTCACCAGTTGGCTGGACCTGGCTGGGCAGGCGATTGTCCCCTGCACGCGGCGCGTCTTCAGGCTGGCGTGCGGAGGGCGCTTCGATGACGGGTGCGGGGGCGGCACGAACGATCCCATTCACTTCTTCAGACTTGATGCTGGGCCGGGCTGAAGCGGTTTCCACGGGGACCGTGGGCGCGCGGCGCGTGGCTGGTGTCGCCCCGCCACCGCGGCGCAGGACGGGAGGGCCGGGGTCATCATCGTTGCGGGCGACTGGTCTGAGCGGTTCTTCCGGGGCATCTGCACGGCGTGAGGTGGTGAC
>RGPS01000338.1 GCA_010084195.1 Terriglobia bacterium
GGCTGCCTTCTGGATCTCCCCCTGCTGCCGTTCCTGCAGGTACTCCTCGACAGCACCCCGGGCTGCGGCTCCGGCGTAGTTGCGTGCACCGGTCATCCATCCCTGCTGGGTCAGCTCGGCACCCAGCCGTTGCCGGGCAGCCGCCATCGCAACGTCACCCCACTCATGCTCGAGTGCCTTGACGACACCGCCCCGTATGGCACCCTTGGTGATGGCCTTGCCGACGTTGGCCAGCTCCCCGAAGCCCGGGATGGCCTCGAGACCCACATTGAGGAGCATGTTGTTCGCACCCACGGTGCTTGCGATCTGGCTCGCCTCGCTCTCACTCTTGCCGGACTGCCTCGCGTCCTGATAGGCAGACGCGCTTTCCATGACGCTGTCGATCCCGGCACGGCCCAGTGTCGTAGCCAGGATGCCGATGACCCGGGCCACTCCGACCGAGATACCGACTGCTCCCGCGATCTCCGGGGCAAAGGCCGTGGCGGCAAGCAATGGCACGGTGGCGATCAGGCTCACGCCCATCGAGCCGGCGCCGGACCCCAGTGCCTGGGCCGCGGTCGTCTTCCACCAGTCCGGGTCGAGCAGCTTCTCGCCCATCGAGGCTTCGGGCCGTGCGTATTGCTCAGGCGCAAGGCCCTGGATCGTGTCGCTGGTCCACTTCTGGATGCCGGCCTGCGCATCGGTATTGCCGATCAGGCCAGCAGCACCTGCGAGCATGCCCCCGGTCCCGGCGAGGCCGGTCTGGAAACTGCGGCTTGCGCTGTCGAGCCAGCCCTGCGGTGCCGGTCTCGTCGGCACCGGTGGCATGCTGAACTGGGCCTCGGGCGGTGGCGACCACTGCGGATTCAGGGACGTCGTGATCGGCGCCGGCAAGAAGGCACTGGGTGCCGGCCCTGCAAGCTGGGCAGCTGACTGGTCGAGCAGTGCGTTGTACTGGTCCTGTGCGGCCTGTCCGGCCTGGGACTTCAGTGACGCCTGCGACTCGGCTGATGGCTGCAGGTTCCAGTTGCTGAGGCTTCCGAATCTTCCCACTCATGTTCTCCCGTGCTACGGGGAGAAACGATGTGGCCACAAAAGAAAAAGGCCACCCGGCGGGGGAACCGGGCGGCCACGACACAAACAGGGACCGGGGAAAGTATCCCCTTGCGGCAGGGCGCGGCGCCAGTGGTGGTGAGTGGTGAGTCGCTTTTGACTTATTACCCCACATTCGTAGTTTGGTCGGATTACACACGCTGTCCGACTAAACTCATGTATCTTTTCCAATTTAAAAAGTGACTCACCACCAATCGATCGCCAAGCAGAACCCGGCCCACTTTTCCTGGCCTTCAAGAAGGAAGTGCACCACTCCAAGCAATTTCCGTAGCACTCGAGTACTCACCAAGTTGTCACCAGTACTCACCATTCTGGAACATCTGTTCTAATCCGGGTGGTGAGTACCCGTGCCCTGTTGGTGAGTACTCTGGTGAGTACTCGCATCCCATTCGGGCACAAAAAAAGGCGGCCCGGAAGCCGAAGCCTCCGAGCCGCCGTCCCATCACTGGGCCTTGGTGATCCACCGTTCAACCTCGACGCGCCGGAACAGGTTCCGTCGGGATCCGAGGTTGACTTTGCCGGGGATCTCACCGATCCGTGCCAGTCGCAGCGCGACCGTGTACGGGATCTTGAGCAACTTTGCTACGCCAGGCACTGTGAGGAGTGCGCTGTCGTGTGTGCTCGACCAGACCTTTGCTCTCTTTGCCACCAACACGTTCCTCCATGCAGGTACAGGCACATGCCCATACCTGCATGAATATTACCGTGCGGCAACGGTGCCGACTGAGTGCTGGTACTTGCCTTCATAGGGCGTTGCAGCAGCACTTGTCATCTGCATGAAACAGATCTGGGCGATCGGCATGCCGGGCATCATGACGATGTCCTGCCTGCCGAGATTGACAAACTCGAGCGTGACGTTGCCCTCGAACCCTGGGTCGATGAACCCGGCAGTGCAGTGGATGAGCAGGTACTTCCTGCCCCATGAGCTCTTGCCCTCGACCCGGGCACAGATGTCAGCCGGCAGCCGCACCTTCTCGATGGTGCTGCCGAGCGCTGTGTCGCCCGGCCCCAGGATCCATGGGGCCTCGTTGGCCAGCCTCACGTCGATGCTGGCTGGCTGCACGAGACTTGGCTCAAACGGTTCGATCATGCCGGCCCTTGCGAGCCGGCTTATCGCGTGATCAGGCAGGATCATTCTTTCTCCTCTTCCTCCCAGAGCGCGAGCTCGCGCTCCAGGATTTCCAGACCTTTGTCGGCGAGCAGTTCCGAGAGCGAACCTTCCTGGTCCTTGAGGAATCGAAGCATCCTCTCTTCGGTCCACGGCTCGGAGCTGAACCTTCCGGTGCGCCGGAGCACGGACTCCACGTCCTCGGTGGTGAAGACCACGACGGCATGATTCGAGTCCCGTGCCAGTGCGTGGAGGTAAGGATATGTCATTGCACCGCGTCCCATATCGCATCCATCGCCATGCAACCGCAGCTGTCGTTCATCCAGCCGTCATCGGGCTGGTTCCCCCCGGTGGGGACCAAGAACATCCAGTGCCTGTGCTCACCGGTCTTGTAGAAGAAGACCGTGAAGTCTTCGTCCACTTCCATGGCATGCTCGAGGACCTTGGCCCATGCCTCGCGGGAGTCGGCGCATCGTGCGGCTTGCTTGCCGATGTGCGCGTCCGGGTCCTGCACCCCGACAGTGTAGCCCAGTGCATATGCCCGGTCGAGCATCTTGGTCACATCGTTGGGCTCGAACATCGGCACGCGCCAGTGCGTCACTGGCTCCCCCTTGTACATGGTGCGCGTCACTTTGTCAGTCATTGCTGTTCCTTTCCCATTCGGCTTCCAATGCCTCGACATAGAGGTCGCGTCCGAAGCTCTCATACACATGCATCTCCAGGTACTCCTGCAGCCGTTCCATCACGCTGGCTTGCTGCTCCGGTGTCCAGACATGCCCGGCGAATGGCACGTCGAATGGCACGTCGGGATCGCTCCCCCGTTGGTCGAGCCAGCCTTGGATGTCATCCCATGAATAGGAGACACTGGCGACCGGGGGCTTTGCTGGCTCCTTGAGCATGGCATCTGCCTCGGCGAAGATCGGTGGCAATGGTTCGTGCGCCCAGGCGATCTCAGCCTCGTGATAGTCCACCAGCCGCTTGTGCTCGATGCTCAGGATCCACATCTCCAGTGCAGCCCTGTCCTTGTCGCAGATAGCCGGACCTGAGCGCAGGAGCTCCTTCATGCCATGGATCTGTGAGAGATCGTCGTAGTACTCGTCGCGAGCCCGGTCGCTGCAGTGTTCCTCGATGAGATCTTGGATCGCGTCCTGCATCTGTG
>RGPS01000339.1 GCA_010084195.1 Terriglobia bacterium
GGGCAAATCGGAAAGCCGACTGCGAAACGGCTGTCCGTGCGGCCAATATCCTCGGCACCGACAACGTCCGCGTCTTCACGGGCGATCGCGTCGCTCATCCCGAAACCGCCTTCCCTCTGATCCGCCAGACGCTCGAAGAACTCCTGCCCATCGCCGAAAAAGGCAAAGTCCGCCTCGTCATCGAGAACGAGCATTCGCAGAACATCGGCACCTCCGTCGAGATCAAAGCCATCATGGCGATCATCCCCTCCAAAACCCTCGGTTTCAACTGGGACCCCGGCAACGCCAAAAACCTCGGCGAAGTCACCTGGCCCGAGGGCTACGCGCTGCTCCCGAAAAGTCGAATGCGCAACGTCCAGTTCAAAGCCAAAAACCTGATGAACAACCCGGACCGAATCGATTGGCTCAGCATTGTGAAAGCGCTGGATAAAGACGGGTACGCCGGACGACTCGGTCTGGAGGCCGACACCGGCGGTAACCTGATCGAAGCTTCCCACGATGCGATGCGCCAGGTCCTGCAAATGGTCGGCCAGCTTTAGAAGCTCCACCAGTCTCCACCAGTTCCACCAGGGCACCGGTTTGGAGCTATCATCTTTGGAGCTATCAACTTTGGAGCTATCAACGCAATAATGGTTTCCATCATGTCAATATCCCGTCGCGAACTTTTCGCCGCCACCGCCGCCTCGCTTGCCGCCGGCCCCCTCTCCGCCTTCAAGGGCAAAATCACGAAGGGCAACATCTCGGCCATCACCGATGAAATCGGGCGGACACAGGCCGATGCCATCGCCTTTGCTCACCAGTACGGGATGCAGTGGGTGGAGCTTCGCAATGTGCCCGAGACGAAGAAGGAGGTCGCGTTTCTGCCGGAACCGCAGATCAAGGCTCTGGCCGCAGAGCTGGCCTCGAACAAGCTGAAGGTTTCCTTCCTGAATACGAGTCTGATGAAGTTCACGTGGCCGGGTACTACGCCCGAAAAGCCCCGAAAGGACACGCCCGAGCAGGCCGCCGCTCGCGCCGTGGCTGAAAAGAAGCGTTGGGATAACCGGAAGGCTGATGTGGAAACCGCCGTCCGCGCCGCCAATATTCTGGGTACCGACAAGATCCGCATCTTCACCGGCGAACGGGTTGCGAAGCCCGAAACCACGTTCAAACTGATCCAGCAGACTATGGAAGAGCTGATCCCCATCGCAGAGAAGGGCAAAGTTCACCTCCTCATCGAAAATGAGTACTCGCAGAACATCGGCTCTTCGCTGGAAACCAAGACCATGATGGAAATGCTGCCGTCAAAATGGATAGGGTTCAACTGGGATCCGGGGAACGCGAAGTACCTGAACGAAACCGCCTGGCCCGAAGGCTACAAAGTGCTCCCGAAAAACCGTCTTCTCAACGCGCAGTTCAAGGCGAAGAACCTGATGGAAGGCGAAGAGTATATCGACTGGCTGTCGATCCTGAAGGCAATGCAGAAGGACGGCTACTCCGGTCAGATCGGCCTCGAAACCCACACAGGCGGCCCCAACCTTATCGAAAACGCCCACATCGCCATGAAGACGATCATGCATCTGGTCGGCCAGTTGTAATGAGCAAGCCCTTCACCATTGGTTTCGGCATTGCCGCAGTCCTCATCGCTTTCCTGATCTGGCGGGGCTTTGTCGAAACTAAAGGGAACCACCTGGAGCCGACGGGCAAGATCGGCAAGATCCGCGCCGAGAAGGTGGATGACAACGAGATGATCGTGATCGTCGATTTCAATCTGCGAAACGATGCGGATATTGAGATGGTTGTTCGGGGCATGGAAGCCGACCTGACGATGGCGGATGGCAGCACGGTAAAGGGCAGCATCATCGCCGCCCCGGACCTGGACAATTTCTTTCGCTTCTATCCCAATATCGGGGAAAAGTTTAATCCTCCTCTCAAGATGCGTGATGCCCTGGCGGGGCACCAAAATACGGATCGTATGGTCGGTATCCGGTTCGATGTTCCCGAAGATGTCTGGTTGAAACGGAAGGGTATCTCCCTTCGTATTGAAGACAAAACGGGCCCCATTACGGAATTGCAAGGTAAATGAGACTGTCCCTCCTGTCGGCGCTTTTGACTCTGCCGCTTTTTGAGGGAGCGATCCCGGCAGGTACGGAACTGGCCCTTCGCCTGAACGACAAGATCACCAGCGAAGTGACCACGGTCCAGCCATTCAAAGCCTCCCTGGTTGTACCGGTGCTGGTGAACGGCGAAGTCGTGATGCCTTCCGGACTGACCATCGCCGGAATGGTAAAGCTGGCAAGAGCGGCCGAGGGGAGCGTGAAGGCCATTCTCGAACTCAGTTTTACCAGTGTCACTGACGGCAAGGTCACGGTCCCCGTGGAGGCTACGCTGGCGTCGCTCGAAAACGCCCGTGAGACCGTCGACGACAAGGGCCTGATTCAGGGTATTGACGCTGGCCAGTCCTACGGAGGACGCCTCAATGAAGGCCTTGGCAGACTGGGTAGCAGTGCGAAGCTGGCCGGTCTGGCCGGTATCCTGAAGCAGGCCAAACAGGCACTGAATATTCAGGACGTGAACGCCAATATCAACTACGAAGCGGGTGTGGAGTTGAATATCCGGCTGACGAACCCTCTGAACTGGACGGGCACGGTGAAAGGCCTGGAGACCGCCCTGACAGCGTTTCCGGATGAAGCCGGTCTTGCCCGTCTGGTGAACACTCAGCCGTTCCGAACTGTAGCTGCTAAGCCACCCCGTCCCAGCGACATGACGAACCTCATGTTCATTGGCACGGAAGAGCAGATCCGCGAGGCCTTCGCGAAAGCCGGATGGTCGGAACCGGCGGCACTGACGGCACAATCCAAACTGGAAACGGCTCGGGCGATGATCGAGAATCGGGGCTACAAGGAAGGCCCCATGTCGATCCTGTTGCTGGAGAATGAGGCCCCGGTGATGGCCTGGCAAAAGGGCAACAACACCTTCGCCTCCCGCCACCACCTGCGGATTTTCAGGCGTCCGGACCTGTTCGCCGGCAAGCCGGTCTGGGTCTGCTCCTCCACTCACGACATTGGTATCGAATTTTCTGAGCGGGAACGAACCTTCATCCACAAGGTGAATTCCGAAATCGACAAGGAACGGGCGAAGGTGGTTACCGACTTGATTTTTACGGGTCTGGTGAAGTCGGTCGCGGTGGTGGAACGGCCCGAGGTCCCCACCTCAGTGGAAAATGCCACCGGCGACACGCTGAAGACAGACGGTGCGATGGCCGTCATTCTCTTCTAAGGAACCTCAACGCGGAACTATTGCTATCAATGAGTTAGGCAGCGGCCTCCAGTGGCACTAGTTTGTAGCCGCGCTGGGCAGCCTGCTTCTGG
>RGPS01000340.1 GCA_010084195.1 Terriglobia bacterium
ATACGGGCAAACCGACAACATTCCCGATATCCAACGAACTGGAGGAGCACTGGGGCTGACGTTACGACGATTCACGCTCACCGAACTGAAAAATGAGGCTGACAGCTCGCGCGAGTGGAGACAAGCACGGGCTGAACGAGAGCTTCAAGAGGTTGGTGGGCTGGCTTGGGCACGGTGAAAGGCAAGGGTTCACACCAGTTCAGCCGGCGGACTTTTCACTCGCTCCGCTACAGCTTCAACTCGGCTTTGGCTAGCGCGGGGTGGCTAGGATATCCGCTTCCAGTTCACCAGACATCGCAGGACCGGGGTTTAAGTTCGGTGAACGAAATGAGAGATTTGCGGTGCGCTCCCGCAGACAGCGCCGATCGCGTGTGCAACCACCGCCGTCCCTATCCCGCTTGATCGGAAGGAGCATGGGCTGGCAGAATCGACTCATGGCTCCAAGCAACGCCAACAAGGGGACTATCCTCTACTGGGGACGAGGTTTCAGTTCGGAGCTGCGGGATTACGGATTCATCAAGGCGAGCGAGAACAACGGTGGAATTTACTATTTCGACAGAGGCCGAGTTGAAGAGCTGTCAAAATCGCCTTCCGTTGGTGATCAGGTCACTTTCTCTCTCGGAGACAAAAGTGATGGTCGCCATGGTGCGTTCAACGTGGCTATCGATACCTCCAGTTTGGCAGGCGTACCTAACCCTTGGGAAGCCACTGTCGGTCGAATCCTCCGCAGTTCTGAAACTTCCGGCATGTTGGAGACTTTCTGCGGCATGCAGGCAGAATTCCACATCCATTCGGTGCCAGGCAACTTCAGCAAGATAAACGGTTACGTGCGGTGCCGCGTGGTCGCCAGCTCCGGTGATGGCAGCACTCCCCGCTCCGCGTTCGACGTTGTTCCGATCGACTTCTCCAACCCGACAGAACGTGAACGCCTGCGGGCGTATCTGAGCCTCACCGACACCCCCTCCAGTTCCCAAGATTACTATCACGCCATTCGTCATGCTCCCGCCGAGGAAGGTGCACCTGCCGGAGGAACCGACGCAGCGGAGAAGCCCGACACCGCTGAAGGCCATTGGACAATCAAGGACATCAGGTATGACCGAGCGGTGGGGCAGTTCAACCTGCCTAACAACCAACGACTTTCCGTGCCTGATCGCTTTCGGAAGGTAATTGGGGAAATGACCAAACGAGTTGGTGACGGCTCGGCCGCTCGTGTAAGTGCGTTGAACTATCTGGAAGTCGCCAAGCTGTTTGAACTGGGCAAGTTGTTGGAGAAGCGTAAAAACCAACCTCGCGAGGCCGAACGCAAATTGCAGGCGGACATGAAGCGGATTGAAGCAAACCCGAAAAAGATAGCCCAAGAATTTGCCCGCCAGTTCGCAAGGTGGCTGAAGAGCCGGTCGATCGAACCGAAGAAAGCAATCCTCTGCGATCGCCGAGCCCAGAACTACCGCTTGGGGGAAGGTTGGATTCGGAAGAAGACCATCGCGCCGGGGGACTCGGAGGCGGGAAACCGGTTTGTAGCATCGAGCGGCGACGAATCTCCGTTGGATTCAGGGTAGTTATGAGCGCTTACTGAGCTGTTTTGTGAGCGGTTTTGATTTCCTTAAAAACCTCAAATCACGGGTGGGCGGAAGCAATTGTTGATGGCGCTTATTATTCCTATCGCATTTAACATTAACAGTTTCCGTGTATTACTACCCTCCAATAGTTTACTCCCTCCTGCGGGTTTGGTTTAGCGAAGTGTTACGCTTTGCTAGCCGGACTTGCGCAACTTCTTCCTTCATTGGGTTTGCGAGCACTATGCTCACTTCCCTCCTTCTAATTGAGGCAGTCTCTTCTTACTTCTTTGGTCCGCGTCGTCCTGCTTCACGACGCCCGTTAACAACAAAATGTCTGTTAAGCATAGCAAAACACCTCCTGTTCTTACCGGTTCCCAATCCTCCAAGGGAACCTCCAATCCTACCTCCCGTTCGACCTCGCCTGTCGCGTCGAACACTCCTCCCAATGAGTTCTCGCCTGTTACAATCCACAATGGCAGCAAACGCAAACCGGTGCTGCTGCAAATCGTCCCAAGCGTGATCGAAACCCACGCTGCCTCGCGTCTCCGAAACCACAAATCTAGCGTGGATCGCGTGCTCTTGGCCGATCGCGAGATGCTGGTGCGCCTCACAATGCGTTCAGGGGTGTCGGGCCGAAGGTTGGCTGAATCGCTGCGGCGCAAGCGTCCGCCGGAGTTGATGGTGGATGACCGGATCAGCGGGATTGAAGTCATCCGCTTCCGTCCGACCTGGCCGAATGACCGACATGAAGGGCAGCGCTCCTGCACGGCTGGCAGACTGCCACGCGGCCAACGGGGTGCGCGGGGTGCCTCACCAGATACCAAGCAGCATCCTTATCTGCGAATGTATCCCGGTTGCGTGGTGTTCAGGACCGGAGGTTTGTTCGATGCAGACATTCCTGTTCCCTACTCCTGCATCGCATCCATCAAGCGCCACCACGACGAGCTCGTTCTGGAGATTGCAGCCCACGACGGGTTCCTGCCGGTTGGCGATGTGCAGATCAAGCTGGTCGATGCCAAGGCTGCCAGCCGATTGGAGTCCCAGTTGAATGAGAGTGCAGTGCGGTGTCTGGGCGTGAACGAAACTGTTGAAAGTCTCGGGTTCCGACCCGTCAGCGAGATTCCTTCATGCGAACACCTGAATCGCATAGAGGCAGGCTACCCAGAAATGTTCCGTGGTGATCTGCGATTCCTTGGCTCTTGGCAGAATCCGGTTAAGCGGATGGCCTTTGATTTCCCGCGTCCTCTGAGCAAATCCCCCGCTGTTTCCTGACAGCGTTCCCCCTCCTACCTCCCGGAGCCGTCTGCTAGAGCCGACCTCCTCCCTCATGTTTAACGGTGCGCCGCGATCTATTCGCGGTTGCCCAGCCCTGACCCGGCTAACTTCCTCCCGGTGCTGGTCTCCATGCCCAGCGCCACCAACGGCTTGATTCAAGTTGGAATCAAGCCATCCCCATGCGGTTCGCGCCCACAAGGGTCGCAGGCAGTCAACGGGCGCGCAATTGCGTGCTCACGCGATCGAAGACGATATGAAGTCTATAAAAGTTAGTCTGTCCATCGACGGTCATTGTCATGTTTTCAACTACGAGGCCACCAAGCTTACGGGAGCTCGAAAATTCTTAGTCAGCTGCCACAGTGACCCACATTACAGCGTGGGAATTGAAACTATCCGGTGCGGAACGACCGTGTTGTTTGAGGATGAGGCCTCTGCGCAGACGTTTCACAGCAGACTGGTTGCTGGT
>RGPS01000035.1 GCA_010084195.1 Terriglobia bacterium
CTCTCGCGGGTGGGAAATAGCAGTCGTGCCGGAAGCCAAGTGTGATCATTTTCTCAAAGCGTCGAGCTCCACATCTGACAATTTTGTGATTGATGAAGTGAAAATGTATGACCAGATTTATTTTTTTAATAAGTGGCTCAATGGCGGGCTTTATAAAAGCCTCGCCTTTGAGGGGCCTGATCTGAATCCTGCGAGTGTGGAACAAATGTTTTCAGATGCGCGTCGTTTTTATGACTATGCAAAAGTGATTCTCGACAAGGTTCCGGATCAAAGATTTTCACATACGGTGCGGAAAAATCGATATGATTATTTCAAATTTTGACGTGGTGAAGCGATAACATGGAAGGTGATCATTATCTGAAAATAGGTGCTCGCTCTTTCTGAAGAGTAAGCGGCGGACTCGCTGGCGCCGAACCTTTCCCATATGCGAGATAAAGGCCCTGACCCTTGCATGAAACGCAGTCTTCGATAAGCTCGAAAGCTGCAACAAAGGAGGCGAGGGGGATGTCAGAACCGGGGGGCAGAGGCCGGGCGAGGGCAATGAAATCGATGTCGTTGGGGAGGAGCGAACCGATTTGCAGACATTCGTTGATGGCCTCGAAGGGCAGATCGACGGGCTCGGCGTCGCGGGTCAGTTTCGCCTGCTCCACGGCGGCGACGATGCGTCCATTCGAAATCAGCACGGCAGCCGACTGGCTGCGAATGCCCCCAATTCCCAGGATATTCACTACTTGCCTCGCTTCTCGATTTTGGCCCACGCGTCACGGAGGGCTACGGTTCGATTGTAAACCGGTTTGCCGGGGGCCGAGTCCTTATCGACGCAGAAGTAGCCAAGGCGTTCGAACTGGACGCACTCTTCAACGGCGAGCGTGCCGAGGGCTGGTTCGAGTTTGCAATCGGCCAGGACCTCCAGGGAGTCGGGATTGATGTTGGAGAGGAAGTCCTTGCCCTCTTCCACGTCGTTGGGATTTTCCTTCGCAAAGAGGGTACTGTAGACGCGAACTTCGGCGTTGACTGCATGCTCGGCGGAAACCCAGTGGATAGTGGCTTTCACCTTGCGGCCATCCGGTGCGCCACCGCCCCGCGTAAGGGGATCGTAGGTGCAACGGAGTTCTACTATGTTGCCGGCTTCGTCCTTCACGACGGATTGGCAGACGATGTAGAAACCCCAACGGAGGCGGACTTCCCGGCCCGGGGAGAGGCGGAAGAACTGTTTGGGCGGGTCCTCTTTGAAGTCGTCCTGTTCAATGTAGAGGACTTTGGAAAACGGCACTTTGCGGGTGCCGGCCGACTCGTCTTCGGGGTTATTGACCGCGTCGAGCCACTCGGTTTCGCCCTCGGGATAGTTGTCGATAACGACGCGGAGGGGCTTGAGGACCGCCATGTAGCGGGAGGCTCGCTTGTTGAGATCTTCGCGGACGTAGTGTTCCAGGAGCCCGAGCTCGAGGATGCCGTTGGTTTTGGAGACGCCGATGTTAGCGCAGAAATTGCGAATCGCCTCAGGCGGGTAGCCGCGGCGACGGATGCCCGAAAGGGTGGGCATGCGGGGATCATCCCAGCCGCTGACGTGGTTGTCCTGCACGAGTTGCAGCAGCTTGCGCTTGCTGAGGAGCGTGTAGGTGAGGTTGAGGCGGTCGAACTCGATCTGGCGCGGGGCGAAGATGCCAAGCTGCTGCACGAACCAGTCGTAGAGGGGGCGGTGGTCTTCGAATTCCAGCGTGCAGATGGAGTGGGTGATGCCTTCGATGGAATCGGACTGGCCGTGGGCGTAGTCGTACATCGGGTAGATGCACCAGGCGTTGCCGGTCCGGTGGTGTTCGGCGTTGAGAATGCGATACATGACCGGGTCCCGCATGTTGAGATTGGGGGACGCCATGTCGATTTTGGCGCGCAGGGTGCGGGTGCCGTCAGGGAATTCGCCGGCCTTCATGCGGGCGAAAAGGTCGAGGCTTTCTTCGATGGGGCGGTCACGGAAAGGACTGTGTTTGCCGGGCTCCGTGAGCGTCCCGCGATGCTGGCGGACCTGTTCCGCGTTCAGGTCGCAGACGAACGCTTTGCCGGACTGGATGAGCTGGACGGCCCAGTCGTAGAGCTGCTGAAAATAGTCGGAGGCGAAGCAAACGGGTTCCTGCCACTGGAAGCCGAGCCATTTCACGTTATCAATGATGGAATCGACGTACTCCTGCTCTTCCTTTTCGGGGTTGGTGTCGTCGAAGCGGAGGTTGGTGGCACCGCCGAATTCCTTCGAGAGGCCGAAGTTCAGGCAGATAGACTTGGCGTGGCCGAGATGGAGGTAGCCGTTGGGTTCCGGGGGGAAGCGGGTCAGGACACGCCCACTGTGTTTGCCGATGCGGGCATCCTCGACCATAATGTCGCGGATGAAATTCGAGGGTCGGGGGGCGGCTTCCGGGGTTTCGGCGTTATTGGGCGGAGTCATCTATTTTAGTTTCACAATTGCTTTGTGGATGCGTTCCTGAATGAGGGGCGTGATCAGGGCGAGTTGGGCGGGTGCACACGTGATACCGGCTTCGGCGAGGACAGGCGCGAGGGCTCCGCTCAGGTCGGCGGCGGGCATGGTGCGGATGGTTTCGGCGTTGAGCCAGAGGGATTTTGCGTCAAAGGGCTCTTCCTCGGAGAAGTTGATAACCGCGTTGCTGCGATTGATGCCTTCGAAGGAGAAGACAGCTTTGAGTTCGTCGCGGGTCAACCGTTCCCGGTCGTCTTTGGGGGACCAGCCGAGGAGGCAGAGGAAGTTGATGAAAGCGTGCGGGAGGAAGCCGGCGTCGCGGTAGGTGGTGACGGAAACGACCGGACCGTGTTTGCGCTTGGAGAGCTTGGCACCGTCGGGGGCGATGAGCAGCGGGAGGTGCGCGAAGGTGGGAGGTTCGTAACCGGCGGCTTTGAAGATGAGGACGTGCTTGAAGGTGTTGCTGAGGTGGTCCTGCCCGCGAATGATGTGGGAGATGCGGAGGTCGACATCGTCGGCACAGGAAGCCAGGTGATAGGTGGGCATACCGGTGGAGCGGAGGAGTGCGAAGTCTTCGATGTCGGCAGTGGATTTCGCCTGTTCACCATAGACGGCGTCGGTGAATCTGACGGTTTCGGGGGTGTCGCGGGGGACTTTGTAACGGACGACGAAGGGTTCTCCGGCGGCGGCTCGGGCGTTGCTTTCTTCGAGCGGAATTTCGCGCTGGCCAGGGTTACAGAGCCAGGTCGTCGCACCATGGGGCGCGTCTTCCACTGAGGCCGAGCCAGGAACGGCTGCTGCGGCAGGGGTGAAATCGCGGTAGGCGAGGCCTTTGGCGAGGATGGATTCGGCGAACTGCTGGTGCAGGGCGAGGCGTTCCGACTGGCGGTATTGTTCGTCCCAATCGAGGCCGAGCCATTTCAGGCCTTCGAAGATGGAATCGAGGGATTGTTCGGAGTTGCGCTCGATGTCGGTATCATCGATGCGCAGGATCATGGTGCCGCCGTGACGGCGGGCATACAACCAGTTGAAGATGAAAGTGCGGGCGCTGCCGACGTGTAAATACCCTGTCGGAGAGGGCGCAAAACGGACTCTTAGCATGCGCAGGGCCGTTTTCGGTCCGGAAGCTTCACGCGCCGTGTGAGGGTAGCCAGCTTATCGGAATTCAGACCGAGCCACACCGCCGGGGCGCTTGCCCGCTTCCAGGTCGCCGATTATTTCGAGCGGCTCGAGGTCTGCGTTACCGCCGAACTACCCACCCGGATAGCCACTCTTGCCGCAACTGTGCCGCTGGACCGAGAAGCTGTCGCAGTCGGAGCACGGCCGTTTTCGGTCGAGAAGCTTCACGGTGACGCAGCGGCAGGTCCTAATTTCGCGCCGTGTGACGGTCGCCACCTTACCGGATTTCCGACCAGATCATGCCGTCGGGGTTCTTGCCCGCTTCGAATTTGCCGGTGACTTCCAGGGTTTTCAGGTCGATGGTAGTGACGTAGCTGTCGGGCGTGCAGGCGATGAAGACACGGGCGCCATCGGGCTGCATTTCGATACCGGCTGCACCTTTGCCGATGGGGATGGTCTTGATGACAGCCCGGGTGGCAACGTCAATCACGGTGGCGTTGGGGCCACTGAGCGTGGCAATGAAGGCGTGTTTTCCGTCCGGGGTGAACTTGAGGCGGTTGGCACCTTTAACGTTCGCCGCGATGGTCTTCACCACCTTTTTCGACGCGAGGTCGATGACGGTGACGGTGCCGTCCCCGGCATCGGCGGTCCAGAGTTCTTTGCCGTCGGGCGAAACGTCGAAGCCTTCCGCTCCCTTGCCCACCGGGACCACGGCCTGGGACCATTCGCCCTGGGGAGAACCCCGCCCGCCGCGACCGACTGCGCCTGCGGTGCGCTCAATAATCGACACGGTAGCCGAGCTAATGTTTGTGGTGTAGAACTTCTTTTGGTCGCGGCCGACCCAGATCATATGGGTTCGGTCCTGCCCGGTGCCCAGAACCCAATCAACTTTGCGGGTGGCACCGTCGAGGGTGCCGATGGCTTTGTTCGGCTCGGCAGTAAACCAGACCTTACCGCCGGAGTACATGAGGCCATGGGGGCCCCGGAGGCCGCCGAGATCGACAGTTTCGACGGTCTTCTGGGCGATCAGATCGACCACCGTGATGGTGTTGTACTGCCCGCCGCCGTAGTTCGAGATATAGGCGAACTTGCCATCAGCGGAGGCGACCACCTCGTGCGGGTCAGGGCCGGACGGCATGGACGCCAGCACCTTGAGGGAGACGGGGTCCACGATGGAGAGCGTGAGTTCTCCCTTGGAGAGAACCAGCAGGGATTTGGCGGGAGTGGGTGCCGCCTGCACCACCACCGCGGTGGCTATCAGAGCAAAGGCAATCCTGTTCATGACTGCCATAGTATCGCGATTAGGCTGGCCGCTCCAGCTTGCGGATCACCATCCAGATACCTGCTACGGTAATTGCGATAAACAAGGCCGAGATCGCCAGGCCCAGCCGTCGCTGATCCTTCTCCCGCAGAGCCTGTTCGGCTGCAGCCTTCGTCTTCGCAGCGATGGCAAGGCCGATGTCGACTTCCTTCTTCACCTTCGCTGTGTCGAAGGAATGGAGGGCGAGTCGGGCCTTGATGAGGCTTTCGTGACCATCGTTCCACTCCATCTGCGACGCCGAAACCTCCATACCGTAGTATTCAGCCTGCTTCAGGGTGGCTTCGCTGTTCTTCAGGGCGCTATCGAGACCATCCAGACCTTTGGCGAATTCTGCAGCAGCATTGGCTCCTGCCGTTCCGGCCTCGTGGCAAGGAGTGCAGATGGCTTTATCGCCGGTCAGCATCTTTGTATTGGGCTGGTGGATGGCGTGGTTACTGTGGCAGACGGTACAGCCGCCTTTGCCGTTGCCACCGCCAAAGATCGGCTGGTGGACACTCTTCTCATAAAGCTGCGCGAAGAGAACGTGACAACTGCCACAGACAGCCGACACGGACTCGACGTCGGGGGGCTTGGCACCGTGGTTGCCGTGGCAGGAGACACAGTTGGGGGCCGAGAGATCGCCCTTCTTCGAGATGGCACTCCAGTGAACGCTTTGGTGGTACTCTTCCACCTGATTGGTGGGGATGCCGTACTGCTTCATCCTGGCGGCGTCAGAGTGGCAACGCCCGCAGGTCGCGGGGATGTTGAGAGGGTGCGTCGGGGCATTGGCATCCTTCACGGCGCGGATGTCATGGACGCTGTGGCAATCGACGCAGGTGGCAGCATTTATGTCGCCGGCCGCGAGCTTTTTCCCGTGGACGCTGGTCTTGTAGAGTTCCAGTTGGTCAACGCGCTGCCGGGGGCGGAAGCGCCGCATGTAGCCGGGGTCGCTGTGGCATTTGCCGCACAGTTGGGGGATGTCCGCATGCTTTGGCTTGCCGATGAAGCCTTTGGCCTTGCTCATGGAGACGTCGGGTTCGACTGCGGTGCGATCGCCGCCATGGCAATCGGCACAGCTCAGACCGGCGGTAGTGTGGACATCGTCCTTGATGAGCAGTGCCGGTTTCTGGATGGCACCCTCCATGGCAGAGTGGCACTGGGTACAGGTGTCATCCGGGGTATGTGCGGCCTGCGTTGTTGCCACTTTTGGGGCCTGCGCCCAGGCAGCAGCAGAAAGGGCGATCAGCAGCAGTGCAAGGCGTCTCATTTGTAGTACCCCAAAATGCTGAATACGATCAGATAGGCGATGAGGAAGATGGCTGCACCAGAGGTCAGGCGGGTCTTCGCCTGTCCCGATTTCGTGACACCCCAGACGGGCAGGAGCGCCCAGCCCACACCGAGCAGGGCAAAGCCCAGCAGGCCGAGCAACTCGCCCTCAATGGGACCAACGTGCCCGGGGATCAGCTTGAGGGTGTAGAACTCAGCCAGGAAGTACCACTCGGGCCGAATGCCGGCAGGCGCGGAAGAGAAGGGATCGGCCTTTTCGCCCAGTTCCCACGGGAAGATAGCGGCGAGAGCCCCGAGAACAGCAAGGGTGCCGTACCAAACCATCAGTTCCCGCAGGAAGAAATTGGGAAAGAACGGCATCCGCTTCACCGTGTTTTCGTCCAGCTTCGGCGGGGTGCTCATGCCGTTCTTCTGGACCAGGAGAATGTGAAAAACGATCAACCCAACGGTGGCGAGGGGCAGAACCATGACGTGGAGGGCAAAGAAGCGCGTCAGGGTGGCAGCGCCGACGTCTTCACCACCTCTGAGGATCCGGCCCAACATCTCGCCAATTAGCGGAGTGCTGGCGGCAACATCGGTCCCGACCTTGGTGGCGAAGTAGGCGATCTGGTTCCAGGGGAGCAGGTAGCCGCTGAAGCCGAAGGTCATCAGGAGAGCCAGGAGTGCGATACCGCTGGCCCACGTGAGTTCTCGTGGGGCACGGTAAGCGTGGGTGAACACCACGCTGAACATGTGGACGAACGCCATAAAGATCATCAGGTTCGCCGACCAGCTGTGGACGGACCGGATGAGCCAGCCGAATTCCACACGCGTCATGATGAATTTGACGCTCTCAAAGCCTTCTGCCACCGTGGGGCGGTAGTAGAAGAGCAGCAGGATGCCTGTCAACATCTGCACGCCGAACAGAAACAGCGTGATGCCCCCGAAGTAGTACCAGTGGGTGACGGAGTGAACAGGCACGGTCTTGTGGCTGGCAACTTCGCGGATTGCGGCAAGTCCCAGGCGATCTTCGAGCCATTCGCGGGTAGTCATCGCTCAGGCCTTCTTCGTGATGACGACTTCGTCACCCCGCAGGTTGACGGCGTATTCTTCCAGAGGCGCAGGCGGCGGGCCTCCGACTACACGCCCGCTCATATCGTAGGTGCCGTTGTGGCAGGCACACCAGATCTGGCGAGTGGTGTCCTTATACTGTACCGTGCAGTTCAGGTGGGTACAGACGGCGGAGAACGCCTTGAACTCGGTGTCGTTCACCTTGACCAGCAGGGCTGGTTTATTCCCGAATTTGATGATCTTGCCAGAGTTGGGTTTCAGATCTCCAACTTTGCCCCCGGACGCTTCGTTGACTGCTGTTTCCGTGACAGCAGGCGGGTTTATGAAGCGAAGGACCGGGTACAGAAAAGTGGCAACTGACGCCATAGCGCTGCCACCCGCAATCCACGACAGGATTGTTCGTCTACCTTCATGATGGTGAGAACCCGCATTTGGACAATCCGGGCACTTCCCCTCGCAATCGTTCGAAGCCATGTCCAATCGCGAGCAATTGCAGGGCCACGGCTATTGGGTGAAATCGCGCAGTAACTGCACCGTTTTGGGGTAGTCGCCGACGTTAGGATCCCAGCCATTTTTCGAGCCGTGGGTCGCCCAGTCCAGAGGGGTGCCCTGGTAGTCGTTGTTGGTGTCTGTCGAGTCAGCCCCGGCGGCGAGCAACCGGCCAACGAGTTCGGTATTGCCATGAAAGGCCGCCCAGTGGAGGACGGTCGCGTTGTGCTGGCTGCGGGCATCAAGGGGAAAACCGACCGCAAGGAGGAGGGTGGCAGTGGTGGTGTCGTTATTGCGGGCTGCATGCGCCAGATGACGCCTCGCGGCAGGCGTAAACTCATGCACCGGCACGGGACAGGCGACTTCCTCGTGCAGCCAACAGGCGTTGAGGAAATACTCGTCCGGGGGGCAGCGAGACTGCAGGTATCGGGCGAGCTCGGGGTATCTGAATTTTAGTGCGACCTGAACAGCAGAGACGTGCCAGCCGAGTTCCCACTGGTAGATGGTGCCGCCATACGGAGAACCCATAAGCGGGAACCATTCATCGCTGACCCGCGTGCGAATGGCTTCGGGGTCCTGCAGGAGGATGGCGTCAACCAGGCTTTGATCGCCGAGCGCCGCAGCCATCAGGACGTCGGTTTGACACCCTTTGGAGATCAGAAACCGTGCAACTGCCGGATGAGATTTCACCAGATACTGGGCGGCAGTGGAAGAGTGGTCGATGTCGCGGCCGTTGATGTCAGCGCCGTTGGCGAGCAGGAACTCGGCAATTTCGGGAGTGGTCGCGTAATGCAGCGGGAATTTCCCGTCGCCACCCCGAGCGTGGACCAGGGTTGGATCGGCTTCGACAAGCTTGCGAAGTTCCGGGAGCATCCCGAGTCGGGCGGCAGCGTGGACCGTTAGCCTGGCCCCGAGTGACAGGGCGTGGGCCGCGAGGTCAGGGGCAAGCATTTCGAGCGCGTGGAAGCCACCTGACTCCCACTTGGTAAGGGCGTTGAGGTTGGCACCAAAATCGGCCAGAACGTCAATCATGGCCGCGCTGCGGGCGTTGTGGATCGGCGCGGAGTTGAAGCTGCCGGTGGTTCCGTCGAGGAGGTGCCGCAGCCCGGGCTGGGCCTCAAGCAGGCGACGAAGGCTGGCGGCGTTGTCGCCATGGAAAGCGGCCATGGCCTGTTGCAGGATGTTGGGGTCCACTATAGGATCATAAATGCACATGAAACGCCGTGAACTTTTCCAACTCGCCCTTGCAGCGCCCCTGTTGGCGCAAAGCACCAAACGACGCACTGCGGTCTCCATTCGGGGGGACCAGTTCTTTATCAACGGCAAAGTCACATATCCTGGCCGAAAGTACCAGGGGATGAAGATTGAAGGCCTGCTGATGAATTCGCGAGTCGTCCAGGGCATCTTCGACGATGCGAACCCGGAGACCCGCAAGCGCTGGGCCTACCCCGACACGGGCCAGTGGGATGCGGAGCGCAATACGCGCGAGTTTCTTGCTGCGATGCCGGAGTGGAAGAAGAACGGGCTGCTGGGGTTCACGATTAACTTCCAGGGCGGGAGTCCCGAGGGGTATTCGAAGTCGCAGCCGTGGGATACCGGGGCCTTCCGTCCGGACGGCAGTCTGATACCCGAGTATGTGGCTCGGCTGAAGAAGATTCTGGATCGGGCCGATGAGCTGGGCATGGTGGCGATCGTCGGGTACTTCTACTTCGGGCAGGATCAGAAATTGAAGGATGAGACGGCAGTGAAGGCTGCGGTCACCAGCGCGACCAACTGGCTGCTGGACGGGGGCTACACGAACATCCTGGTGGAAGTGGCGAATGAGACAAACATCAAGGCTTATGACCACGAGATTATCAAGCAGGCCCGTGTTCATGAGCTGATTGATCAGGTAAAGAGTTTGAAGCGTGGTTCGCGCCGATTGTTGGCCGGAACCAGCTACGGAGGCGGAACGCCAGCGGCGTCGAACGTCATCAAGGTCTCCGACTTTTTGCTCCTGCACGGGAATGGCGCAGATGACCCGGCCCGAATCCTGAAGATGATCCAGACAAGCCGCGCAGCGGAAGGTTACCGGACGATGCCGGTCATGATCAACGAAGACGATCACTTCCGGTTTGGTGATGCGCAGAATCATCTGATGACCGCCCTCGGTCAGTACGTGTCATGGGGCTACTTCGATCCCGGCGCGAATAACTACAAGGACGGCTACCAGTGCCCGCCCGTGCAGTGGGGCATAAACACGGATCGCAAGAAGGAATTCTTCGCGAAGCTGAAAGAGATTACGGGGGGTTAGTCCCCGTTACACTCAGGCCTTGTAGTTCTTCAGGAAAACGGCACTTAGGCGGAAAGACTCCAGCACGTCGAGCTTGCTCGGTTCCAGCGGATCTCCGTTCAGTGTGGCAACGCCATACGCACCCACCTCGGCGACGTAGCTGCGGATGCCTGCTTTCGCGGCAACGGCGAAAATCTTTGGCCAATCGAGGTTGCCCTCTCCCACCGGAACGCTTGCCTTGCCCTTAACGAAATCCTTCGCATGAAGTGAGAAGCAGCGGTCGGCATACCTCATCAGACAGGCGACAGGGTCCCCCCCCCCGAAGGTCAGGTTACCTACATCAATCTGGAACTTCACCAGTTTCGGGTCGGTGCCGGCAGTCAGAATATCGAAAGGCACCTGGCCATCCACAGGCACAAATTCGATCTCGTGATTGTGATAGCCGAGCAGATAACCTTCCTTCTGCGTTTTTGCCCCGATAACATTGAGCTGGTCGGCCATCCACTTCCAGTCATCGGCCGTCTTCCGGCGGGGTCCAGGCGAGCAGACCATGGACTTGAGGCCGAGGTCATGCGCCTTCTCCATGGTGGGGCCAAAGGACTCGGTGAAGTCCTTGTAGGAATAGTGGCCGTTCTCCACGAACAGACCGCCGCCCTCAATCCCCTTTCGGATTTCCTTTGCGGTCAGGTTGACTATGTTGGGCTGGCGCGGCGAGAAGGTGACCAGATCGACGAAGCTGTAGCCAAAACCCGCCATCTTCTTCCAGGTGCCTTCCCAATCCTTGTTGAGATATTCGAGGATCTCAAAACACTGGAAGCCGATGGGCTGGTTCATGGGCGCAGCGAGGAGTCTCCCACCGGAGGCGAGAACCCCGCCTGTGAGAGCGGCTGCGCTGTGGCGGAACAAGGTTCTTCTGGAAATCTGCATGACGGAATCCTATCGCACTTCTCGGGCTATCGGTAGAACGGTGCCCAGGTTAGCCACGTCGGGCCGTACTTCTGCTCGGGGGCTCCGGATTCCAGAGCTCCGAGATCCGGGGCTTTACCGACAAAGTTGTCGTTGACTCCGGGGATCTTGACGCCTGCGTCTACAGCTTTGCTGCCGGGCTTGAGTTTGAAGTTCAGATCCATCGCATGATAGACCGCATGGCGGTTGGCCGGGTTGGGCGGCGAGAGCTTTTCGAAGATGTCGAAGTCGACTTCGATTCCATGTGCTTCCTGGCCAGTGGCCGCTTTCAGATCTGCCAGCTTCGCGAAAGTCTTCCATTCGGTCGGCTTTGGTTCGTAGGCGGTCGTGCCCTTAGCCGGGGAGAGCCACTGGTATTGCGCAGCTACACCCTTGTTGGGGCGGAAGCCGTTGTAGTCGGTCGAGAAGGCGTCCGTCGCGTTGGCCCAGGCCATGATGCCCCTCTCGGGCGTGTCGCGCCCCAGGAACAGATTATTGCGGAAGTGCGCATTCGAATAAGGATCCTTCACGATCTGCTCGCCGATGAAGGTGTTATGCCAGACGAACATACCCGCAGGCTTGGCTGAGAACTTCAGCGCCACTCCACTGGGCACGTTGTAAAGCAGGTTGCGGTAGAAGTAGATCGGACCGCCGAAAACAGGCTGGGAACTGTAGCCGCCCTGGGCCGCATTGACTCCCCGGTTTTCGAACACGCGGACGTTGTGGGCACTACCATCGGTCTCGACGAAATCGTCATTGGACATGTGGAAGTCGTTGCCGTAAATGTCGATGGATGAGGCCTGGCGTTCCGGGTCCTTTTCCGGGGTGCCATAGGTGGAGATGCCGAGCGCGTCATGGAAGTACGCGATGGCGTTGCGGGCCACGACGTGGCCGGGCCCATAGAGTTTTACGGCGTAGTAACTGGTTAGTTGGTGGGATCCATAAGGTCCGGCGCTGGCCCAGAGGGGGCCGGTCCAGCCAACCAGGCGGAAACGGTCGTCACGCCCAAGGAAAAGATTGTCAGCGATATAGAAGTCGCTGGAGCCCGCGAATTCGGTCCAGACTCCAAAGCCGATGTTTTCAAAACGGCAGTTTTTCACGGCAAGGCCGACGGCACCCAGCGTTTCCTTCTGGCCGGCGAAGATGCCGATATCGGTATTTCGGATGGTGATGTTTTCGAAGATGTGGTAGCGGGAAGCCACGACGTCGAACATGCTGTGGTTGCCGTCGCCATCGAAGACAACTTCGCCGTCACCGGCAGCCTTGATGGTGATGGGCTTTTCCGGGGTACCCTTCAGCGTTAGCGACATGGAGCCATCGAACGGGGTCATCATGGGGTCGACGTAGTTGAGACGCTCAGGTCTGTAGAGGCCGGCGTGCATCAGAATGGTGTCGCCGGGTTGCAGGCGGCGTTCCCAGACCACCGACCAATCGCCGAGACCCGCACCGTAATAGGCCTCCAGCAGGCTGGCGAAGTTGGGCTCCTGTTTTTCGCCTTTGTAGTCGGGAGGGTAGACGTGGAGTTTGCGGCCTCCCGAGTACTCCTTCGGTTCCGAGCGGGTCTTGACCTTGACGGTTTGGGCAGCTTGGCCGGTGACGCCGTCGGGATCAGACATCTGAAATCGGCACTCGTACTCGGTGCCAGGCTTCAGGTTCAGGATGCTGCCCGCGAAGCCGTGGGGAACGGTGTAATCGAAGTGTTCACGGGCGCGGAAGATGCGTTCACCCCCGATGCGAACCAGGGGGAGAGCTTCGCGCCAGGAACTCTCGCCGGTTGCGCGGAATTGCACGGTGACGGCCGCGTTACGGTTGGCGTCACCGTCGATGGCCCATTCGAAGCCGAGATTGAGGAGCGTGGGGTGTTCGACAACGAACTTTCCGGATGTAGTCGCATTCTGGGCGTAAGCGATTGCGGACAGAGCGAAGGACAGGGTCGCGAGGTGAAAGAAAGTCTTCATGGCTCCATCTAATTTATCTGATCGGGGGGCAGTGCGCTAAATTGGCGTGTAACCCTTATGAAGACCTTCCTCCTCATACTCTTCACAATGTTTGGTCTTCAGGCCGCTCCCGCTGACCTCAGACGGCTGGAAAAAGTGGCAAAGAAGGTCACGATCATCCGCGATGACTGGGGGATTGCGCATGTGTATGCGAAGACCGACGCCGAGGTAGTGTTCGGGGCAATGTATGCGCAGGCAGAAGACGACTTCAATCGCGTGGAGACAAACTACCTGAACGCGCTGGGGCGGCTCGCGGAGACGCAGGGCGCAGATAAAATGATTCAGGATCTGCGGATGCGGCTGTTTATCGACCCTGCGGAACTGAAGAAGGCGTATGCAACCAGTCCGGTATGGCTGAAGAAGCTGATGGATGGGTGGGCAGACGGGCTGAATTATTACCTCGCAAAGCACCCGGAGGTGAAGCCTCGCGTGCTCCGCCATTTTGAGCCGTGGATGGCGCTGAGCTTTTCAGAGGGTTCGATCGGTGGCGATATTGAGCGTGTGAATCTGGCGCAGTTGCAGGCGTTTTACGACAGGATGCGGGCATTTGCGGTGGCTCCCGAAGTGGCGGACGATGCGGGGCAGCCGAAGGAGCCGACTGGCTCGAACGGCATGGCAATCGCGCCTTCGAATACAACGGGGAAGCATGCGCTGTTGCTGATTAATCCGCATACGAGCTTCTACTTCCGGTCGGAACTACAAATGGTGAGCGAAGAAGGTTTGAACGCTTATGGTGCTTCGACGTGGGGTCAGTTTTTCATTTATCAGGGCTTCAACGACAAAGCCGGGTGGATGCATACATCGAGCGGGGTGGATGTGATCGACGAATACCTGGAAACGGTGGAAAACCGCGGCGGGAAGTACTTCTATAAGTTCGGGAATGAGTGGCGTCCGATGACGGCGACGGAGATTCTGATCCCGTATAAATCAGCGGGGGGGATGAGTACTCGGCGGTTTACGATTTACAAGACGCACCATGGCCCCGTGGTTCGCGAGGCCGACGGAAAGTGGGTCTCGGTGAAGCTGATGCAGGAGCCTGTGAAAGCTCTGACCCAGTCTTATACGCGGACAAAGGCGCGTAACTACAAGGACTACCGGCAGACGATGGAGTTAAAGACGAACTCCTCGAACAACACGATTTTTGCGGATTCTGAGGGGAATATTGCGTACTTCCACGGGAACTATGTGCCGAAGCGGGACACGGCGTTTGACTGGAAGAAGCCTGTGGAGGGGAGTAATCCGGCAACCGAGTACAAGGGGCTGCATGAGTTGAGTGAACTGCCGCAGTTGCTGAACCCGGTGAGCGGTTGGCTGTACAACTCAAACAACTCGCCGTGGACGGCGGCGGGGCCGAGCAGTCCGAAGAAGGAAGAGTTTCCTGCGTACGTCGAGAATGGCGGCGAGACCGCGCGGGGGCGGCATGGCGTGATGGTGTTGCAGAATAAGAAGGACTTCACGATCAAGAGCTTGCTGGAGGCAGCCTATGACAGTTATCTGCCGTGGTTTGAGAAGCCGCTGCCTGCGTTGTTGAAGGCGTGGGATGCGTTGCCTGCGGGGAATGCGCTGAAAGCGCAGACAACAGCTCAGATTGCCGTTTTGCGGGGCTGGAATATGCGATGGGGCGTGAATTCAGTACCGACCTCTGTAGGGGTGTTCTGGGGCGAGGAGTTGCGGCGCAAGGCGGGTCGGGCTGGTGCGGAAGAGGCGTCGGGCCAGGTGATGCTGCAGGCTCTGGTGGGAGCTTCCGAAAAGCTGACAGCGGACTTCGGCAAGTGGGATACGCCGTGGGGCGACATCAATCGGTTCCAGCGGCTGACTGCTGATACTCAGCATCCGTTCAATGACGCGGGGCCGAGCCTTCCGGTGGGGTTCACTTCGCAGGACTGGGGTTCGCTGGCGTCATTTGGGTGGACGACGTATCCGAACACGAAGAAACGCTATGGCATTACCGGCAACAGCTTCGTCGCGGTGGTGGAGTTTGGCGAGAAGGTAAAGGCCATGGCGGTGTCGGCGGGCGGTGAGAGCTCGGATACGAAGTCGAAGCACTTTAAAGATCAGGCGCTTCGGTACAGCAACGGGGACCTCCGGGAAGTGTATTTCTATAAGTCGCAGTTGCAGGGTCATACGGAGCGCGAATATCATCCAGGCCAGTAAATTAATTTGTCCGGTTCGGGAGTGCCACCTGGGGTTGGTGCGGGAAGAGCGGCGAGTTGTGTGTCCGAAGGGCCACTCGTTTGATCTGGCCCGCAGCGGTTATCTGAATCTGCTTCAACCGCAGGACAAGAAGTCCAAACAACCGGGCGATACGCCTGTGGCGGTGGCCGGCCGGCGCCGTTTGCATGACTTGGGCGTCACCGAACCTCTGTTCGCGGCGATTGCGGAAATGGCCGGAGCGGGGCCGAGTGATGCGGTGCTGGACGCGGGGTGCGGCGACGGGTATTATCTCGGCTCGCTGCAGAAGCAGACGGGATGCGAGGCGTATGGCGTGGATATCTCGATACCGGCGGTGGATGCGGCGGCGAAACGGTACCGGCAAGTGGACTGGATTGTGGCGAACGCCGACCGGGAGATACCGTACAGGTCGAAATCATTTGGGTTGGTGATGTCGATTACCGCCAGGATGAATGCCCCGGAGTTTCGTCGGGTTCTGCGAGACGAAGGGCGGTTGCTGGTAGCGATTCCGGCTCCGGATGATTTGGTGGAATTGCGGGGTGTGGGGCGAGAGCGCGTGGAACGGACGGTGGAGACGTTTGCGGGCTTATTTCAGTTGAAAGAACACCGCCGGGTGACGACGACTGCCGCACTGGACAAGACCGCCATCGAAGACATTCGCCATGCGATCTACCGGCCCCTGCAGCAGGAAGCGGCTCGCGCGATGCAGGTGACGTTTAGTCTGGATTTACTGCTTTTCGTCTGATTCCCTGGCTGCTTCGGGAGGCTCCCGGTTTCGCGTTAACGCCCCGGGCCCGAGACATTGCAGTCCCGGACCGGGGCACATTGAGGAAGCTACAGCGACGGCTGCGGTGGCTTGACCGGCTCCCAGGAAGCGGCACCTTTGCGCTTGGTCTGGCGGCGGTAGAGTTTGCCGTCTTCCACGGCGTAGAGCCAGTCACGGTCGGGACCTCCGAAGGCGACATGGCTGACAACGCTGCCGTACTTCGGTGGGTTGAGAATCATATCCATGCGACCGCTGGCGCTTTCCATCTCGATTCCCATGATGGTGCCGCGGTACATGTTGCCGGAGTTATCCACAGCGATCTCCTGCGCCGTATCGAGGCGATTCTGTTCCGAAGTCTCCATACGAAAGAACGGGGCGCCGTGTTCCAGGCTGCCATCGGCGGCGACGCGGAAGCTCCAGGGTTCGCGGGTTTTGGCGTCGTTGACGTTCAGGAAAGCGTGGTCCGGCGTCAGGGCGAGAGCAGTGGGAGCTTCGATACCGCCACCGGAGTAGACGGTGCGGCGCTGGCCTTTGGCGTCAATCAGAACCACGGTCTTGTGGACGGGATCGGTGAAGTAGATGTTGCCGCTCTGCGTGATGGCCAGATCGAAGCCGTCAACGTTGGAGGCGACAACTTTTTCCGCGCCATCAGCGCCCCAGGAGACGATGCGGCGCCCGGTGGCTTGGATGGCATAAAGGCGACCGTCCGGCCCGCCTCGAAGCGCTTTCGCACCTCCGGCGTTTTGCTTGAACACGGCGGGCTTGCCGTCGGTGCCGACCTTGTACAAACGGTTGCTTTTGGCATCGGCAAAGAAGACGTCCCCTGCCTGGTTGGCGGCTGTGGCCGCTGCGGCGGTGTAGTCACCCGCGATGGCCTCCCACTGCGTGTCCGGGGTGACCACGTTGTAGGCAGGCTGGCGGTAGACGGGGCCCCGGGGTGCGACCGGAAGCCCGGCGCGTCCGGCGCCGCCACGTCCCCCGCGACCGGGCGGCGTGGGAACTACGGCGGGAGCATTCTGCGAGATGGGAGCCGGGTAACCACGCCACAGCCAGCGCAGGATGTCCGGCATAACTTCCGACGCCAGACGCGTGGAGTGGGCTTCACCGGGGTAGAGGGCAAACTTGTGGTCATAGCCGGAGAAGTTCATGGCGGCGTCCATGGACTGGTTTTGGAGGGGCCAGTTACCCGCGTAGGAGTCGATGTCGGCGGTCCCGTCCTGCAGGAAGATGCGGAGGGGGCGAGGTTCGGTCTTGCGAAGCCAGAACGGAACCTGGTTGGCGCCTCGCATGTCCACAAAAGTGCCGATGAAGTAAAGGACGCGGTGGAAGACGTCGGGGCGGTACCAGGCAGCCATGAACGCGCCGACAGCTCCCGTGGACGTGCCGCCGATGGCGTGGTCATCGGGGTTGGCGGAGAGGTTCACCTTTTTGGCAACTTCGGGGATCAGTTCGTCGACCAGAAAGCGGGAAAAATTGGGGCGGACATCATCGTACTCCCAGTCCCGGGAGAAACGGGCGAGTTGGGTTTCCGGCTTGACTGGAGCAAGGTTACCGGGATTAACGAAGATGACGGCCATTGCCGGGAGTTCACCCTTGGCGATCAGGTTGTCGAGGACCACGGGGACGCGCATGCCGTCACCCGCATAGCCGTTGTTCTGCCGGGGGCGAGGACGGCTTTCGTGAGGGTGCCTTTAGCGACGTTGGGTTGCGGCAGGGAGTCCGGCCCGAAGTTGGCTGGCTGGGGTTGGGCGACCGCGGCGGCAACGGAGAGCGCGCCTGCGAGGAGGAACTTTTTCATGATCAGACTGATTCTATCGCGTAATGGCGGCTGTGCAAACTGAGAGACAATGCCGAAACGATGCCACTGCGACTGCTCCGTTTCCGCCTGTCCCCAAATTTTGCTTCTGGCACCTCTTTCGCAGAAACCCAACCGCCAAAACCGAACTATGTTGAAATTTCGGGCGTTCGCCTTTAGTACGTCGATTGGGGCGGTCGCGGGGAACCTCTGGTACTGGCGCCCGGGCGGTGTCAGGCGCCTTACGTTTTCGCCGACCTGCCCCCCCTTCTGACACGGCACTTTCGGGTTGTGGGCCTGACGCCGCGCGGATGCGGACACTCTGGGACCGCACAAAACGGCTACAATGTCGAGCCTCAGATCGACGAACTCGTGGAGTTCCTGGATACCCTGGGCATCCGGCAGGAGACATTCGAGGGGTATTCGAGCGGAGGAGGAAAAGTCGTCCGGCTGGCGAGATGGTATCCGTTGCGAGTGAATCGGATAGTGACCTTTGACACTATCTACCGGGGCGTTCCGGATGAATTTGAGTCGAAGATGAATTTAAGTCGAACATGGACGCAGCCCTTCGCGAGAAGACTGGCCGGCCGGGCAAGTTGTCGCCTGAGTCGCATCGCGGCGAGTTCCCCGCATGGGAGCTGGGGACGTGGTCAGCGGCACTGGCACGCGAGTTCAGCGAGCAGACGGAGGTCGGACCCGATGGCAATATCAGATACCGTCCCCAACGGGCAGACTGGCAGGCTGGCTTTGTCAGCGACGTTGAGGAGGGGCGATATTTCGAAAGCATCATTCTTCAGCCGGCCCTTTTGCTGGTCGCCCAGGATTTGGACATCCACCGGACTCGCCGGTTCTCTGCTTCTCAACAACGTACTTTGCGCCCCCGCGCACAGAGAATTGCAGGGGAACGACAGAAACAGATGCAGGAGTTCCGGCGAAACGGCCCGTATGTCAGGGTGAAGTGGATGCCAGCGGCGCCCAACCACCTGTTCGTTGACCGGTCGCAGGAGGTTGCGGCGGAGATGCTCCGATTTCTGCGCAGCACAAAAGCCCTGCGACGTTAGTGATGTCCGCATCGAATATACTGGCAGCCGATGAGACCTACGTTGGTGTTTCCCTTTGTATGCGCTTTGGCCCTGGCCCAGGGGCCTGTCCCTGATTTCCGACCGGATTCGACATTTTCCGGGTCGGCGCTGACGGGGTGGAAACCTCTGGGCCAGGCCAGTTGGGTGGCAAGGGACGGGGAAATAACCGGAACGGGTACGGGCTGGCTGGTGAGCGAGAAATCGTGGCAGGATGTGGGTTTCTTTGCCCGGTTCCGATGTGCCGGAGACTGTAAGACCGGCGTTCTGCTGCGGGTGCAGAAAACGGCCACCGGGATGAAGGGGATCTATCTTTCGCTCGCGGCGGGTGATGAGGCCAGCTACTCGGTCACCTTGGACGCAGGGGGAAAAGAACTGAGCCGGACAAAGTTGGTTGGTGTGGGCCCCTTTATTCGCGTGGCTCCGGCTCCGAATGCAGCACCGGCGGCGGAGGGATGGAACGAGATTGAACTGATGATGAACGCAAACATTCTGCGTCCGGTGCTGAATACAGGGGTGGATTACGACCCGGTTTCAACAGAGGATTCGTCGGGGTATGGTCCGGTAGCGCTGTATGCAGGCGGCGGCGAAGTTCGGTTCAAAGATGTTTCGTTCCAGGATCTGCACTCGCAAAAGATTCCGGCGGAGCAGACCTCCGGCCGGTTCCGGGTCCAGAAACTGGACGACTTTTACTACGCCTGGGGAACTGCGATTGCGGACTTCAACCATGACGGCGTCAAAGATATTGTGGCGGGGCCATACGTTTACCTGGGCCCGACCTTCGCGGAGCGGCAGGAGATCTACATCGGGGTGAGTTATGCGCCGGGGACGCAGTTTACGCCGAATATGGTGACTTACGCCCACGACTTTACCGGGGATGGCTGGTCCGATGTTCTGGCGACCGAGAGTCGACCCATGGTGCTGTATGTGAATCCAAGGGGGGAAAACCGGAGGTGGGACAGGTTTCCCGTAGTGACAGGCGTCAATACGGAGATCACGCTGCTGAAGGACATGGATGGGGATGGTCGGCCCGAGGTGATTTTCGGGACGGCGAATGGGTATTCCTATGCGAAGTATGACCCGGCGAAGCCGACGGAGCCGTGGGCGCAGCATCGTGTGTCGGAAGCGAGCGTGGTCTATGCGCATGGGCTGGGGGTTGGAGACATCAATGGTGATGGGCGTCCGGACATTCTGAACGCGGCCGGGTGGTGGGAACAGCCGGCTTCGGGTGCCGGGGATGGACCCTGGAAGTACCATCCGGTGGCATTCGGGAGGTGGGGACGGTCAGAAGGTGCGGGGGGCGCAGAAATGGCCGTTTATGACGTGAACGGGGACGGCCTGAATGACGTAGTTAGTGGTATGAACGCGCATGGTTTTGGGTTGGCGTGGTTTGAACAAAAGCGCGCAGGCGGAGAGATTTCCTTTGAGCGGCACATTGTGATGGACGACTTTTCGACGAAGAACGCCGGGGGCGTAACGATCTCCGAAATGCATGCAGCGCTGGCAGCAGATGTAGATGGCGACGGAATTCCGGACTTCATTACAGGGAAGCGGCATTTTTCGCATCTGGAGAGCGATACGGATGCAGACCCCTGGGGGGCGCCGGTGCTCTATTGGTTCCGGACGGTGCGCAATAAAAAAGCCCCCGGGGGCGCGGAGTTTGTCCCGGAGTTGATACATAACCGGTCGGGAGTGGGGTCACAGTTCTCGGCAGGGGATCTGAACGGGGATGGCGCACTGGATATTGTGACAGCGACGAACCGGGGAACCTTTGTATTTTGGGGCTCGGCAAAAAGAGTGAAAAGTAAAAAATGAGATTCCTTGCGTTCCTGATGGTGGTCTTGCCGGTTTTCGCGGAGACAGGCGTGATTCGGCGGCTGGATGGAACGCAGCTTCCGGTTGGTGAGGCAGAAGCGTTTGCGAGGAAGACGCTGGAGGCTGCGCACGTAACCGGGGCCCAGATCGTGGTGGTTGACCGGGGCCAACTGGTGTGGAGCGCGGCTTTTGGGTTGCGGCGGAAGAATCCCGAGCTGCCGATGACGCCGGAGACTACGCTGTGGGCGGGGTCTGTCACGAAGGCGGTTTTCGCGACCTATGTAATGCAGCTGGCAGAGCGGGAAGGCTTTCCGCTGGATGTGCCGATTGCCGAACAACTGGGGAAGCCACTGGATAGTTATGAGGCGTATCGGGAGTCGGGGACGGCTTTGGTGGCGGATCCGAGGTGGAAGCGGGTGACGCCCCGGATTTTGTTGTCACATACTTCCGGGCTGGGAAACCTGTCGATGTTTGAGCCGGATAAGAAGATGCACCTGCACAGTGAGCCGGGAAGTGAGTATCGCTACTCTGGCGACGGCCTGAATCTGATTCAACTGGTGCTTGAGCAGAAGAAGGGTAAGTTGTTGGATCAGTTGATGCAGGAGGCCCTGTTTTCGCCCCTGGGCATGAAGCGCACGGGAATCATTTACCGGGCCGAATTTGGAGAGAATGTGGCGGATCGATTTGGCGCTGCCGAGCAGTTTCTGGCGCAGACACGGCGCTTCCCTGCCCGCGCGGCAGGGTCGATGACAACCAGCGCCGAAGATCTTGCCAAATTTGTTTTGGCGTTGTTTGAGGGCCGCATTTTGCAAACGGACGTGCAGAAGAAGATGCTTCTGCCTGCCGTGAAAATTCGGACGGTGCACCAGTTTCCGATGCCGAATGATGCGGCTGAGGGGGCGGAAGCGTCCCGGGTGGGCCTGGCGTATGGAATGGGCTGGGGGCTGCTGACGAAAACGAAGTACGGGAGGGCCTTCTTCAAAGAAGGCCATGGGGATGGAGCACAGAACTATATGATCTGCTTTGAGAAACGGCAGACGTGCATGATTGTGCTGACGAACAGTGATAACGGCGAATTAGCCTTTCGCCCGCTGTTTGAGAAGATTCTGGGGAATACGGTGACGCCCTGGGAGTGGGAGTCGTACACCCCGGAAGCAATCGCGACGCTTCGAAATTTGCAGTAGCCCCATAAACCTTAAGAAAAACCCATCCGATAGACAGGTGGAGTTCAATCACAAACCGCGAAAATATTCCTTGGGGAGATATAACGTTTGGCCCATCAAGGAATTAGCGTCCATTCCGAAGCTGTATCGGCGTGCAGCAGAGACACGTGCCAGAAGTTGGCATGGCAGGCTTTAGGCAGGTAAAAATGTTATGCTCGAACTGAAGACTATGGCAAGTCCCGCAAGAATTCCGCTGAAGGCAATGCAAGCCCCTGTCATGCAACAAGGGCAGGTCGTTCGTGAGTTAGCGCAGATTCTGGGGCGCAAACTGACGGCTTACGTGGGTGGCGCTAAGGATACAGTCGCGGTGGATCGCTGGATCTCCGGAGATAGTCCGGATACCGAATCCGGTGAGCGCCTTCGCCTTGGTTTTGAGGTAGCGAGAATTCTGCAGAGCCGGGAGTCAGCACCCCTGATTCAGGCCTGGATGACTGGCTTGAATCCAGGCTTGGGGGATCGGTCCCCAATTCGCCTTTTGCGGGAAGAAAGCCCCGCAGACTCCAGAGTCCGGTTGATTCGGGCAGCCCAGGCATTTGCCGCCAGGGGTTAGCGCCTGCAGCCGGTAGTTCAGCCCTCCGGGGTTCTTTTCAGAGTTGGGTGGGCCGGTGAGTTATGGATTCCTCGTGTTGGTGGTCATGGCCGGTTCGATGATCTGCAGGGGAGCTTCCGAGTCCTTTATGCATCTTCACAGCGCATCGGGTGTTTTGTGGAAACGTTGGCCTGTTACCGCCTGGATGACGTTTTGCTCAGCCAGCTGGGGGAAATCAGCGGACCGGATGACCACGTTCCGTTGGGGACAGTCCCGCTGGATTGGTTAATAACTCGCGTCGTTGGAGCCGGAGATGCCGCCGGTAACTTTGCGGATATTTGCCATAGTGAATGGCTTTCGGAGATTGCGACGCGGGCGGGATTTCGCGGTGCCGACATGTCATCGCTCCAAAGCCCGCAGCGCGGCCTGACTCAGGCGTTGTCCGGGGAAATTTATCGCGACACGAAAGCATACGGCGGAATTCGATACCCTTCGCGATTCGGGCACGACATTGAGAACTGGGCGATTTATGATCGTGTCACAGTCACGGGAACTGAAAGTGAAATAGCAAGTTTTGATGCGGATCTTGCACAGGCATTACGGCTGTTAAGGATCACGCTGGAAACCGAACCTTGATGGTCTCGTGGACATGCTACCAGCGTTGGTGAACGAGAGGCCGGATGCGCTCGTCGTAGAGCTTTGTGATCGCAGCCATCGCGGAGTCAGTGAGGGGCGGGAGCTCGGACGCAGCGCAATTATCCTTTACCTGCGAGGGACGTTTGCCGCCGGGGATGGCGCACGATACAGCTGGGTGCATCAGAATCCAGCGCAGCGCAAATTGGGCCATGGAGACGCCGGACGGGACCAGGCTCCGTAGTTCTTCTACAGCGGCGAGCGCGGTTTCAAAATCGACACCGGAGAACGTCTCGCCCTGATCGAAGCGTTCCCCCTGCCGGTTGAACTTCCGGTGGTCCCCGTCTTCGAACTGCGATTCCGCGTTGATCTTCCCGGTCAACAACCCGCTGGCAAGCGGGACGCGCGCGAGGATACCGATATTCTTCCTAAGGGCCTGTTCGAAGAATAGTTGTGAAGGCCGGAGTCGGAAACAATTAAAGATAATCTGAACGGTTTTGACGTTGGGGAATTCGATTGCTTTCAGGGCCTCCTCTACCTTCTCGACACTGACACCATAGTTACGAAGCTTACCGGCCTCCACCAGGCGATCCAGAACTCCGAATACTTCCGGGCGATAATAAACTGCGGTCGGGGGGCAATGGAGCTGGACCAGATCGAGACAATCGACTTCCAGGTTGCGGAGACTGTCTTCAATGAACGCGGTGAGGTTTGCTTCGTTGTAGCCCTCAACGGTATGGGGGGAGAGACGACGACCGGCCTTGGTGGCCACGACGATTTCTTCTTTGCGGTCCCTCTTGAGTTGCGCGATCAGACGTTCGCTTCTGCCCATGCCATACACGTCTGCGGTATCGATGAAATTGATCCCTGAATCGACGGCCTGATGGAGAGCCGACATGGATTCGGCGTCGTCCACGGTGCCCCAGGCACCGCCGATGGCCCATGCCCCAAAGCTGATTTCAGAAACCTGGTAACCTGTCCTGCCCAGAGAGCGATAGTTCACAGAACCATTATCAAGGACAAGGTGCCACTGGCAGCCCTTCTTGAAGGATGCGTGGGCCGGACCGCATGCGTCTGCATAAACATCATGGGGGCCATCGCAAAGACGCTCCAACGAAGCAGATGGCTCGGTACCGCCGAAACCCATGGAGCACGCTCCCCATTCGTCCTGCGTGTCGTCGCCCAGAGGCTCGCCTCACTTCGGCCTCGGGCTGCTACGGAGCGCCTGGGGCCTTGCCGTACATTTCAGCCGGAAAATCGACGGCCCGTTTCTTCGCCGGATTTCTGCGGTTCGATTGCGCACCGCGATCTCGCTGGAGGGGGATATTCATGCCACCGTTCTCTTCGAGCACGTCGAACAGACGTTCGCGCATCTCCTTCACGGTGGCAGAATGGCGGGGATCGGCGATCAGATTCCGGCTTTCGAGTGGATCTTCCTGCAGGTCGTAAAGTTCGTCTGTATCCCAAATGCCCTGGTAGCGAATGAACTTGAACCGGTCTCCGCGGAGAGCGTGGATGGTGGGAGTCTGCGGGAAGTTGCGCTCCCAGTAGTATTCGTAAAGCAGCTCTTTACGCCACTGCACGGGCTTGTTGCCGGTCGGGCTGCTCTGGAGCAGGGGCAGCCAGTTCATGCCATCCAGACCTTTCGGAACCGCAGCACCCGCCGTAGCCAGAACAGTGGGCATGATGTCGAGGCCCGCCACCACTTCCTTTACAGTGCGACCACCGGAGAACAGTTCCGGGCAGCGCGCCAGCAGGGGAACGCGCATGGATTCTTCGTAAGCAGTGCGCTTGTCAATGAGGCCATGTTCACCGAACGCAAAGCCGTTATCGCCCATGTAGATGACGAGCGTTGATTCCAGTTCGCCCCGTTTTTTCAATTCGTCAAGAACCCGCCCGACACTGTCATCAACAGCCATCAGGGTTTCAGCGTAGCGCTTGTAGTATTCGGCGATGTCGAGGGTGGAGTGATACGGGAAATCCACGCCGTGCCAGGAGTTCCGCTGATTTTGCACCCAGGTTGGCCGCTGCTGCGCCATCTCACCATCGGTCGCCATGGTGGGAGGGTAGAGAAACTTCGCGTCTTTGTACATGCCCTCATGCCGTTTTGCCGGCTGGAACTCGGCGTGGACGGCCTTGTGCGACAGGTAGATGAAATAAGGCTGTTCCTTGGGCAGAGTGCGGAGCCAATCGAGGGCATAGTCAGTCAACTCGTCGGTAATGTAGCCCTTTTGGGGTACTTTCTTGCCGTTTACGTTGAGACCGTTGGGATTGGGGAGGTAGGTCCCCTGCCCCCGAAAGCTGACCCACTGATCGAAACCGGGCTTCGGCTCATCGGTCTCGGCACCCATGTGCCACTTGCCGATGAAGGCGGTCTTGTAGCCGACTTTCTGCAGGTGGGCGGGAAAATAGGTCGTACCGGTCGGGATGGGCGTGTTGTTATCAACGATGCGGTGGCGGTGGGCGTAGACACCGGTCAGGATGGAAGCACGGCTGGGACTACACAGCGCCGTAGTCACGAAGGCATTCCGGAAATGAGCCCCTTCAGTCGCCAGTCGGTCGAGGTTGGGGGTGTTCAGCCAGGGCTGAGCTTTCAGGAAGCCGAGCGCGTCGTGACGGTGATCATCGGCGAGGATGAAGATGACGTTGCGGTGCCGGGGGCGTTGCGCGTCGGCGGCTGCAGGTACAGCCAGAGCGGCACCAAAGGTGCTGAGAACATCTCTGCGGGTCATAGTAGCTCTGTCCATTAGAACAGACTCCGGGTAGAACAGACTCCGGGACTTTATACTTAAGTGGATGGCTGTCCTGATCGACGCAATAAGCGTCAAACGCAGAACTTTGTTTGAGCATGAAAATGTTCCGTATACGTGCCTGGAGGCTGATGTCAGCACGCCCACGGCGCGCGGAGGGCAGACGCTGGTGCGGCTGAAGATGCGAAATCTTCTCACCAGCTCCGTGTTCGAGAAGACCTTCAAGGCCGGCGACAAGTTCAGGGAACCAGATCTGCAGAAGGTGGCGGCTTCGTATTTGTACAGTGATAACGAAGGGTCGCACTTCCTGGATCAGGATACCTTCGAAACCCTGACCCTCACCGAGGGGATGCTGGGTACGGCTCTGGATTTTCTGGTGGAGGGCGCAATTATCGACCTGCACAAGTACAACGGGAATCCGATTGGCCTCGAACTGCCTCCGAACGTGGAACTGACGGTGGTGTACACCGAACCAGGCGCGCGCGGGGACACGTCGAGCGGAAGCGTGACGAAGCTGGCGAAAGTGGAGACGGGAATGGAGATCAAGGTCCCCTTGTTCATCAAGGATGGCGAGAAAGTAAAAGTCTCAACCGAGAACCGTTCCTTCGCGGGTCGCGCCTAAAACGCCGTTCAATGGCCATGAAACTAAGCGTCCACCTGACATTCTGCGGAGAGTGTGAGGTGGCGTTTCTGTTTTATGCACAGTGCCTTGGCGGCAGAATTGTCACCATGTTGCCGTACGGCCAGTCCCCTTTGGCGTCGCAGGTTCCCGAAGAGTGGCACGGCAAGATCTTGCACGCCAGTATGGTGACGGGTGATCTTGAGCTGGCCGGAGCCGATGTGGCACCTGGCGATTTCGAACGCCCGCAGGGGTTCTTCACCTTGCTGGAGATTCCCGCGGTAGCTGAAGCCGAGCGGATTTTTCAAGCGCTGGCGGAAGGTGGCATCGTCCGCTTGGTGTTGCAGAAGACGTTCTGGGCGGAGCGGTTCGGCGTACTCGTGGATCGTTTCGGGATTCCGTGGGAGATCAACTGCCCGGGTGATCAAGCGTCATAACGAACGGCTACGCACGGGTTCCATTTTGCTGAGCAGCGCAAGGGAGTGATCCGTGATCCGGGTCAGGCCGGCGTAGTACGAGGTGATGCAGGGGGACGTTAGCCAGAGGAGGAGAAACCGGGACCCGTTCGGAGGTGTCGGGTCCCGGATGTGGAGCAACCTTAGTTATGGTGCCTAATTATCTATATAGTGCGCTCAGAGCGGGAAACTTCTCACCACGTTATGAAATATTTTTATTGGGCTGGCTGCCGGCCGTGGAGAGCATTAGAGAGGGGTTCTGTGCAGATTCAGAATGGCGTACCTAACACCTTGAAAACGTTTCAGTTTGGAACCGTTTCCGGGCTCCGCAAAAAAATCTTCGTACTAAATCGGGAACAGCATACAGTTTCGATTTTGGGGGACCGATAAAGGGATCAGCGACCTGAAGATCGGCCGCCTCCCGGCAGATGTCGCGAGACCATTGTCACGAAGAAAAGGAGTCCTAATGGACTCATCTACATTGAGAGCACACACAGTAAGAACAGGCCTCAGAGCGGTCGTTGCACTGCTGGCCTTCACGGGTGGTACTGCCGCATTGCAGGCCGCTGTTTTGTCCGTTGCGTCCCCCACCGCCACCGTGACATGCAACACCGCAACCGGGCCCGGTGCCGCCGCGACGATCGTGGTAAAACCCAGCCCGTTGCTCACCGGCAGCAACACCATTGTGGTTACGTTTACGGCCCCGGGCTCGGGCCTTGTCGTCACCGCCCCTTCCACAACGACGCTAAGCACCGCGAACCAGACCGCTGGAATTTCCTATACGGTCAGCGTGGCAAGTGGATGCGTCGGTGCCAGCACCGGCTCCACCACCCTGACCTTCAAGGCAGGTGGAGTAAATGATGTGACCGTAGCCGTCAGCGACACGGTCACAGCGACAACTTCAGGCCTCGCCGCCTCAGCGGTGGCAATTACCTGCGCGAAGTCCGGTTCGGTCTATACACCGGGTGCGGCGCAGAATGTTTCCGTCACTTCAGCGGCGACGGGCGGAACACCTTTTACTGTTGACACGTCGGGAGTTCCTCCGCCAGCCTGGCTGGTGGTTACCCCGACAACGGGCGGGACGGCCAGTAGCACACCGGTGACATTTACGGTAGCGGCTGCAGCCGGATGCGGCGGGTTCAACACCGGGACCTCCAATACTTTTAACCTGCAACTCCTGAACGCTCCGGCCCCCAACAAACTGGTCGCGGTGACATTGCAGGTGGTCCCCCCCTCCCCGGTGACGTTCCTGCCTGCGGCTCCGTCGCTGACCTACGTGCGCGGTTCCGGGAACGCCGGAAAAGTGGATGTTACCCTCAGTTCGCTTTCGAATCCAGCTCCTTTCTTCTCCGTGAATACAGCGAGTCTGCCAATCTGGCTAACCGTGGATTCAACCAACGGCACGACGCCGAAGAGCCTCCGGTTTACCTCAACGAGCGTTTGTGATACCCTCGCGCCCGGCACATATTCGGCGAATATCCTGGTCAGGGTCTCCGGGTATGCGGACCTTTCGCTGCCCATCACACTCCAGTTGAACAACAAAGCTCCGAAACTCACTGTCTCGGAAGGTACGACGAGGAATCTTTCATGGACGCTGGGGGCATCGCTCCCGACCCCGATTATTACGGCAGTTTCCAGTGATTCTCCGATCTCATATACATCCAGCAGTGGTGGCACACTTGCTCCCATCGTGAGTCCGACTCAGCAGTCCGGGTTGGCATACAGCTTCGGAACTCCTGTCAATGTCTCCTTTAACCCGCTGGTTTTCGCGGCAGCTACACCTGGCAGTACGCTGACCGGGACCGTCACCCTGACGTGGGGCAGTCCGGCATCGACAATTGTTGTGACATTTAACGTGCTGGTGTTGTCACCGGGCGCGACTGTGACGGGGATCACCCCGGCAAGTCTGCCGACCGCAAATTCAGGTCAGGTTTTTACCGTAGTCCTGACCGGAACCGGATTTGTAACCAGCACGGATCCGAACCAGAAAACAAAGGTCGGAGTTGTCGTCGGCGGAGCTATTGTTCCCGATACGAACATCGCCGTGAACGTAGTGAACCCGTCTAATATCATTCTTACGATTACTGTACCGGCGGTGGCGGATCCTTACCTGCCGTTCGCAGTTACCGGAACAGGCGGATCGGTGCCACTTGGAATCTGCAATCCTGCGGGCGGGGCATGTACGATTCCCAGCGGCACCGCGACGCTGACTATCGGTGGTGGTCCCATCATCCAGGCAGTGACCAGCGCATCTGCCTTCACGCAGGTAACGGCCCCGGCGCTGCCCTCCATGTCCGCCTACGACATGATCAGTATCTTCGGTGCAAACTTCTGCTCCTCCGGCGGAACAGGTTGCAGCAGCAGCCAGATCTTATACGGTGCGCCCGATTCAACATTCCGCTATCCGAATACCCTAAGTCCCGACGCGGTGAGTGCCACACAACGCCTGCTCTCAGTTATGTTCCAGACACGCACGCTCACGCCCACAGTTATTGCCACCGCGCCCCTGTTGTTTGCCACCAACGGGCAGGTCAACATGTTGGTCCCCGCAGCTCTCTCTTCGTACATCGGAAGCTCCGTTGATATCGTGGTCAACTTTGGCTACGGCAGCGGTTCAACCATGAAGAGCAGTACACCCTTCGCGGTTAGCATTACGGCAACCAGCCCGGGCCTCTTCACGGTTGGGGCCAACGGACAGGGTGACGGCGCGATCCTGAACTCGAACTATTCGCAGATCACTGCCACAAACCCTGCGGGAATGCGCTCCACCGGTTCAGATTCCGATACCGTGCAGTTCTATTTGACCGGCCTCGGCGCACCCGACAGCACCGGCGATAATGCGAGCGCGGGCTCAGCCTACACGTGGTCAGCCGACTGTATCACGGTTGCCAGCTATCTCAGTACGCTGAACGGCCTGTTCTCCACCTCGCTCACCAATGTGGACGGTACTGTAGTCCAGAGTGGTCTGCTGAATACAAACCGGCTGCCGCCTTGTGTCGTCACGGGTTCTACCAATGTCCCCACGGTAACCATCGGTGGCGTCGCAGGAACGGTGGTGTATGCGGGTTTTGTACCCGACACTATCGCCGGCCTCTACCAGATAAACGTAGCGCTCCCGTCAACTACCGGCAGCTATACGTCCGCAGCCGGGACAACGGTAACCAATATCACTCAGCCGGTTCAGTTGCCGGTAGTGGTTACTGCCAACGGCGTCACCAGTCAGGTGGGCGTCAGTATGTGGGCAGCCCCGAAACTTCTGGTGACCGGCCCCAGTGCAGGTGGCCTTACCGGCACTGTCGGGATCCCGTGGAGCAGCTCGAACAACGTGGTGACCGCAACACAGGGAACCGTGACCTATCGGTATGCTCTTACTTCAGGTCTGCTTCCGTCGGGCCTGTCCCTCAACGCCACAACCGGAGCCATCTCTGGAACACCCGCTGCAAACTCCGCAGGAAGCTATTTGGTTACCGTAACCGCGACTGATTCAGCCACTTTCCCGGTAAAGGGAACAGTGTCCTTCACCCTGACTGTCGCTGGTGGTCTGGTCGTCACCTCATCGGGTGTCGCGCCTTACAACGCCACGTTCGGAACCGCAGTCGGCACCGTGACCCGGGCCACCGCAGTCGGCGGTGTCTTCCCCTACGCCTACGCAATTACTGCGCCTGGCACTTTGCCTACAGGGATGACCATCAACGCGACGTCCGGCATTATCAGTACAACTGTCCTGACGCCGGCTGGTACCTATAACATGACCGTAACCTCCACTGACTCCACCGCAGGAACGCCCCTTACGGGTAGCGTGACCTTCACTATCGTAGTCGCTCTCCGCATGGTGAAAACCTCGACGGTCAACGGCGCGAATGGTGTCGCCAGCACCATCACTACGGTCACCGCGACGGGTGCAACCGGAACCATCACCTACACGTTGGACGCCACAACCTTGGCCTTGCCCAACGGATGGGTCACAATCAACGCTGCCACCGGCGTAGTTTCCATAACCACCGATGCTCCGGTGGCGGCCGCTACAACGGTAACGGTCACCGCGACAGACGGAACCGCGGCACCTGGTGCGGCGACAGCTGGATCCGGAACCATAACCTTCACCTTCGCGGTGAACTAGTCGGAACAAAGTAACAGAACAACGTAACAGAACAAAGTAACAAACAGATCGACGGCTGGAGCTTAGGCTTCAGCCGTCGATTTTGCTATTTCGGGATAGCTGTTTCACAAGCCCCATCACCCGGTTTGCAGAGATAGAAATCCGGAGTGATACCAAACTCCTGCCGATATGCAGCCACCACACGGACCTGGAACTCCGGTACTGAGGCTGTATCGACAAGGTTTATCGTGCAACCACCGAAACCGCCACCAGTCATGCGGGCTCCATAACAGCCTGAGATACCGGAAGCAGTTTCTACAAGGAAGTCGATTTCCGGGCAGGAAATCTCGTAGTCCGCCTTCATGCTTGCGTGCGATTCAATGAAGAGTTCACCCATTTCATGAAGATCTCCGGCACGGGCCGCCGCCACAAACCGCAGAACCCGATCATTCTCCGTTACGATGTGCCAGGCACGGTGGCGGGGCTTGTCGGCCATCGTCGTTTTGCCAATGGCGTCGAGGGTGGCCTCACGGAGAGTTTTCACCCCGAGGGCCTGGGCTGCCTGGGCGCATTCAGCGACGCGTGTGCGGTAGGCAGAATCGCCCAACTGGTGCTTCACCATGGAGTTCACTGCAACGATGACTGCACCGGAGGGGAGTTCAACGGGTTCTGCATGAAGGGTCTGGCAGTCGATCAGAAGTGCAGCATTTAGTCGCCCAAAAACGGAGACGAACTGGTCCATGATGCCGCAAGGCAGCCCGACATACTGGCTTTCGGCGCGCTGACAAAGGCGGGCCACATCCAGAGGAGCCAGTTCCCTGCCCTGCAGCAGAGCCAAAGCGGTTGCCACCTCCAGGGCTGCCGAGGAACTGAGGCCTGCACCTTCCGGAACTGTGGAGCGGATTGTCAGGTGCATAGGGGCAAGGTCGAAGCCCAGCGAAAGGAGCTCCTTTGCAACTCCCACGGGATAGTCGGACCAGTGTTGTTGCGGGCGAGCAGCAACCAGCGTGGCCAGTTCAAAAGTTCTGGTTTCCTGACGATGTTCGGAGGTAATGAGCAGCAGCCCATCTGGTCCGGGATTCGTTTCGACCTCAGTGGCCAGGTTCAGGGCAATAGGAAGAACGAAGCCAAGGTTATAGTCGGTGTGTTCTCCGATGAGGTTGACACGACCGGGTGCCCTGAAGATCCGGGCAGGACTCATGTTTTCCGGCTCCGGTTGGCCAGTGCCAACAGGACACCACCGAAAGCGACCATAGAAAGACCGGTATAGAGATCCACATTCGCGTCCGTCATTGGGGCATGTGGGTTCGTGAAACTAACGGCCACCAGGATCACACCAGTGATGGCGAAAAAGAAGCCAGAGGGAATTCGGAGATCAAGCATATTCTTTTTTCCTGTCGTGCGTTTAGAGGAAGATCAGGTTCAGGAGGACAAGAAGCCCGGCTACGATGAGCGCCAGAGGCCCCGGACGATGGTACCAGGCCACATTCTCAACCGGGATCTCCGTGAGGCCATAGACCAGACCGCGGAGGGTCGATTCCTCGTGGGCTTTGGTCATCAGACTCACGACGAGCGTCACGAGGAAGCAGCTACTCCAGGCGAATATCGCGATCCAGAAATTCTGAGCCATCTGTGATGGAAAGGTATGGATACTGCCGAGCCAGCCGCCCTTGCCTTCCGCCATCGACAGACCATGGGTCGCAGAAGCCGCAAGGGTGCCTGAGACCAGCCCGACGAAGGCCCCGTGACCCGTGGTGCGCTTCCAGAACATACCCAGGAGGAACGTGGCGAAGAGAGGCGCGTTAACAAACCCAAACACCAGTTGCAGGAAGTCCATGATGTTGTTGAACTGAGCGGCGAGGTAGGCGGTGGCGATGGAGAGAGCAATCCCCACTACCGTGGTGATGCGACCGACGGCCAGGTAATGTTTGTCACTGGCATTGGGGCGGATGTAGCTCTGGTAGATATCAAACGTGAAGACGGTATTAAAGGCCGTCACGTTGCCTGCCATGCCCGACATGAAAGAAGCCATGAGGGCAGTGAGCCCGACGCCGAGCATACCGCTGGGGTAGAACTGGGCCATCATGGTTGTCAGAGCCTGATCGTAATCGTAGCCGTCGCCCTTGGCGGGGAGGGTGTAACCTGTGCCCATTTGGGTCAGAGCCATCGCCGCAATGCCGGGCAGGATGACGATGAAGGGCATCACCATCTTGGGGAATGCCGCGATCAGTGGAGTACGTCGGGCGGCAGACATGGAATCGGCAGCCATGGCGCGCTGGACGACGAGAAAGTCAGTGCACCAATAACCGAATGAAAGAACGAAGCCAAGACCGGCAACCAGCCCAAAGGCTTCCACCCCCATGGGGTTATCCTGGGCATTGCCAACATGCTTCCAGGCATGGGTCATCACCCCGGGAAGGCGTTGCTGGATGCCTCCCCACCCGCCGGCTTTCTGGACCGAAAGAATAGCCAGAGGTGAGAAACCCACCACGATCAGAAAGAACTGCAGGACCTCGTTGTAGATGGCGCTTGTCAAGCCGCCGAGGTAGGTGTACGCAAGGACAATCAGGGCGGAGAGAATCACGCTGGCGTCAAAGCTCCAGCCAAGGACAAGCTGGAACATCTTGCCAAGCGCATACATGGAGATGCCGGAAGAAAAGATCGTCATAATGGCAAACGAGAGGGCGTTCAGACCCCGTGTCTTCTCGTCAAATCGCATGCGGAGGTACTCGGGAACCGAGCGAGCCTTGCTGCCGTAATAGAAGGGCATCATGAAAACGCCGACGAAGAGCATGGCGGGCACGGCCCCGATCCAATAAAAGTGGGAGGTCATGATGCCGTATTTGGCACCGGAAGCGCACATGCCGACAACCTCCTGGGCACCGAGGTTGGCAGCCAGAAACGCCAGGGAGGTGATCCACACAGGCACCTTATGTCCGCCGGTGAGGAACTCACCCGCAGAGGTTACGGTCTTTCGGAGACGCCAGCCTATTCCAAGGACAAAGGCGAAGTAAAGAACCAGGATTACGTAGTCAACGGCCGATAGGGTCACCTGGATAGCTTTACCATGACTGCACCCTCTAGCGCCACTTTCGCAAAAACAAACCGCCCCCGCATGCCCGTCCGCGGGGACCTGGCGGGAGAGAAATTGGGTTTGTTTGCGGCTTGCACACGAGCAGCCTATGGCTGGATACGGGTCTGATCGGGGCAAGATCACATCGGACTTTTTGAGCCACGAGAGCATGCGGCCCTTCGTCTTAGCTGAGTCTTAGCTGTGCTCCGCCCCTGGCACAGAACGGACTCTGACCCGCGTGGACGGACGGAAGGTGGCGGTCATGGGCAGCAACCACGGCCCGGACGCACCCACGACCATGCCTCACTCGCCCCTCCCTGGCCGCCGTCATTTCGCCCAATGCCGCACCCTGTTGGGCTGCCAGAGGCAACGACGGTCTTGCCGGGTGGGTGGGGCCGGGCCGACCGGAATTTCGGACCACAAGCTCAGATCAGCCAGTAGCCGGCCGGAAAACCAGGCAAGCGGAATCGCTGCCAGCCCCATGGGCCGGATAAACTGGAGAATTAATGCGTATCACAGCGATTGACACATACATTGCCGGTAACCCGTGGAAGAACTGGCTCTTCGCAAAGGTCTCCACAGACGAAGGAATACACGGGATTGGCGAAGGCACCATCAACTATTTCGCTAAGACGGTGGAGGCCGCGATTCATGAATTGAAGCCCTTCGCCATAGGCATGGACCCGTTCCAGGTGGAGACGATCACGCAGCGACTGACGCGCGATGTCTATACCGAGGGTGGCCAGATCCACATGTGCGCAGTTTCCGCGATTGAGATTGCGCTGTGGGACATCATCGGCAAGGCGTGCAATCAGCCGATCTATAACCTGATGGGCGGGCGCTGTCACGACAAACTGCGGGCCTATGCGAATGGCTGGTATCGCGGGCCGCGCACCCCGGAAAACTTCTCTGAATGTGCGAAGAAGGTCGTAGCCAAAGGCTATACCGCCATGAAGTTTGACCCGTTTGGGAATGCCTGGAGGCAGATGTCCCGCTACGACTTCGACCTTTCGCTGGACATTATCCGGGCCGTGCGATCAACCGTGGGCCCAAATGTGGATCTGCTGATCGAAGGCCACTGCCGGTTCGATGTGGCGACTGCAGTGCAAATGGCAGAAAAGATGTATGAATTCCGGCCGGCATGGTTCGAAGAGCCGGTGCACCACCTCAATGTGGGAGCGATGGTGGAAGTGGCGCGGAGGAGTCCGGTGCCGATCGCGACCGGAGAGAGTCTCTCTTCGAAGCAGCAGTTTGCCGACCTGTTGTCGCACAATGCCATCAGTATCCTGCAACCGGAACCCTTGAATCTTGGTGGGATCTTCGCCACTCGCAAGATCGCGGATATGGTGGATGCGCATTACGGCGTCATCGCCCCCCACTCCGCACAGGGCCCGGTTTGCTCTGCTGCTTGTGCACAGCTAAATGCCTCGCTGCCCAACTTCATGATCCACGAGATTTTCGACGACTTCAATGAGCCGTGGGAAAAGAAGATTATCACCAATCCAATTGAGGTGATTGACGGCTACATTCACCTGTCTGATCGTCCCGGTTTAGGTATCGACCTGGTAATTGAAGAGATTGAAAAAGTGCCATATCAGCAGGAAAACTACCTGCCGTTATTCAAACCGGGCTGGGAACGTCGGCAAAAACAAAGCGACGCCTCCGGGCATTAAGCAGATTTCTGCCACTCGCCGCGATACCACTCGAGCGTGGCTCTCATGCCCTGTTCGAAAGTGTATTGCGGCGAGTGCTTCAGATACTCGACCGCCAGCGCCGTATCCGACTGGGAGTCGCGAACATCTCCGGCGCGTACCGGACCATAATTCGGCGGCAGGCTGACGCCTTCAATTTTCTGCAGCATAGCCCACGCCTCGTTCAGCGTAATTCGGCCGCCATTCCCGGCGTTGTACACACGGCCGCAGGCAGAGACAGGCGCCGCAGCAGCTTTCAGGTTCAAACCGACCACGTCTTCAACGTAGGTAAAATCCCGCGACGTCTCGCCATCTCCAAAGATGGTCGGAGTCCGGCGCTCCAGAATCGCGGTCATGAAAAGCGACAACACCCCCGAGTAAGCGCTGCCCGGGTCCTGGCGAGGGCCAAAGACGTTGAAGTAGCGCAAACTGATCGTCTCAAGGCCAAAGCACCCCTGCCAACACGACAGGTAGTACTCACCCATCAGCTTCTGGGCAGCGTAGGGCGATTTTGGATTCGTCGGCATCGACTCCACTTTGGGCAGAACCGGAGTGTCGCCGTAGGCAGACGAAGACGCAGCGTAAATCACGCGCCGAACGCCAACAGCGGTCGCGGCCCGGAGAACGTTGAAAGTGCCGTTGACATTCACGTCATGGGATGGAATCGGTTCGTGAATCGAGCGAGGCACAGAGGGGATTGCAGCCTCGTGGAAAACAATCTCAGCTCCCTGCATGGCGGCTGCCAGTGCAGCGTAATCGCGGATATCCACTTGACGAAAATCCAACGGGCCGGATAGACCTTCCAGGTTACGGGCATGGCCGGTCAAAAGATTGTCGACCACGGTCACACGGGACGCACCCTGGGACAGAAGCCCCCGAACCAGCGCCGAACCGATAAAGCCGGCCCCGCCGGTAACAAGAAAATGACTCACTGATCTGCCTCCATTTCACGCCGCTTCAGATAATTAATAGTTTCAGTCGCAATAACTTCCCCGCCGGGTTTGAAATCAAACGCTTCGAGGGAAACCCAGCCCTTGTATTTCAGCCGTTTCAGGGTACGGAAGATACTGACGAAGTCGTAGTCACCGGTGCCCGGGTGGCGTCCGTCCATTTCGTTTACATGAACGTGGCGGATGAGGGGGAAATAGTGTTCGAGGACCTCCGCATGAGGGGCCGTCTCATCTTCAGCATTATGTGTGTCGAACATGGTGCGAACGGCCGGGTGATGAATGGCTTCCACCACGCCCGCTGCCGCTTCTAAAGTGGTCACGATGTCGCTCTGCGATTTGGGGAGAGCTTCCATCAGGAGCGTCACGCTGCGGGCCTGGGCGTGGTCAGCGATGGAAGCCATGCCGTCAATGAAGTTCCTGGTGGCTTCAGTCGGCGTTAGGCCACCGGTTGAGGAACGCTGCTTCGGGGAACCGAAAACCATAACGCCGTTGTCGCCCAAATCCGCACACAAATCCACCAGGTCGCGAACATAAGCCCAGCTTTCCGTGCGCAATGTGGTGTCCGGCGTCGTCACATGGATCGTCTTCGGCGTTACCAGCAGCCAATGGAGCCCCACGCAAACCAGCCCCTCATCGGCGATGATGCGGCGATACTCAGCGCGCTGACTGACAGAAACAGCGCCAGGCTCGGGAGCCAGGGTGAACGGGGCGATCTCGATGCCCTCATATCCGACACGGCGAAGAGTCCTGCACACGTCGCCAAA
>RGPS01000341.1 GCA_010084195.1 Terriglobia bacterium
CCGCGTTGACAGAGCCGCAGCCATAGTAGCCGAGACCTTCCATGATGCTCTTGCTCCAGACATAGAAGCCCGTGAGTTCGAGCCCGGCGGAAAGACGTTTGCGACCGCTGATCTGCAGCGAGTTGTAGCTCATGCGCGCAGAGGCCTCGGTAAGAGCCACGTTGCCAACGTTCGGAAGAGTCTTCGCGAGCGGGCGGCGATCATTGGCGTTGATCCAGGTGGAAACCGGACCGGTGCCCGCAATGGGGTTATTACCTTCGTGCGGGATAACGAGGTGAGTTCCGAGTTGCCCGACGAAGGCCGTGGTGACAGACGTCGTGGGGCTGATACGGTACTCAAACGAGGCGTTGTACTGGTGAGTGAACTGCGGACGCAGGTTCGGATCCCAGGCGCGGCCCTGATAGAACGGATTGGCACCTGTTTTGGGCCCGGTGAGCGAGCCGGAGTTCGGGGCATCCGCAAAACCAATGCCGATATTGCCAGGCGAATTCTGGTCGTAGTTGACGTTGGTTTCTACGAAGAACGGCGGATTCAGAGGCAGGCGGAGGTTCGCGCCGGTACCTTCCATGAAGGTCGACATGGCGTAGCCAACACGCATCACGATGTTGTTCCGGGGGGTGAAAGCGACACCAATACGGGGCATGAACTGCTTGTAGTAAGGTGCGTACAGCGCGCGGCTGTTGCCGTCCTTACCGGCCAGCAGAACTTTGCCTGCAACCAGGTCAATGTTGGCCTGGCGATCCGCAACTTCATAAAGAGGCTGGCTGTATTCCCAACGCATCCCGATGTTGACCGTGAGGTTGGGGAGCAGCTTGAAATCGTCCTGAATGAAGAAGGCACTCAGCCAGTGGCGCTGACCCCATTTGCCAACCACCGCGCCGCGACCCTTGGTCGACAGGCGGTTGAGCAGGAAGTCGCTGTAAGCGACGCCCGTGCCCATGGTGCCATCGAAACCGAAGGAACCAAGTGCACCGTTATTGCCGGCATAGTAGCGATTCTGGCGGAAGCGGATAAACTGACCGCCCATTTTCAGGAGGTGCTTGCCGCGCTGCCAGGTGAGGTTGTCACCGTAGCTGAGCTTGTTGTCGACGGTGCTGCCAACTGCGGCCCCGGTGCCAACGCCGCTGAGGCCATTGCCGAGAGACACCGCGCTCAGACCAGCGTAGGGCTGACCGCCGCCGATGCCAAACTTTGCGTTGCCATCGGCACCCAGCTTACCCGACCAGTCAACAGGCAGGCCTTCGTCAATTGCAACACGGGTGTAACCGAGGCGGACTTCATTCACGAGGGTTGAAGAGAAAGCGCGAGTCCAGGTGAGAACGCTGCTCATGGTGGGAGCGAGGGTACCGCTGGTCATAAAGACCGGCAGAGCAGCCGCGCTTCCAAACTGCTCGTAGCGGCTAATAGACCAGCGCATCATAATGCTGTCTTTGTCATTCGGGCGAATATCGCCCTTCACGTCAGCCTGGTTGTTCTTCAGGGTGTTCGCCGAGCTGGCGACATAGTTGCTCGCGATGCCGAGAACGCCGGTACCCAGGTTGTTCGCCTGGGGATAAAGGTCCGGGCTGGAGAACAGCTTGGTGGCCACAGGATTCACGATGCGTGACTGCGGAATGATGTTGTTCACAAAGCAACCCGTGGAGACGGTCGCGCTGCACGGGGAGTTCGTGTTCGGATCACGGATGAACAGCCCGGACCTGGTCTGGAAGTCTGTCAGGTTACCGGTGCGCCATGCGGCGGGAGCCACACTGGCGGTTGCGGGACCGGAATCACGCTGTTGGGTTCCTTCGTAATCCATGAAGAAGAATACCTTGTTCTTCACGATGGGGCCACCGAAGGTACCTCCAAAAATGTTGCGGCGGAAGGCACGCTTCGCCACGTTGTTGCGGTTGCTGAAGAACGAATTGGCGTCGAGCTTTTCGTTGCGGATGAACTCGAACACATTGCCGTGATACTGGTTGGTGCCGCTCTTCAGCGTGGAGTTGACGATGGCACCTCCGACGTTGCCGAATTCGGAAGAACCGTTGCCCGTGATCACCTTCACTTCTTCGAGGGCGTCCACGCTGGGCTGGTAGCCGATACGGTTGTCAATGGAGTCATTGACGTCAACACCATCCAGCAGGAAGTTGTTGGTCTGCTCGCGGTTGCCGTTCACCTGCGGGCGGGAACCCGAGCCCTGCACGCGGCCTGAGGTGTTCATCGCGTTCGGGCTGGTGGAGATGGCACCCGGGATGAGCATGGTGAGGCTGGCAAAGTTGCGGCCATTCAGAGGCAGCGATGAAAGACGGGAAGCGGTGATCGAGTCACCGGTCTGCGTGGATTCGGTCTGGAGAATCGGCGCGAAGTCCTTAATCTCGACAGACTGGGTGGTGTCGCCGACTTCGAGCTTCATGTCGATGCGGGCGATCTGGTTAACTTCAAGAGCGAACGGTCCGAGGACTACCTTTTTGAAGCCCTGGCTCTCGCCGGAAATGTTATACCGTCCGACGGGAAGGAAGAGAAGATTGAAGACGCCCGAGTCGTTCGAGGCTGCCGTGTAGTTGACGTTGGTGCCGTTGTTGGTTGCACTGATTTTGACGTTGGGGACTACGGCACCGCTTGGATCGGTGACCGTGCCCGTGATGGAGGCGGTGGTGGTCTGCGCACTGGCCAGGCTGGTAAGCCCGATTGCCAACGCAGCCATAAAGGCTAGTTGTTTGATTTTCATAGTTTTAGAAGAACCTCTTGTAAAGCTAACTTCTACATTGATATTGTATTACGCCGACTACATTTTGAGCACGGCATTGTGCCTGCGTATGTATACCGGCAACCGAGCTGGTAGTAGCCCCCGCTTCACGAAGCGCAATCGAACGCAGCCTGTCAAGTGTTTTTGATTCTTTTCTGACCTCGCCCTTGGTACTGCTGGTCCGGGTGCGGTAGGCTTAAGGAAATCTTTACTTCGGAGAGTTCGATAAATGCAGGTTTCCCGCCCTTCACCCGACGCGGCCATAGTTTACGCCGGATTGCCAGCCTCGCTCAAAACAGGAGCCACCAGGAGGAGGTCATCAATGAGCCACGCAATGGTAAGGGTTCTTGTGTGGAGCTTGTTGACGTTCCCCATCGTCGGCCTTGCACAGACCGTCCCGCTTTCCCAGGACAGCTACGTCGTGCCCGCCAGCGCTGTGAACTACGGGACAGCCGGAGTCCTTGCGGTCGGAGGGGCAAACAACAGCCAGTCGCTGGTTCAGTTCGATCTGAGCGCCCTGCCGAGTGGCGTCGCAGCCAATCAGG
>RGPS01000342.1 GCA_010084195.1 Terriglobia bacterium
GCTGGCGGAGCCGGTGGTGCCGGCGGCGGTGGAAGCTCTCGGTTGAAGCGCTGAGTCGGTGAAGTTGGCGGTGCAGGAGCGGGTGTCTGGTTTTGCGCTGCTAACACCTTGGCAGGCGGCGGTGGCGGGACTGTAGACGGTGCAGGTCTGGTTTGCCAGGCCAGCACCGTCAGGGCGGTGGACAGTGCCAATATAGCCGCAGGCAGGGCAGGGGACAGCGTCCGGGACTTTTGAGCAGGATTCAGTAATCGGCTGATGCGTTGCATGAGGTTTCCTCCGGTTGCGGCCGGCACCGTGTTTACGGGCCAGCGGGATTGTTCAAGCGTGGCGAGAGCCCTGGCATACTCCAGGCGGTCGCCCCGGGCGGCGATCACCAGATCGTCGCAGCAGTTCTCACGTTCCGTCCGGACGGTGGAAGAGATCCACCAGACGGCCGGGTGATAGAAAAACAGCCCTTCGGCAAGGGTTTGCAGCAGGTTGGCAAGGTAATCCCGGCGAAGGACATGCGCCAGTTCATGCAACAGGATGGCTTCGATTTGGCCTGCGGGCAGCGCCGTCATCAGCCCGACCGGAAACAGAACCACCGGGCGAAGCCAGCCGAGCACTGCAGGTGTCTGAACCAGGGCCGACTCCAGTAAACGGACCGGCGCGGTCACGCTCAGGCTCTCTCTTAACTCGACCAACCGCGCCATCCACATCTCATCCGGCTGACACACGCCTCTCCGCAGCATTTGTCGAGTCGCCAGCCAGGATACCGTGCTCAGGACGTAGTATCCGAGGACTCCGGCGATCCATAGAGGTGCCAGCCACGCCAGTAGCGGCAGGCTTTCGGGAAGCAGAGGAACCTCGAGGCTGCCCGCAGAACCGGGGACCGCCGGAATCCCCAGAGGTACCGTCGCTCCCCCGTCCAGTCGCGCCGGCATCAACTTCGCCAGCGTAATCCCGAATGCGGCCACGGCTGCCAGCAGGCTCAAACAGGCTGCGCCATATCGCGTGCGCGAGTCGCGCAGACCGGAAAGCACAACATACAGAACCGCCGCAATTGCAAGGCCCTGCCAAAGCGAATGAACCAGAGTCCATGCGAGTGCTTTGGCCAGCGGCGAATGCACGAAATTCTGCAATTCAGTCACTTGTTTTGCCCCTCATAGCTATCCAGCATTCGACGAATCTCGGCCAGATCAGCTTCCGAGGCCCGGCGCGCCGATAGCGCCCCCTGCATAAGGAGCGCTGCCGAGCCCTGAAAAGCCCGCTCCAGCAGATCTCCGGCCAACTGCTGCTGCGTGGACTCCCGTGGAATAGCGGCTTCATAAATATGCGCACGCTGCTCCTGATTGCGCACCACCAGACCCTTTTCCGCCATAATCTGCAACGTCTTCAGAATCGTGGTGTACTGCGTCGGCTTGCGGGCGGCCACGATTTCGTGCAGATCGCGCACCGTGGCCTCACCGCGGCTCCAGAGAATCGTAAGCAGTTCCAGTTCGGCGTCTGTTGGTCGGGGAAGCATCTACGAAGAGGTTACTACGAATGTATTCGTATATCAAGGCGGCGCTACAATGCGCAGAAAGGTTTCTCCGAAAGGTGGCTCCACATATTTCTCCGCAGCGTAGTTCTATTTGCCTCTGTTCTGGCACTTCAGGCACAGCAGGCCGGTCGCGGAGGCGCGGCTCCGGCACCCGTGCCAGGCCGAGTCCAGACGGTGGAAGAGCGCACCGCCGGCATGCAGGAACTGGACGGCTATTTCCCGCTCTACTGGGATGACCGCACCGGCAGCCTGTGGCTCTCGGTACCCCGCGTCGGTGTGGACTTCCTCTACGCCGGAGGTCTCGCCGCAGGTCTCGGCTCCAACGATATCGGCCTCGACAGGGGTCAGGAAGGCGGCGGTCGCATCGTCCGCTTCGAACGGGTGGGCCCGCGCCTCATGCTCGTCCAGGGCAACCAGAGCTTCCGCTCCTCCAGCGTCAACCCCGCCGAGCGCAAGTCGGTGGAGGATTCCTTCGCGAAGTCGATTCTATGGGGCTTCACCATCGAGGCAGAGAGTAATGGCCAGGTCCTGGTGGATGCCACCGACTTCTTCCTGCGCGACAACCTCGGGGCAGGGAACTCCCTCCGCCCAGGCGCCTACCGCCTAGACAGAACCCGCAGCGCCTTCTACATGGCGCGCACCAGTGCCTTCCTCAAGAACAGTGAAATTGAGGTGACGTTGACCTTTACCAACGAAGCAGGCGGTGGCGGGCGTGGCGGTGGCGGCCCATCCCAGGGGCCCACGCAGATCGGTGTCGCCGGCGGTGGTGGAGGTCGCGGGGGCCTGACTTCGGGTACCGTCGCCTCGGTAACACCGTCGCCCGAAGCTGTCACGCTCCGCGAGCATTTTTCCTTCGTCGAACTGCCCGATGACAAATTCCAGGTACGGGCCGATGATCCCCGCGCCGGGTATACCGGCCTCGAATACATGGACTACAGCACTCCCATCGGCGAACCGATGGTGAAGCCCCCGCACTCCAACCAATTCTGGACGAAGCCTGGGAGAAGGACCTTCGCTACCAGACCAATCAGGACCTGAACGCCAATCCAAGGGTCGATCAGTGGTCCAACGGAGTCAATCAGGCGGACGAACTGAACCGCCTGATGAAGATCCGCCGGGCCGCCCTGAACCGGCTCGGAGAGCATACTATCCGCAGCGGTGCCCCCATGGCGACCATCGAAGAACCGCTCCTGCCCATCTACATGTACCACCGCTACACGGTAGAGTCGGCAGCCTCCATGTTGGGTGGCATCGATTACATCTACGCCCTGCGTGGCGACAAGCGGACCCCCGTGAAGTGGGAAAGCGCCACGAACCAGCGCAAAGCTCTCGACGCCCTGTCGGCTACCCTGAAGCCCTCCGAACTTACTATCCCGAAGCAGGTTCTGGAGGCAATTCCGCCTCGTCCTCCCGGGTACGGACGCCACCGCGAACTGTTCCCCCGAACCACCGGCGACGGCTTCGATCCCCTCAGCCCCGCCACCGTGGCCTCCGACGTCACCATTGGCTTCGTTCTGGAACTGACCCGCGCCGCCAGGCTCGTCGCCCAACATGCGGTCGAACCTGCCCTCCCCGGCCTCGAAGAAGTGATTGACCGCCTCACGAAGGCCACCTTCGATGCTCCCGTCGGCAATCCGTATGAAGCCGAAGTCCGCCGCACCGAAGAGCGGGTTCTGATATGGAGCGACTTGTCAAGCCACGGATAGAATTCATGGTCT
>RGPS01000343.1 GCA_010084195.1 Terriglobia bacterium
GTGCGGACGCTGGCCGGTTCGCGGAATCTTCGTCAGACACCCGCAAATTCCCTTCCAGCTGTACTTCGCCCCCGCGCCCGCCCACAGGGCCCCCAACCCGTAGGGCAACGTCTGGTCTTCCATCGCGATCGCCATCGGCAACTTAACACCAAAGCGCCGCTCCAGACTTCCGGCGTAATACATCCCCCGCAGCACCGCCTCCGCCGGAGTCCCGCCATATGTCGATACCAGTGCGTTCAGCGGAACACTGATGTGTCCGTCCTTCACGCGCCCCATCAGGCGCGCAAACTCAGTGGCTGTCTTGTTGTGTTCGTAGGTCCACAACCAGAGCGTGCCGTCCGCATGCCACTTGCTCTGGAACTCAGGCGGATTCCCCTGCGTCTTGTCCGCCAGCTCCAGATAGTAATCCAGCATCTCGATGTAAGCCTGCCGGTACGCCTCTTCGTCACCCGTCCACATGTAGTCCGTATGATCATCCGGCGCAATGTAGATTCGTTTCTGTTGGGCGACCGCCGAAGCTGCCAGCAAAATGCACGAGACCAGGAGTTTTGTCATGAGGGATGCCCCAGGGTAGGGAGATTGTTCGAGAATACCAGAAAACCCACAAATCCCCAATAAGCAAGCGCTTGCCTTAGAATAGGGAAATGGTTGGAGCAGTCGATATCGGCGGCACAAAAATCGCCGCTGCACAGGTGGACGCCGCCGGCCACATCATGGCGCGCACCGAATGGCCCACCCTGGATTGCGCCCCCCGGACCTGCCTCGCCCGCCTCACCGAATGGTTCAGCACAGCCACGCTCCGGGGCATTGGCGTCGGTGCCACCGGCCCCATTGACCCTTTCACCGGAACCTTCGGCGCAGTGGACCTCCTGCCTGGCTGGCATGGCTTCGAACTTGCCCGGGAACTCTCCCTCTCCACCGGCCTCACCGTCTTTGCCGAAAATGACGCCGACGCCGCAGCCCTCGGTGAAGTCCAATGGGGTGCCGGTCAAAACGCCGAACGCTTTCTCTACGTCACCATCAGCACCGGCATCGGGTCCGGCTTCGTCTGTAACGGCAAACTCTACCGGGGAGCCAGCGGGGCCCACCCCGAAGCAGGCCACCACACCCTCGACCCGAACGGCCCCCTCTGTTACTGCGGTGCCACCGGGTGCTGGGAAGCTCTCGCCAGCGGTACCGCCATGGCGCAGGGCGGCTCCCGCACCGCCGCAGAAATCTGTGCCCAGGCAAGAAGGGGTGAACCCGAGGCAATAAGCATCGTGGCGCGAACCGCCCGCTACCTCGGCCTCGGTCTGGCCAACCTCGTCACGCTTTACGGCCCCGACGTGATAGCTCTGGGAGGAGGCGTCATGCAAAGTGCCGAACTCTTCCTGCCTGTCATCCGTGAGATCGTCCACAAGAACTGTCGCCTCGTCCCCACAGACCACCTGAAAATCACAACCGCCACCCTTGGCAACCGCACCGCGCTCGTCGGGGCTGCCTGCGTCTGGCTGGTCAGAAACGGAGAATAACCCTGCTCAATATCATCGAAGGCTCCTATCTAAACGACATCCTGGAACAGCCCCGGGCGCTCCGGCGATCTCTCGACGCCTTTGTCGACGCCCCCGAAATTCGCGGCTTCGCTAACCAAATCAACGAGGGCCACTTCCGGCGCATCATTCTCACCGGCATGGGCAGTTCTCTCCACGCCCTTTATCCTTTTCACCTCACTCTTTCGAATCGAGGCCTGCCCTCCCTCGTCGTCGATACCGCTGAACTCGTTCACTACCTCGATCAGACCCTCGACCAGAACGCGATCATCATCGCCGTTTCCCAGTCGGGTAAAAGTGCTGAAATGGTTCGCCTGCTGCAACTCGCGAAGGGACGAGCCCCCGTCCTCGCCATCACAAATACTGCGGACTCACCCCTGGCCATCAACTCGGCAGCCCATATTCTCATTCAGGCCGGAGTCGAATCGACCGTCTCCTGCAAGACCTACGTGGCCACGCTAATCGCCCTCGAATGGTTATCCGCCATCATTTGCGAAGCGGATTTGAGTGAAACCCGCGCCGAACTCAACAAGGCCATTCCTGCCGTCGAGAGTTATCTCGCAGACTGGCGCGAACATGTCGCCGCCTTCGGCACCGTCCTCGATGGCATCCGTCAGTTCTTTGTCATCGGACGTGGCCCCTCCCTTGCCGCAGCCCTCACGGGAGGCCTCATCCTGAAGGAATCCACCCGGTCTGCCGCCGAGGGTATGAGCTCCGCTGCCTTCCGCCACGGCCCCTGGGAAACGCTCGGCGCACACATCTTCGTCCTCATCCTCGAAGGCGACAACAAAGCCCGAGCTCTCAACCGGGCCATGGGGGCCGACATCCGCGCCGCCGGAGGCTTCAGCGCCCTGGTCTCCCCCGACGCCGACATTGCCGCCCTGCGCATCCCGGCAGTCGATGACGCCATCCGCCCCATCCTCGAAATGCTGCCCATTCAAATGCTGACTCTCGCCATCGCCGCCCGCCTCGGGAAGGAAGCCGGGCGCTTCGAACTGGCCACCAAGGTCACAGACATCGAGTAACACAGCATTTTCCAATCGAAGGATGAGCATGAAACCGGTGGCAGTCGGAAGCGTAGCGACCGATGTCCTTTTCACCGCCTGCTGGCTTCATGCAAACTGCGGTGGTACCGGCGGTTCGATTTTGCACTGACGCAGCAATGTCGTTTTGGCGGCGGTCATCTTCCGTGCTGATTCGGTGTCGGTCATCTTTCCGGCCACCTGATCCAGGTATCTGAAGTTCACTCGTGGTTTCAGTAAGTCGACTGCATCCGGCAGCGATTTCAGCTTCTCGTACGGTGTCTCGTAGTCGTTGGTCCTGTATGTTCGGATCCGTTTCCCACTCTCGTCCAGCCTTACGGTTGCGAATCACGGCTCCATTCTTCCCTTCTGCCAGGGCATTGTTCTGGCACTTGCCTGCCCGGCTCTTTGTGAACTCCGCATGCAGCTTTTCCAATTGCCGTTGTCGGAGCGAAACCCCAGTAGCGGGAACGGGAACTGGTGGAGCCTTGCCTCCAAAACCGGCATCAGAAACGCCTCGCTGATCCTGCTGCCGCAACCGATCACCTCCCATTGGGTAACCGTGTCCGCTGCGTTGATGTGACAGACTCCCTTGGCACCGTCCCAAGCCCCCTGATGCACAAGTGTCCACGCGCAGAAAACCCGGTCGCTCCTGCGGGTCCGGCTTTCGCCGTTCGCCGATTGACAC
>RGPS01000344.1 GCA_010084195.1 Terriglobia bacterium
GCCTTCGGTGGCGGAAGCCGTTCTGAAGCTCGCACCGCGCCAAACTATCAGGCTGCGGCAAGCGTCTACGATATAGATATGGATCGCAGACTACTTTTCGTCGCAGCCTGCTACCGAGGCACTTCGTGATCGCGTCCAGCAGTATTACCAAATGATGGTCGACAAGAAGTTTCGCCAAGCTGAGGCACTAGTGGCAGAGGAGTCGAAAGAAGACTACTACGCCGGTAAAAAGCCGGACATCAAGAATTTTGAAATCATGAGTATTGACCTTCAAGCTGACATGGTGGCGAAGGTAACCATTAAGGCTAAACTCCTGATGTTGATGCCGGGCGCCGGGGCGCAGGTTTTCGATTTTCCGACACCGACGTACTGGAAAATAGAAAAGGGAGTCTGGTGTTGGTACGTCCCTGCAGAGACAAAAGCGGCCACGCCATTTGGCAAGATGGTGAATGATCAAAGCCGTGGGGCGGGCATGGATATGAAGGGGGCTGCGCCGGGTACTTTGGATAACCCGGATGTCGGCTCACTCCTAAATAAAATCGGCATTGACCGAGTCTCGGTGGTCTTGAGTGAGAAGGAACCGGTCCAGTTGATAACAATCACCAACGGCTTGCCTGGGCCACTGGATCTGATTGTTGACGCGCACGTTAAGACTATCAAAAATATCGTGGTTGATGTGACGCCACTACACCTGGAGGGCGGGGCGAAGGCTGTGATTACGGTCCGACGGCAAAGCGCAGGGAAGGTTGCGGATTATGTTGCGATTACAGCACAGCCGTTCCGCCGTGTTTTCAACATCCAGGTTGTTTCGGAGTAACGATCCTCCGGGAGAGCCGGAGGCTTTCCGATTGCTGGCCCCTTGAATTGAAGGGCGTGGGCGGGATGATGTGGGGCGGGTGAGCGAAAACCCGAACTCCCGGAAATATCAAATTGCTAGTGCCACCCCAGCAAAGCCGGGGGATCGCCCTTGGTGGTTTAGTGGGCGGAACCCAGTAAGGTTGAGAGCTTGCGGCGGTTACGTGACTTGAGCCGGTGAGGGCTTGGGGTTCGGATCGGCTTTGGCCGAAGCTCGGACGACTACCCACGATCGCACTTCAAGCCTTCGGCTTCATCCGTTACCGGACTCGATATGCCCTTCTGGGGGTTTCTGCTGTGAGAGCAGGGCAACTTGCGGCACCGTCAGTCACGTTTTCGCGACAGACAACAGATCTCCCGAGGTAAGCTCCACTCGCAAGCCGGTTCTTGTACATTCGGATCGCATTCTTTGCCGGACGTTTTTGCTCCCGTCCTCCATCAGGCTGTGAAAAGGACTTTCACCTTCAAGCTGTCGAAAATGCTCGGCACAAACAAAAAGGGGGGGAGCCGAAGCTCCCCCCCTTTTTGTTGTTGAGTTGCGAAGGTTAGTTGCCCAACGTTTCGCCAGAACCTGCACCGGCGGCGCTGAGCGGATCGGCACCACGGGACTTCTGGTTGACGTCCGGGATCACACCGGCCAGGTAACCCTGCGACAGACCACCGTTGACACCAACACCGTTGGTGATGAAGGCGAAGCCGTGAGCGTACTGGAAGGTGCACTGAGCGATAACGTAGCCCTGGAAGCCAGCGGCCACACCCGAGAGAACCTGAGTGTAGACGGTGCCAGTGGGAACGTTCGGAGTGGTAACGTTAGCCGGGGTCGGAGCGCCCGAACCGTAGAAGTTCAAGGAGCAAGTACCAGCCTGAGCGGTTGCACCAGACGTACCGAACGGATCGGACGAGGTGTTGGAGATCGCCATGCCAGTGTCGAAACCAAGCTGGTTGGTCACGAACGGGAAGAGCAAGCTGGTGGTGCAGGAGTTGAACAGAGAACCCGTCAGCGCCGTGGTGCTGGTACCGACAACGAAGTTCGGGATCTGAGTGGTACCAACCTGTGCGTAGCTAACCGTAGCGGTCATCGGTGTGGCAGAGGCGGTTGCCCCGTTGGAACTGAAGTTGACGAAGACGGGGATGTTGAACTGGTCGATGGCGGCCAGATCTTCCGTGGAGAGGTCATAGATAACCGAACCTGTACCGCTCGTGAGGGAGACAGCCGCAACATCTGCGCTGTACGCGACAGCAGCCGGAGCAACGGTGGTGCCGACGGAGGTGAGAGCCGCATTCGAAGCATCAGCGGTGGTGGCACCGGTGAGGGCTGCGGAGCTGCCGGTCTGGGCGGGAACGCTTTTCGGAACCAGCAGGGAAACGCCGGCCGGAACGTTGTTGAACGTGATCCGCAGGCGGTCAGCGGTGGTGGGTGCATTGCTGAGCGCGGTTGCCACTGTTGCCTTGAGGTAGCTAGTCACCTGAGAGGCCTGGCCACCCTTACGGAAGCCCTGAGCATAGTTCTCGTTGACCTGGATAACCATGGCAACGGAGCCAGTTGGAGTAGTATTGACCGGGCCAGTCTTATTGCAAACCGTGAAATTGCTGGCACCCGAAACCGGGCTGGTAAGTACGCCAGAGGCGAGGTTGATCGTACCGTTCTTGTAGCTCTTGACGGAACCAAGGCCGTTCTGGGCATAAGCCATCGTCGTAGCAGAGATGGCCGCAGGAACCGCGCCGGGGCCGCTAACAAACGCGCTGATCGAAATTGAGGGCGGAATGCCAGAACCTGCGCTGAGCGACGAAGGATTGACGCGAACGTTGGAGATGGTGATAGTGGTGGAGCCAGAGAGCAGCGCGATGTTGCTGAAGGTGATAGTGGAGCCACTAACCACACCCAGAATACCCTCGTCGGTGACGACACCGGCCGGGAGGGTGGCGGCGGCGTTGGTGGTCGCTACCGCTTCCTGTGTCCCGGCGCTGGAGCTGACAACTTTGCCGGTCACGGGCAGTGCGGGCGAAATGAACGCCTGAATGGTCACGCGATCGGTAGTAACACCACCGCTGCAGGTGATCTGAAACTGGGGAAGCAGAGCGTTGGTCTGTTCAAGCGGAATAAAGCCCACAACAGGCGCCGCACCGGCTACACAGGTTGCCGCGCCGAATGCCATACCCGCGGAAACTGTCGCGACGGCGGCAATGCCAAATACTTTCTTTGCGATACTAAACATTTTCTCTCCTTGAGAAATTTCTTTAAGTTGTGAATCGCCTGGAGTGCTTGCGCAACCCGAGCCTCAACTACAACGAGTCACCGATACTACTTGATTTGGCTCCGTGTCGGGCGGAGGTA
>RGPS01000345.1 GCA_010084195.1 Terriglobia bacterium
GCCTCAGCCGTGTTCATGGCCGATACGACCTTGAATGTCGGATCGCACTTCGGCGCCGGTGGTCCCAAGGGTGGCCTGGCGACGACCCTGCCAATCCTGCAGCTCCCTCGCGGGGAGGATAACTCGTGCGGCGGGCAGGTCTTCTTATCGGACAATGGATGGCCGGCTTTAAAGGCTGACGGCAATTTCCTGCACTTCTCATTTGGAACGGGCAGCGCGTGGCTCGTATCGCGGCAGCTCCTGGAAGGAGTCTGGCAGTCGGCGGCCGTCAAACTTACGGGCAACTTCGTGAGCGGTCCGCAGCATGGGCGATTCGGGCCGCATGACGGCCATCTGTATGTCAGCGGTATGGTCGGCTGGGGTACTTATACGCCGCAGGACGGAGCCATCCATCGCGTACGTCATGTCGGAGGAAGTTTCCCCACGCTGATTGGCCATGAGGCGCGCGACAACGGCGTGCTTCTCCGTTTCGACCGTGCGCTCGATCAGGCCGTCGTCAGCAAGGCCTCGGCGCACTTCGCCCAGTGCTGGAACTACCTCTACGGCCCGGCTTACGGTTCGCCGGAGTATTCCGTGAAGTATCCCGATAGCCCTGGGCATGATGTACTGCATATCAAGAGCTCCCAGGTCCTCGATGGCGGCAAGACCTTGTTCCTCGAAATCCCGCAGCTTGTCCCGGCCAGTCAGATTCATCTCCATGTCGGTGTCACCGTGGATCGAAGCCAGGACGTGTTCCTGACCGCACATCATCTCGGCAAAGCGTTCACGGATTTCCCGGGTTATGTCGCCGTGCCGAAGGACAGATCCCATGACCACGCTGTGCCTGTCGCTTCGGGTAAGGCCAATCCGGTCAAGTGGGAGATAGACATGTGCCGGGGTCCGGTACGCGAACTGAAGCTCGTCACTGGGAACGCCATGCAATATGTCCAGAAGGAGTTACGCGCGAAGGCGGGAGAGGGCATTGCCCTGAAATTCGAGAACCCCGACATCATGCCACACAACTTCGTCCTCGTCGCCAGGGGCGCCGAAGAGAAGGTCACCGAGTTATCCGCTAAGATGGTGGCCGAGCCCGATGGCTTCGCTCGGCATTACGTCCCGGAGACTCTAGATGTCCTCTGCTATTCTCGCATGCTGGACCCCGGCCAGAAGACCACCGTCTACTTCAACGCCCCGAAGGAGCCCGGACGATACACGTACCTGTGTTCGTTCCCCGGTCACTCGCAGATCATGCGCGGCGTCTTGATCGTTGAATGATTTATTTGACAGTATCGCCGGCAGGTTTTGGGTTTTCGGCGGTGACAGATTTCAAGTGTGCCGCCAAGCGGGTCTGCATCCGTTTGAGTCGATCGACTTGAATCGGTTTGCCGGCTAAATTATGTAATTCATCGGGGTCGGATTCATGGTCGTAAAGCTGATATCCGGCGCGACCTTCGTCCCATTCGATGTAGCGGAAGCGGTCCGTGCTCACGCTGTGCCCCATGAATTTGGTATGCGTCGAAATCATCGTGCTAAAGACGACAGGCTTTCCCTTGCCCGACGGATCAAGAAGCAGGGATTGGAGTGAGGTTCCTTGCACGCTCTTGGGGGTTTCCAGGCCTGCGAGACCGGTCAGGGTGGGGTAGATGTCGACTTGTTCAACTAAGCCTTTGCAGACGGCAGGCTTGATGCCGGGGGCGGCGACGATGAGCGGAACGTGGCAGCTACCCTCGAAGAGCGTCTGTTTGGCCCACAGGCCGTGTTCACCGAGTTGATAGCCGTGATCGCCGGTTAAGATGACAATGGTGTTTTCGTCGAGATGGAGTTCCTTGAGCTTATTAAGGACGCGTCCCACCTGAGAGTCGGCCCATGCCGCTGAGGCGACGTAGGCTTGGTGTGCGTCGATGGACTCGACGGCGTTGGCTTGTTTGAGTGAAAAGACATTATTGTTGGGACGCAGGGCGGCCTTCGGGACAAGGGAGAGATTCTCTCCGCCTTCTTGATAGAAGGGCGTCAGGGTGATTTGTTTCCGATCGACTTGGTCGAAGAAAATTTTCGGCGCGACGTAAGGCGTGTGCGGCCGGATGAAGCCCACGGCTAGGAAGAAGGTCTTATCCTTCCAGGCGTCCAGCGAATTGATGGCCCGAGTCGCAATCTCGTAATCGGTAAAATCTTTGTCCGGGTGATTGGAGGGCCCGTAAGGTTTGTTATAAGTGACATCTTTGCGTCCCTTGGTGCGGACCGGGTCGGAAAGATCGCCTTCGCTTTCTTGGGCGAGTTTGCTTTCTCGCAGGATGATGTTGTCGAGATTAAGCGGGGTGGTTAGTTCGATGTCTAATTTGGTCTTAGGGTCTGGGACGTGAAAGACTTTGCCGATGCGACCGGATAGATAGCCCGCATTCTTGAATGCCTGAGGAAGCGTGACGACTTCGGGTAAGCCGACGCGAAGACTGGTGCTTAAATCATAGACCTGGGTGCGTTCTGGATAGCAACCCGTGAGGAAAGAGCAGCGCGACGGGTTACAGAGGGCGAACTGGGTGTAGGCGTGCTCGAAGCGAACACCTCTGGCGGCCAGGGCATCCATATTCGGCGTATGTGCGACCTTGTCGCCATAGCAACTGAGCGTGGTGGTCAGGTCGTCGACGATGATGAAGAGCACATTGGGACGACGGGCCGGCTCTGCTGCCAAGGAGAGTAAGGTGGAAAAAAGCAAGCAAAGCAGGGAAGGGCGCATCGGGAGTATTTGAGCTTGGGTTACGCGTTTTATTCAGCGAAACCCCGCTTTGAGCGAAGTCAGTAGTAAACGCTTAATAAGGTCCCGGGTTGCTGACGATTGTGCTGTGCGAGCCTGACCTGTTCATTTTCGGCTGTTCTTCACGAAACTTGAATCCGGTTGCTAGATTAATGATATGAGACAGAAATCCTCCTCGCCCCCAATCTCATGAAGCGCCGTGATTTCCTGCTTACTTCCGCGTTGGCGCTGTCCAGCAGCTTGCTGCGCGGACAGAACCCTTCACGCGTGCTGACCGTCGGCGTCATCGGTCATACCGGTCAAGGTAACTACGGACACGGGGAGGACTCCGTCTGGTTAAAAATCGCTGGCACGAAGATCGTCGGCGTGGCCGATGCCGACGAGAAAGGCCTAGCCAAAGAGCGTAAGCTGCTGGGCGATATTCCAGGCTATGCCGACTACCGGAAAATGCT
>RGPS01000346.1 GCA_010084195.1 Terriglobia bacterium
ATTCGCCGGGCGTGAAACTGGAGCCAGGCCGTGTTCGCGAACGAGGTGAATTCAAACCAGGAAACGATCTCAAGATGGGAAAAGGGCATAGTCATTCCCTCTCTTCAGAAGCAGCAGCAGATCGAACACCTCGCGGAAACTGAGAACATTTCTTCGTTCGGTGGCTTCAAGAGTATCGTCAGGTTCAGTCCCTACCAAATGCTGCTCTGCGACGGGAACGACCACGTCATCGCTGCTTCAGGGTAAGCGCCGTCTACGCCCCATAGAGTTTCCGGTTGCGGCCTGAAGGATTGTCGGAGCAGTGTCGATGTGGGGGCTGATTTGAGCGCTCACAATGAGGTCACTGGGGAATCCCGGATGAGCTCATTGTGAGGGATTTGAGGACGCGGCGTAGGCCCACGGCATCAGGGCGTCGATGTCCTTGTTGAGGTGCCCCTGGGCAAGTCTGGTGAAGAGGTACAGGAGGTAGGCGTAAGGATCGACGCCGTTCATCTTCGCCGAGCCGATGAGCGAAGCCATGCGGGCCCAGGAGCGTCCGCCCTCATCATGGCCAGCGAAGAGCGCGTTGCGGCGATTCATGGCCGGGCTCCTGATGGCATTCTCGACCAGGTTCGAGTCCATGTCGACATGACCGTCCTCGAGGAACAGCCGGAAGCCGGCCTGTCGCTTCAGCATGTAGGCAAGTGCCTTGCCCAGTTCCAACTTGCGCGAGACGCGCGCGGCCTGGGCCGAGAGCCAATCGAAGAAGGCATCGACCAGCGGCCGGGACATCTCCTGGCGGACGGCACGGCGGTGATCCGGGGCCTTGCCGCGGATGCCGTCCTCGATCTTGTAGAGCGCGGCGATGCGCAGGAGCGCCTCGTCGACGATGGGCGAGCCTGCCTTGGGTTTGGCCTCGATCAGTTTTCTCCTCCCGTGTGCCCAGCAGTAGGCGAGCTTCAGGGGCTTGCCGCCCGGACGATTGGATTTGGAGAGATGCGTGTAGGCACCATAGGCATCGACCTGGATGGTTCCCTCGAAGCCCGCGAGGATGTCGCTGGCATATTGCCCGCCACGGCCAGGATGGTAGTGGAACACCACGCCGGGCGGCGCCGGGCCGCCCCAGCCCCGGTCATCACGCAGCACGGCCCACAGGTAGCCGGTCTTCGTCGTGCCCCGGCCGGGGTCCAGAACCGGAGCCCTTGTCTCATCGACATAGAGCCGGGAACTTCCGCTCTTCAACAACACGGCCATGCGCTCGACCACTGGCGCGATCAGGGCGCCCGTCCGGCCCATCCAGTCAGCCAGCACCGAGCGGTCGATCGGTACCCCGTGACGGGCCATGACCATGGCCTGACGGTTCAGCGGCATGTGCTCGGAATGTTTCGCCACCGCGATATGCGCCAGCAGCGCCTCGGTCGGCCAGCTGCCCTCCAGCAGACGGGCGGGGGCCGCGGCCTGAAGCACCCCTGTCCGGCCCCTGGGGCAGGCGTAGCGGGGGCGGATGGTCACGACGACCTGATAGCGGGCGGGGATGATGTCGAGGCGCTCCGAGCGGTCCTCGCCGATCCTGACCATGTCGCCACAGCCGCAGGGGCAAGCGATGCTCTCGGGCTCGATGACCTGCTCGACGCGCGGCAGGTTATCGGGAAGCTTGCGTTCCTTGCGGGGCTTGCGCGGTTTTTTGTCCTTATCCGCCTGTGTGGCTTCGATTTGCTTCTCGACCGCCGCGATCTGTTCCTGGGTCTCGGCAATGGCGGTCTCTATGTCCTCGAGCGCGAGCTGCAACTGGTCGGGATGGAGCTTCTCGGACTTCGGTCCGAACTTTGCCCGGCGGTACTGCCCGACCTGACCTTCCAGCTTTTCGATGAGCTCCTTGAGCGTGGCGATCAGGCCTTCCTTCTCCGACACAACTGCCTCCTGGTGGAGGCGTGCCGCGCGCTCGATAATGGTTTCCATCCGCGACGCCTCGAGTGCTGCCTGCTGGGCCTCAAAGGCCTTCAGCACCTCCAGCGGAAGGTCAGGAAAGCGGCTGATGTCGAAGGCCGAAGACATGCCAGTTCATACGCAACACGGCGGCGGGAGACCAAGTCCCAGAGCAAGAATATGCTCTCCGAGTCATCCTGCCGCAGCCGGAGGCTGAACCTGCCGTGCCATCACACGGCGCCAGTCGAGGCCCTCGAACAAGGCCTCGGCCTGCGCCCGGGAAAGCGTCATCACGCCATCCTGAATCGCGGGCCATGCGAAGCCACTGACCTCAAGAACTTTGTAAACCAGCACAAGGCCTGTTCCATCCCACGCCAGGGCTTTCAGCCGGTCGCCGCGTTTCGACCTGAAGATCACCGTGACGCCGGAATAGGGATCGAGCTTCAATACGTTCTGCACGATCAGCGCCAAGGCCTGATGGCCGCAACGGAAGTCGACAGGCCGCGTGGCAACCAGGATCGGCAGCCGCTGGCCGGCGACAATCACGATCCGCTCCGCAGCGCCCGCACCAGTGCCATGAACCGATCATCCGGAATATCGCCCGGCACCCGCATCATCACGCCGCCGCCGAATTCGATCGTGATCCTCCCGTCGGTGGAACTCTTGTCTTCCTCCTCAGGGACCACCATCACCGGCACGAAGGCAGGTTCCATGTCTCTTTCCTCGACAACACCCGCCATCATCTCCGCTGGCAAGGCCAGCAGGCCCTGCCGCGCCTGCCGGCGCCAGTCCGAAAGCTGGTGTGAAGCCAGGCCATGACGGCGCGCGACATCCGCCACCCGCACCCCGGGCTGAAAGCTCTCCGCAACAATACGGGCCTTCACGTCATCCGGCCAGCGCCGGTAGCCCCGCGTTCGACGGACGATCTCTATCTGCCCGTCGAAACCATCCGCAACATCCGTCATCGCCGTCTCCTCCTGTTAAATCAGGACGAGACTCTCTCCTCGGCAGTGAACGCGAAAGGGGGATATCCAATGGGGCGTAAACGGCGCTTACGAATTACTCTAAAGCTGAACTCTATGAGCAGGTTCCTTTTGAATTAATTGGTGCGGAACACCACGAGTTCGTTGCCAAGAGACCCAGAGCAAAAGAAGGAAAAATTATTCGCTTCAAGCGGTCTCTCTACAATAACAATTATTTTCACTGAGTGACACTAAATGACAGATTTGATGATAAGTAGGTATGTCCTGTATGAGATAGATAATTCTGTCCAGA
>RGPS01000347.1 GCA_010084195.1 Terriglobia bacterium
TATTGGTTATACAGGTTCACAAGGTATTTCAGGATTAGGAAATAATAAAAAATTTAGTTGGTCAGCACCTGCTGATGGTAATCCAACATCAGGAGGAACTGTATTAGGTACAATTACAGGTTCTACAGGAACTTATTTAGATGCAACAAATGGAGTTAGATTAACTAATAATGGTATAAATCAAAATGGTAGAGTTGTTTGGAATTTAACTAATATAGATTTTACAAAAGACCTTTGTATGTATATTTCTTTTTATCAAGATGTTGCTGATGGTGTTTCTTTTGGTATAGGAGGAACAAACAACTTTAATAATTCACAACCTTATACTGTGGTAAATAATAGTTTATCTTTTTGGTATAAAACATTTACAAATAAAACACAATTTTATAGAAATGGTACTGCAACAGGTAGTGAAACAGATTTTTTAACTGGTACAACTTATATTGGTTCTTGGGTATCAGCAAAATTAGTATTACAAACAATCGGTTCATCAAGATACGCATTTGTATATCATGGTAACGGAGGAAGTTTACAAAATTCTTTAGATATAACATCTTGGTCTCCTAATGGAAGTTATGTTTTTGTTGGTGCATGGACTGGTGGATCTACAGGAACACAATTTGTTAATGCTGTAAGTATAGATTATATTTAATAAAAAAAAATAAATTAATGAAAGTAAAAACTTTTATAAATAATAATAAGAATTAACTAATTAAGAGAGAAATTAATTAATGGTAGCTTTAAACTTCCCTAGTAATCCGCAATTAAATGATACGTATACCTTAGGTAATCGTACATGGATCTTTAATGGTAATGCTTGGCAATTACAAACAACTGTAGCAGGTTATACTGGTTCTCAAGGAGAAATCGGTTATACTGGTTCTCAAGGTTCAACAGGTTTTGTTGGATCAAAAGGTGATGCAGGATATACAGGTTCAATAGGTTATACAGGTTCAAGAGGTGATCAAGGTTTCACAGGATCATCTGGCTACACAGGTTCTCAAGGCCCAATAGGTTATACTGGTTCAAAAGGTGATATCGGTTACACAGGCTCTCACGGTTTTACAGGTTCTCAAGGTATTCAAGGAGATCCTGGTTATACCGGTTCACAAGGCGATCAAGGTTACACAGGTTCTAAAGGTGATATCGGTTATACAGGTTCGCAAGGTGATATTGGATATACAGGTTCTCAAGGTGATATTGGATATACAGGTTCTAAAGGCGACCAAGGTTATACAGGTTCACAAGGTACTACAGGTTATACAGGTTCTCATGGTACTACAGGTTATACAGGTTCTAAAGGAGATACAGGACTTGGATTTAATATTGCAAAAATTTATTCATCAGTAGCATCTTTAACTGCTGATACTTCTCCTACAGGAATTGTTGCAGGAGAATTTGCTATCATTAATACAAATGATGTAGAAAATGCCGAAGATGGAAGATTATATTTATGGACAGGTTCAGCATATTCTTATGTTACAGATTTATCAGGTGCTGCTGGTATACAAGGGCCTCAAGGTAACGATGGTTACACAGGTTCACAAGGTGCTCAAGGTTATACAGGATCGCAAGGTGTAATTGGTTACACAGGTTCAAAAGGTTACACAGGCTCACAAGGTATTCAAGGTGATCAAGGTTATACAGGATCTCAAGGTGATATAGGTTATACAGGTTCACAAGGTGTAATTGGTTACACAGGATCAAAAGGTGATATCGGTTACACAGGCTCACAAGGTGATACTGGTTATGTAGGTTCACAAGGTATTCACGGTTACACAGGATCTAAAGGTGATATCGGTTACACAGGATCGGAAGGTATACAAGGTTTACAAGGTTATACAGGATCACAAGGCATACAAGGTATTCAAGGTTACACCGGATCAAAAGGTGATAAAGGCGACACAGGATTTACAGGCTCACAAGGAGATATTGGTTATACAGGTTCCAAAGGTTACACAGGTTCACAAGGTGAAATAGGTTATACAGGATCTGAGGGTATACAAGGTATTCAAGGTTTCACAGGTTCACAAGGTGATACAGGATTTACAGGATCAAAAGGTGATCAAGGCGATCAAGGTATTCAAGGTTACACAGGTTCGCAAGGTGATATAGGTTATACCGGTTCACAAGGAAATATTGGTTACACAGGATCACAAGGTGATCAAGGGTACACAGGTTCAAAAGGAGATTTAGGTTATACAGGTTCACAAGGTGATCAAGGTTACACAGGATCTGCCGGTGCTGATGGAGATATTTACCATACAACATCTACAACAAATTTAAATTTATCAACTTATTCTCTTACTGATACTATATCTTTAACAACAACAGATTTAGGATTAGATTATTCTGCTAATCAAACAATTTTAATTTCATCAACAGCAACTCCAGCAAATCACATACATGCTAAAGTTTTAACTTACAATTCTGGCACTGGTGCTTTAACTGCTGAAGTTTCAGATATTACTAATGCACAAAATAGTTCTGAAAGTTCTTGGTCAATTAACTTAGATGGTGCTGTTGGTATTCAAGGTTACACAGGATCTGCCGGTTACACAGGATCAAAAGGTGATATCGGTTATACAGGATCAAAAGGCGATCAAGGTTATACAGGTTCACAAGGTATTCAAGGTTACACAGGATCACAAGGTGATATTGGTTATACAGGTTCACAAGGCGATATAGGTTACACAGGATCTAAAGGTTACACAGGTTCAAAAGGTGATATCGGTTATACAGGATCAAAAGGCGATCAAGGTGATCAAGGTGTTATAGGTTACACTGGTAGTGAGGGTATTCAAGGTATTCAAGGTTACACAGGATCACAAGGCGACATAGGTTACACAGGTTCTAAAGGTTATACAGGATCTCAAGGTGTAATTGGTTACACTGGTTCGCAAGGTATTCAAGGTGATCAAGGTTATTATCGGTTATACAGGTTCTCAAGGAGAAATCGGATATACTGGTTCGCAAGGCGTAATTGGTTACACTGGTTCTAAAGGTTACACAGGATCTCAAGGTGATAAAGGAGATACAGGTTACACAGGATCGCAAGGTGTTCAAGGTTACACAGGATCAATTGGTTACACAGGCTCTCAAGGAGATATTGGTTATACAGGATCTCGTGGTGTTCAAGGTTACACAGGTTCTAAAGGAGATACAGG